>JAZUKQ010000079.1:0-8422 GCA_045643325.1 Kiritimatiellia bacterium | reverse complement strand
GGCCCGCGCTTTTGCTCTTCAGAAACGCCACCGACTCGCTTGAACGCGCGGAACCAGCGACCAACCGATTGAGGACGGACGCCAAGATCCTTCGCGGCTTGGCTGGCGTTTTGTCCGGCCTTGTATTTTTCGAACGCGATGGTTCGAAGTCCTTTGCGCTCCTCTTTGGTGAGGCGTTTTATATCGATAAATGTGTTCATGGAGCCAAGTATAGCATAGAGCATTATCTATGTCTAGCACAATAAGACACCCCCAGCCGCTGAAGCGGCAGCCCCCTCCGGAGGGGGCCGGGCTTCGCCCGATCGCGGCGCCGTGCCTTTGCGGCGCACGGTGTACTCCCCCAGCCGCTGAGCGGCAGCCCCCTCGAGGAGGCCGGGGCTGCTCTGAGCCATCGCCCCCGCGTTTCCCCGAAGTGCCGCCGTAGCCCGCCGCAGGCGCCTCCCTCCGAGGGAGGTGGCGCGCAGCGCCGGTGGGTGTTTTGCCTCCGACCTCGGGAAAACACCCCCCGTCGGCTCCGCCGACAGCCCCCTCGAGGGGGCCGGGCTCCGCCCGAAAGCGGCGCGCTTCCCTGAATCCACCGCCGTAGCCCGCCGCAGGCGCCTTCCGGGAAGTGGCGCGCAGCGCCGGTGGGTGTCTGTTGCGGATGCGGCACAAACAGTTTGCGGAATCCGAGAGAAGAACGCCACATGGATGTCTGATATTTGGGTCGGGACTGCGAGGATTTATGCCGGATCACATTTTCTGATTGCGGGAAAGAGGCGTATTTTGTACTCTTAACTCCGCTTTCCCCGCTACTATTTTCTATTCTTCTAAAGGAAATCCGTCGATGAAACGCCTTCTTTGTTCAGCCGTTCTTCTCGTATTCTCCGTCTGCGTGTTCGCCGATGACCCGAATCCCGGTCCCGCCGCCGACACCGGAAAACCCGGTGCCGAGGCCGTCGCGCCCCGTCGGAAAGGTCCGGACGACACCGGAAAGCCCGGTGCCGAGGCTGTCGCGCCCCGCAGGAAAGGCCCCCGCGACCCCGGACGTCCCCGCGCTAACGGCGACCGCCCCGGAATCCGTCCGGAAAATCCCCGTACACGTCCCGTCGCCGAGGTTCCGCAGGAACTCAAAAAGAAATATGACGCGATGACGGACGAACAACTCGTCGCCGCGCTCAACGAAGTCTCCGGAAAGTCGATCGAAGCCTCCCGCGCGTTGCAGGAAAGCCGTTCCGAGCTTGAAAACGCCTGGCGGAATTCCGACGCGTCCGAAGAGATCGCGGAACTCCACGCCAAGCGAGAGAGTCTTGTCAGAGAACTCCGCGAGACGGAACTCGCCCTCAAGGAAGCCGTCAAAAAGCTTCCCGAAATGCAGTCCAAAAACGAGGAGGTCGCCAAAGCGGAACGCGCCGCCGCCGCGCTCTCCGCCGAACGGAACTATATCCGGCAAGTCCGCGGAGAGAGGATGCGCGCCAACCGCAAGGCCATGCAGGAGAAGATTCCTTCCGCCGAATCCGCGGCTCCCCGCGAAGGCGATGCGGCCCCCGCCGAAAAATAACCTTTTCCAGAAAACCGAACAATCCGAAAGATTTTCGGAACTGAGCCGACTACCCCATTCCTAACAGACCGTTCCTATGTCTAAACCTGTTTCCGCATATGCCGCCGCCGGTGTCGATATCGATGAGATGGACGCCGGACTCGCCGCCATCAAAACCGCCGTCAAGTCCACCAAAACCCCTGGAGTCCTCAGTGACATCGGCCGGTTCGGAGGCTTGTTCCAGTCTCCCGGAAAAGATTCCGTTCTCGTCGCCTCGACCGACGGCGTCGGCACAAAACTCAAAGTCGCCAACATGGCCGGAATCCACGGTACGGTGGGACAGGACCTCGTCAACCACTGCGTCAACGACATCCTCACCCAAGGCGCCCGTCCGCTCTTCTTTCTGGATTATCTCGGAACCTGCAAACTCTCGGCTCCGCGTTTCGCGGAAGTCGTGAAAGGCCTCTGTAAGGCCTGTCGCGAGAACGGCTGCGCGCTTATCGGCGGCGAGACCGCCGAGATGCCGGGCCTCTACCCGGTTGGAGAGTACGACCTCGTCGGTACCATCATCGGCACCGTCGAGAAAAAGAAAATCGTCACGGGGAAAACCCTCAAAGAGGGCGATGTGCTGATCGGGCTTCCCTCGTCCGGACTCCAGACCAACGGGTTCTCGCTCGCGCGCAAGATTCTGTTCGAGAAGCTCGGTCTGAAAGTGACCGATCCGTTTCCCGGAAGCAAGAAGACCGTCGCGGAAACGCTCCTCGCCGTCCATACGAGCTTTCTCAAGCCCGTCGAGGCGGTTTGGGCCGCCGGCGTGAAAATTCACGGGATGGCCCATATCACGGGCGGCGGTCTGGTGGACAATGTTCCCCGGATGCTTCCCAACAATATGGACGCCGTCATCTCCCGCGGTCTTTGGAACGTTCCGAACGTCTTCAAGGTCTTTCAAGAGGCCGGTGATGTCGACGAGATGGAGATGTACCGCGTCTTCAACATGGGTATCGGCTACGTCCTCGCCGTCCGCGAGCGGGATCTCAATAAGACGCTCGCCGCGCTTGAGTCCACCAAAGCCCGCCCCGTCTGCATCGGGTCCATCGAAAAAGGCTCCGGCAAGGTGCAGTTCGACTGAGGCGGATTGACGATGGAGGAGGGGTTGGCCGGAGGACGATTTCTCCCGCCCTCCCACCGTCAATCTATGAACCTCGAACCGTTTTCCATGTGAGTCCGTCCCCTGTCCGCGTCATGATTCTCGCAGGCGAGGTCTCCGGCGATATGTACGGGGCCTCGTTGGTTAGGGAACTCCGCGCGCTGGTCGCTCCGCGCCCTCTTGAAGTATACGGAATCGGAGGAGACCGGCTTCGGGAGGAAGGCGCGGAACTTTTCGCCCACACGGACGAAACAGGCGTTATGGGCCTTTGGGAAGTCCTGAAACGATTTCGGTTCTTCAAGCGGCTTCTCCGCACGGCGGGAGACACGCTCCGCGACCGTCGTCCGGATTTGGTTCTGACAATCGACTATCCCGGTTTCAATCTTCGGGTGGCCGCGATGGCCAAAGCTCTCGGCATTCCGGTCGTCCATTATGTCTGCCCGCAGGTTTGGGCCTGGCACCGGGGCCGCGTTCCGAAAATCGCCCGGACGTTGGACCGGCTCGTCGCGCTCTTTCCGTTCGAGCCGGAGATTTTCAAAGGAACGGGACTTCCCGTGGACTTTGTGGGCCATCCATTGGTGGATCGTGTCGCGGAAACCAGGCGGGAGCCCCCGTCTGACCTTCCATGGGGAAACGGACACCGCGTCGCGCTCTTTCCGGGTTCCCGAAAAACGGAGATTTCCCGGCTTCTTCCAGACGTTCTTTCCGCCGCCGTTCTTCTGCAAAAGGAGAAGGGCCCCTGCACATTTCTTATTCCGACGCCGACCCAAGGCGTACGGGCGGAAGTGGAGCGCCAACTCGAGGAATGGAAGAACGGTTCTCCGCCGCAAGAACGCGACGGCTTGGATATCCATGTGGTCTGCGGAGAATCCCGCCACGCCCTTCTTCAAGCGGAGGCGGCTGTTGTGAAATCCGGCACATCCACCCTCGAGGCGGCCCTTCTTGGATGTCCGATGACCATTGTCTACCGGCTGGCTCCGCTTTCGTACCGGATTCTGAGACATCTGGTGACCGGTGTGAAATTCATCGGCCTTGTAAATCTTGTGGCGGGCAAAGAGGTCTGCAAAGAACTCATCCAGGACGCTCTCACGCCGCGCCGGCTCGCGGACGAGATGCTGCCGCTTCTCGAAGACACACCCCGACGGACGGCGATGCTCGCCTCGATGCGGGACGTCTCCGCCGCGCTCGGAAAAGAAGGCGCGCTCCGGCGCGCCGCAGAGGTCATTTCAAAACACTTTTTGAGCGCTGTTCCGGACAACCGATAGCCGGTAATCCGGAAAAAAAAGAGGGACACAGGCGCCTGTGTCCCTCTTTTCGTCTCTCAAAGACGGGATGACTACGCCGTAAGGCCGGCGACGGCCGCGCCGAGAATCGGGGCCTCGTCGACAGAGATGAGCTCGTAGGCGATGCCTTTGGGCTCAAGAATGGCGCGGAGTTCTGCCTCGATGCGCGATTTGAACTGCGCCGAGCGGGTCTTGTAGTAGGTCGAACCGTCGATGGTGACGCAGACGGGATGAAGCGGATCCTTGCCCTCGCCCGAGCGGATCACCGCGGCGGCGATATTGCAGGCGGTGAGGCGCGCGGCGCGGTAGAACACGGCGTTTCCGAGGGCCATGATGGCGCGGCGGTCATCATCCGTCAGTTCAAGCGCGTCGAACGCGGTGCCTTGGCAGAACGGATTCGCGACAAAGTCGTCGAAGTCCTTGTTGGCGAGGTCTCGCATCGCGAGGATTCCTTCGGCGGCCTTCGGGGAGAAGAAACCTTCGAGCGCGGCGGCCTGAAACAGGCAGCGGGCGACGTTGCCGAGATAGGCGCCGGAAATCATCTTCTCAAACGATCCGAAGCCTTTGTCGGGAAGCGGGGCGTCCATCGTCTTGTCGAAATCACTCTGCGGGACTCCGTTGAAATTTCCGGATTCGACGTTGATGGCCATGAGACCGCCGGCCGCGAGACCGGACGCCTTCCCGATCCGCTCATGGCGCTCGACATAGGCGGTGTTGGTCCCGGTGCCGAGAATGAAGCCGATATAGCTTGAATACTTGCGGGAGACGCCCGCGCTCTTGCCGGCGAGAAGGGTCGCCACGGTATCGTTGATGATTTTGACCTTCACATTCTTGCCGTACTTGGCCTTGACTGCGGCCGCGACACCGGCGCCGACCATCTTTCCGACAACCTCGGTGGCCTGCACCTGCTTGGTCCAGCGGAGAAGACGGCCGTCGCAGTCCGGCGTAATCTCGGCGGGATAGGAGAAGCAGAAACCGATGGTGTCGGCCTTGTCGATGACGGGACCGAGTTTTTCGGCGAGCGATCCGAAAAACTCGTCGGCCGTAAGATCGCGTCCCTCCGTTCCGGGCATGCGGAACTTCTGAAACGAGTCGATGCAGGCCTTGCCCGTCGCGTCAAAATGGACCACCGCCGCGCGGAGATTGGTGCCGCCGGCGTCAAGAACGAGGACGGGCTTGTCGACCGGAACTTCTTTTTCCATGGCGACATACGCGGGAATCATCGCGAGCGAGTCGACCTGACCGTTCAGACCGGCCGTCATCTGGCGGTCGAACTCCGCGAGAAGCTCGTCATCGGCGGGGGCGTTGGTAAACCCGTATTTTTTGAGAAAATCACAGATGCATTTCATGGGGCGGCCCGTTGGATAGTTGGGAAAAAAGAAAAAGACAACCCGAGTCGCGCAGCGCCGCCGAGGCCTGCGGAAACACGGAGAAAGACAGAAAATAGTATGCCCTATTTCGGTGGGGAAGTCCACACCCAAGCGCGCGATTCCATATGATTTTCATAAACCTTATTTTATGAAAAGTCGGAGTCTTTGATGGGTATGATGATGTCCCTATTGGTCGCGGACCCTTTTGAAAACTCTATGCGCTCGTATCACATCTCAACGAAAAGCCGAAGCGAGAGGGGCGCCATGTTCAGGGCGGCGGCGGGGGAGGCCATCGGGGCAAGGTCGCGGAAGTCCGATGGGCCGATTTCCGCCTCCGCGATGTCGGCCGCGCCGAGGAGCGTTTGCGCCGACGGGAGCCGGAGCGGATGCCCGGAGCGGTTGATGAGCAGGACCGCGCGCTTTCCATCCGCGCGGCGGACCGCCAGGACCTGCAGGGCGTCCGGGTCCGATGCTTCCGCCGGAACCATGTCGCCGACAAGGTGTCGCGCCCCGAGACGGTACAGGTGGTAGGCGGGACGCACCGTGTTGTCGCCGTCCAGCAGTCCGTAGATGTGGTCCTTGAGGTGCCAGACGAACGCGCCGGACAACCCCGCCTCGGCGACGCCCTTCACCACCAGCGCGTCGAAGACCGCGCCGATGTGGTTCGCCATGCGCGGGTCGCGCGTCTCCCACGTCCAGGAGATGTTGTATTCCGTGAGGAACGTCTCCGCGCGCGCCGCCGCCGGATACCGCGCCAGCGCTTCCCGCGCCCCGCGCGCCATGTCGCAGATGGCCCGGACCCGGTCGGTCAGGATGAAATCCGTCGCGTCGTTGCGCGAACCGGAGGCATAGCTGTGCCAGGAGAGGAAGTCGATCTGCCCGCCGCAGGTCTCGAGGAACCCGTCCGTCCAAAGCCCCTTCGGCCAGGTGAGCGCCGGACCGCCGATCTTCGCGGCGGGGTCCGCCTCGCGCATCGCCGCCATCACCTTGGACAGCAGCCGCCAGAGCGAGGGGAGGTCGCCCGCCTTTTCGTAGGCGTTGTCCTGCTCGTTGAGCACTTCCCAGTACGCGACGGGGATGTGGAGTTCGTCGCGGAACACCCGGACGAGGTCCGCGCAGAGCCGCGCGAAATCGTCGTGCCTCTCCTCCGGAAGCACCGACCCGTCGTGGAACCACTTCGGCCAGGTGCAGATGTTGACCAGAATGGGCGTGCCGCGGTACGCCGGCATGCGTTCGAACGAGGCGCGGATCTTTTCCACGTCCCAGCCGCGCGTTTCGGCGTTGGACCAGGTCTCGGCCATGCCGGCGTGGTGGATGCGCACCAACGCGGGCGCGAGGTCCCGGAAGCGCCCGTCGAAGGTCTCCGAGGCGTCCTTCGCCCGCAGGATTTCGTAGTCGTTGACGGCCCAATGGCGCGCCGAAATCGTCCCGCCCGGCTCGGCCGTCCACGGAATCTCAAGCGACACGTCGAGCGGTTCCGGCGCGAATGCCGCCGCGGCGAGGTCCGCGTTCGTGACGATGGCAACGGCGTCGAGGCTTGTCCAGCGCTCCCCGTTCCCGTCGCGGATGAACAGGAAGCCGCTTTCCAGCACCTTGCGTTCGAACGATCCCGCGCGGTGCCATTCCCATTTCGCGGGTTCGCCCCACGTCCAGCCCAGTTCCTTCTGCCCGCCCTCGGGAAGAAGGGCCTTGAGGCAGACGGGACCGCCGCGCCGCCGGGTCCAGAGCTCGAACGAGCCCGAGAGCCCTTCGGGAAGGCCGCCGACCGCGATGAGCGGCTGCCAGGCCGCCTTGGAGGACACGGCGCGCTTGCCGGACGCACGCGCGTCGTCAATGACGGAACAGGTGGACTGCGGCGCGTTCGCCTCCGCCTCGTAGAGCCAGCCGTACGGGCGGGCTTCCGGCTCCGCGCGGAGTTCGCAGGCGAGCAACGCGGCGATGGCGAAAAGGGCGCGTGGGATGGATGGATTCATGGCGGCGGAATCAGAGAACGAGCATCACCGTCCCGGAAGGCGGCGGCGGAATCAGCGGAAGCACGTCGGTAAAGCTCGCCCCCAGGCGCAGTTCGTCCAGAACGTAGACCGCCGTGGGGTTCCCGTAGTTCCGGAGCTCCAGCGAAAACTGCCAGACGTCGTCGGCACCGAGATTCCCGGTCCCCCACGAGCCGTCGACGCTCTCTTCGATCACCCCGACGCAATGGGCGTCCAGCAACTGGGAGAAGTCCGCTTCCGGCGTGGTGTCGGCAAGGAGGCCCGACTCGACGATGGCGTTGAAGTCGTCGGTCTCGAGGACCCACTGGCGGAGCGCGGTCCGCTTGTCGCCGTTCCAGGATCCGAGACTGAGATTCGTAATGGACGTCACGACGAGATACAGCGTGCCGTCCACCGGTGCCGTCGGCCATGCGATGCGCGTCATGTCCTTCCCGTTCGCATCGGCGCCCATGTTCATGTCTTTGTCCCAGTCGCCCGCGAAAAGAAACGTGCTGGCGAAGGTGTAGGTGTCCTTTTCGGCATTGCGGAACGACCAGTCGAAGCCCTGTTTTTGGTATGTGCCGCTGTTCGTCGGGCCGCTGTAGTGGAGGAGGTAGCTGGCCCAGACCGAAGCATTCCGGGCGGGAGGAGTGATGGCGATACCGCGGCGCAGCTTGCCCGTCGTCTGGTTCGGATTCGTGATGCGGAGGGCCGCCCCGGTCGTCACGAGGCGTCCCATCTCGAGGTTTTCCGCGAGACTCAACTGCAGCTCGCCCAGCGTGTTCGTCACGGTCCACACGCTGTCCGCCTGCCAGCCGATGCCGTCGGCGGGGCCGTCGGTCAGCGCGGAAACGCTTTCCACATCAAACGGTTCGTGGACCATCAGGCCCGCGAATGCGGAGGACGCTAGGCCGGCCATGGCCAGCAGGAGGATGGACATACGTTTTTTCATGGGACTCCTTGTTGTCTTGGGGGTGTTGTGCTGTTTCGTTCCACCAGTTTCGGGGGGATCGTGATGCGGACGAGGGGGGCGTCCGGGGTTTCAAGCCGCTGGAAAAGGGCGTCGACGAGATGCGCCGTCTGCGCCTCCACCTGGAAATCGACGGTTGTGAGGGGCGGGACGAGGAATTCGG
>JAZUKQ010000078.1:0-6701 GCA_045643325.1 Kiritimatiellia bacterium | reverse complement strand
TCGTACGCCTCGGAAATCTCCTTGAATCGCTCCGCGGCCGCCGGATCGTTCGGATGGAGGTCCGGATGGTTCTCCTTCGCGAGCCTGCGGTACGCCTTCTTGATCTCGTCCTTCTGGGCCGTCTTCGGGACCCCGAGGACCTCGTAATAGTCGCGTTTCTCTGCCATGGTCTACCCCTCCGCGGAGCCGGATTTTCCGTCCACCGCCGCCGCGCTTTCGCCGGCCTCCTCCGAGCCGACCATCACTTGGGCGGCGCGGAGCACCTTGCCGTTGAGCGCGTAGCCGCGGCACACGACGGCCGAGATGCGCCCTTCCGCGATTCCCGGCACAGGAAGAACGCCGAGCGCCTCCTGACTGTTCGGATCGAGCTCCTCGCCGACAGCGATGTCGAGCGGCTTCAGACCGAAACGCTCGAGCGCCGAGAGAAGCGCCGTCTGGACCATTTTGACGCCCTTGAGGTTCGGGTCGTTCTCGTCCGAGCCCTTCGCCATGCTATCGACGGCGCGCTCGAGGTGGTCGAGCGGCGTGAGAATCGCCTTGATCAGCTCGGCGTTGGACTGCGCCACGAGATCCTGATGGTCGCGCGCCACGCGCTTGCGGTAGTTGTCGAAATCAGCCTGGAGGCGGAGCAGGCGGTCCTTGAGAAGGGACGTCTCGTCACTCTTCGGCTCGTCACCCTCCGCCTTGGACTCCTCCGGGGCGGTCCCGGCCGGCTGGGACTCTTCCGCGGACACGTTCTCCGCCTTGTTCTCCCCGGACGGGGAGCCGCCGGCTTCCGGTTCGGCATTTTCCTGCGCCGGGACTTCGCCGGTCTTCGGTCCTGCGCTTTCCCCGACGGGACTCGCCCCGTCCTTTGGGTTCTCCGGTTCCGGAGTCTTTTTATCTTCTTTCATCTTTTTTGATTTCCTGTTGAACATTCTGCTATGCTTTCACAAAAGGAGCGACCGTCCCCGAAGAGACGGTTGCTCCGAGAGACATCGTTGGCCCACCCCGGGCGCGGCGGCGCGCTACACGCGGTACGTGTTGCCCTTCGGCGGCTCGTCTTCCTTGGCGTGCGCGGCGTAGTCGCCGGAGGGGAAGATGGCGTTGAGGATGACACCGGCGAGAGAGGCGATGGCGAGCGGGGTGAGGGAGGCGCCCGAGGAGCCGATCGGGATGGTCACACCGCCGAGGGCGGTGACGAGGATGACCGCCGCGATGATGAGGTTGCGGGGCTTCGCGAAGTCGATGTGGTTCTCGACGAGGTTGCGGATGCCGACCGCGGAGATCATGCCGTAGAGCACGAAGGAGATGCCGCCCACGATGCAGCCGGGGATGGTGCTGATGAGGGCCGCGAACTTCGGGCAGAAGGAGAGGAGGATGGCGAAGCAGGCCGCGATGCGAATGACGACCGGGTTGAAGACGCGGGAGAGCGCGAGTACGCCGGTGTTCTCGCCGTAGGTGGTGTTGGCGGGACCGCCGAAGAGCGAGGCGAAGGCCGTGGCGAGGCCGTCGCCCGTGAGGGTGCGGTGTAGGCCCGGGTCCTTGATGAAGTCCTTGCCGACGGTCGAGGAGATGGCGCAGATGTCGCCGATGTGCTCCATGATGGTCGCGAGGGCGATCGGGACGATGGCGACGATGGCGCTCGTGATGAGTCCTTTCTGCGCCCAGTCGACGCCGAGGATGGTGCTGGTCTTGTGGACGGGCATGCCGATCCAGTCGGCGTCCTTGATGGCGGAGAAGTCGACGGCGCCCATGCAGACGGCGACGATGTAGGAGACGACGAGGCCGCAGAGGATGGGCAGGATCTTGATCATGCCCTTGCCCCAGATGTTGGTGACGATGATGACGGCGAGGGCGACAAGGGCGAGCGTCCAGTTGGTCTTGCAGCTGCTGACGGCGACGGGGGCGAGGCCGAGGCCGATGGCGATGATGATCGGGCCGGTGACGATCGGCGGGAAGCAGCGCATGACCTTCTTGATGCCGAAGGTCCGGATGAGCCCGGCGAGGACGAGGTAGACGAGGCCGGAGCAGGCGACGCCGAGACAGGCGTACGGGAGGAGCTGGACCGAGGTCATGGCCTCGTAGCCTTCCTTGCCGGCGAGCCCGGTAATGGCCGCGTAGCCGCCGAGGAAGGCGAAGGAGGAGCCGAGGAAGGCCGGGACCTTGCCGCCGGAGATGAGGTGGAAGAGGAGTGTGCCGAGACCCGCCATGAGGAGGGTCGTGTCGATGGGAAGTCCCGTAATGAGCGGAACGGTCACAGTGGCTCCGAACATGGCGAACATGTGCTGGAGACCGAGGATACCCATCTTGGGGACGCTGAGGGAACGGGCGTCGCAGGCCGCCGTATCGTCGACAGATTTCATAAACACTCCAGAGTTGAAGGGTGGAAAAACGTATGCCTAGTCTATCATAACCGGCCTCTTTCCGCTACCCTGGACATTCCCCATTCTTTTTCGCGGATAGAGCGCAGAAACCCGGGAATGTGGCTTCTGCGCCGTTGTTTCAATGAAATGAGGCTTTCTTCGGGCGGAGCCCGCCCCCCTCCGCGAGGGGGTTGCCGCTTGCGGCCGGGGGAGTACACCGTGCGCGGCAAAGGCTCGGCGCCGCGCTCGGGCGGAGCCCGGCCCCCTGGAGAAGTCTTTCGACAGAATCGACTGGAGGGCGCGTTTCGCTTCCGGGAAAAATGGGAAAAGTCACCACACCTTTTTGGCTATTGCATACTATGAGTTGAAGTGGTATCCTTATTCCCATGAAAACGCATTCTGCAACATTTTCGCTCCTGTTTCCCGCTCTCGCCGCCTTCGCGGCCGACGTCACTTGGGACAATGAGGCAGGCGATGGCCAGTGGGGCACGGCCGCCAACTGGTCCAACGACGCCGTGCCCACCGCCGCCGACAATGTCACCATCCCCGTCGCCGCACTTCCGGCCGACGCGGTCATCCACCTCGGCGCCGACCGCGAGGTGAACAGCGTGGCCTTCACGGGGAACAACAACACCGGCATCCTCACCGGCGACGGCCAGTACGCGCTCACCGTCATGTCCGGCCCCCTCAAGAGCGACAGCGGTTCCGCCAAGGGCGTCTACGACTGCCCGGTCGTCCTCCGCAAGACCGTCCAGATGTACAGCAACTCCTGGGGAACGCGCACACTCTTCACCAGCCTCGTCACCGACGGAGGCGCAGGCTTCGGCATCAACTGCAACAGCGGCGCCCAGAACTCCAACGTCCACTTCACCGGCCCCGTCCGCATCAGCGGCCCCGTCACCAACCGCATCAACACCGTCTCCTTCGGCGTCTCGGCCTCCACGCTCGATCCCGGCGGCAACCCGCTCGGCACGGGCGGCACCCTCGAATCCGCCTCCGAGTTCGTCATCGATTCCAACGGCCTCGGCTACAGCGGCAACCTCCTGACCACGCTCGCCCTCGACAACCGCGCCTTCGCCGTCGACTACCGCGTCGGCCGCGGCATCCCCGTGCGCCTCGCCGAAGGCGGCGGCCAGATCTACCTCTACGGGCACCCCTCCACGCCCGTCCACGAGCGCATCGACGTCGTCGAGCACGGCTTCAGCCGCCTCGCCCTCGTCGTCGAACCCAAGACCGCGTCCGTCCCCGTCGATTTCACCGTCGGCGAATACCGCCGCGCCCCCGGGACGCACCTCATCGCGAACATCAAAAGCGGCGCCACCCTCCGCGTGCTCAATGCCGCGAACAACGAGGCCGGCATCTGGGCCCCCTGGGCCGTCGCCACCGACTACAACTTCCTCACCGTCGTCTCGGACGAGACGCGCGGCACCTACGTCACATCCCTTCCCATGTCCTCGTACGCGGCGCTTCTGGCTTCCGGCAACGAACCCGGCGTCCCCTCGCGGCTCCAGAACGGACAGGTGTCCCTCGAGTCCGACGAGGAGGTCTACGCCCTCCGCATGGACGGAAACCAGCCCTTCCTCCATCTCGGAACGCACGATTTCACCGTTCGTTCCGGCGCCATCATGATCAACGGGAACGGCCCCGAGGGTATCGACTCCGCAGGCGGCGTCCTCCGCTTCGCCGGCGAAGAGCTCATCCTCGCCCTGCGGTGCGGCAACAAGAACAGTTCCCTGGAGCTCTCCGCCCCCATGGCCTGGAGCAAACCAGCGGACAGCACGGCCGAATACCCGAATCTCATCCTCGTCCAAATCGAGGCCAACGGCCCGGGCGTCGTGCGGATTTCCTCCGAGGACCTCATCGGGGACTACGGAAGTCTGTCGATTCCCGCCACCTACAACGTCAACTCCGATGGCTGCTCCCTCGAATTTGCCGGTCCCTCCGACCGCACGTTCCACGGCGGTGTCTTCGGAGCGGGACGCCTCGTCCAGGGCGGTCCCGGACGCATCTCCTTCCTCGGCAACTGCTTCCTGCGCCATTCCACCCTGTCCGTCACCAACGGCACACTCGCCATCAGCGGCACCGGCTATCCCGACTGCGCCGTCGCCGACGCGGGCACCTTCCTCGTCAACGGCGTCACCTACACCGCACAGGCGAAACCCCAGGCCGGCGGGACCATCGGCGGCACCGGCTCTCTCTCGAAGGAACTCAAATACAACGCCACCGCCTCGAAGAACTACTTCCCGGACGGCATCCGCTTCGCCCCCGGCGATGGCGACGTTCCCGGCACCCTCACCGTCCACAACCTCACGCCGTCCGGCTCGTTCGGCATCGATGTCGTCGTCTCCCCCGACGCCAACGGCACCCTCGCTGTCGCCTACTCCAACAGTTCGAAGCTCGACCTCGGTTCCGTCGCCGCCGGCTCCACGCTCGCCATCGACATCGCGGATCCCTCCAAGGGCAGGGCGAAACTCTCCGGGCGCGAACTCCCCGTGCTCACGTGGAAGTCGCTTTCCGGCGATTTCGCCACCGCCTTCCAGACCGTCTCCATCTCCACCTCGACCCCGCGCTTCGTCGATGTCTCCCACGCCGAATGGCGCGTCGACGCCCAAACCAAAACGCTCTACGTCTCCGGTCTCGTCTCCTCCGGCATGGCCACCATGGTCCTCGTGAAATAACAAAAAAGCACGGAAGCAGAACCTCTCCGTTCTTTCCGTCATTTCCCTCGCGGCGCTTCTTCCGGCCGTCTCCCTCGCGGACGCCGGCGCCGGCCGTTTCTCTTGGACCGGCGCGGTCGACAACGACTACACCAATTCCAAGGAACTGGCGCTGGAGCTCCAATGCCGGCGCGACGCTCCCCGCGACCGTCCCGACGCGGTAGCTATCCATTCGACGAACCTACCCATTCCGCTATCTGCTTTCCACGGGCGGCGGAATATGCTATGCTTCCCGGAATGAAAGCGGTTCTTTCCCTCGCCTTTTGTCTGTCCCTTCTCTCGTCCGCCGTTCCGGCGCAGGACGCTCCCGCCCCCGCGGCCCCCGCCGCGAAGCCGGCGCCCGTCAAGCCTAAGACGCCCGCCGTCCCGACCTGGAACAGCACCAACGGGCAGTCCGTCCAGGCGGAGTTCGTCCGTCTGGAACTCCCGTATGTCATCCTGAAACGGACAGACGGGCTGGAGATTAAAGTCCCGGCGACGGCGTTGACCGTCGAGTCGCAAAAACTCGCGAAAGAGCTCGACGAGCGGCAGCACGCGCCCGCCCCGTTCGAGAAAGAGGCCGCGCCGAACCTCCTTCCCGTCTTCACCGCGGGCCCCGACAAAGGGGCCTGCGTCGTCCACGAGACACCCTACTACCGCGTCAAGCTCAATGCGCAGGCGACGCTCACCGTCATCTGTCTGGACAACGGCAAACCGGTCGGACCCTCCATCGTCCTTTCCTACGGTCACGGCTATTCGGCGGGGACGAAATATTTCAACCGGAAGGTCGTGAGCTATTCGCTCCGTCCGACCCCTTCGGCGTCGGCGGACAGTTTCGCGCTGGAAGGTCTTTTGGAAGACGAGTCGAAATTCGGGTTCTATGGGAAATTCGACGACAAAAGCATCGAGTGCTGGGGATGGGTCGACGACGATCCGTCCTGCAAGTATCCGACGCGCTTCACGGTCGCGGCGCGATTCCCCGAATCCCACAAATTCGATCCGCAGACCCCCGTCGAGGAAAGGAAGAAGGTTGTCGGGCCGTATTCGGTCGAGATCAAGCCCGTCAAAGGGAAATCCGTCGTATACCCCTACGGCGAGGCGACGCAGGATTTCGGCTCGGCGGCCTCGAAACTCGAGGTGAAGGGACCGCTTTTCGGATCGCGGAAAGTCTCGGTCCAGACGACTCCGTCGGCCGGCGTGAGCCTGACGCCGTACAAGTATCCGAAATACGCGCCGTACCAAGGCTACTCGGCCTCCCTGGCGGAGAGCGACACCACCTCGTCCGGTCCCAAGGCGCACCTGATCCTCCGCATCGAATAGGCGGCCCCTCGCGGAGGGGGCCGGAGCAAGCTCCGAGCCATCGCCCCGCGCCTCTTTGGGGGCCGGGCCGCCCGCAGGCCCACGCGCCTCCCTTGAGGGAGGTGGCGCGAAGCGCCGGAGGGTGTCTCGCTCGCGTCGGTCGGGCGAAACCCGCCCCCCGCCGCAGGCGCCTCCCTCGAGGGAGGTGGCGCGAAGCGCCGGTGGGTGTCTCGCTCGCGCCGGTCGGGCGGAGCCCGCCCCCCGCCGCGCGGGGGGTGGCGGCAACGCCGCCGGGGGGTGTACACCGTGCGGCGGCCAAGCCGTCTCGCGCACTTGCGCACTTGCGCACGCCTTGCAACGG
>JAZUKQ010000077.1:0-5655 GCA_045643325.1 Kiritimatiellia bacterium | reverse complement strand
AAAAGAAGCGAATATCGCTCCTCTGAACAGAAACAGAGGTGTCCTGCGGGATGGAGGTGCCTTCGGAGAAGAGCGGGGGGGCTGGCGGGGGACGCAGGCTCCGGCTCTCGGGGGGCGGCGGAGCCGACTGGGAGGCTCTCCTCCGCAACAACACCCTCCGCTCCTTCGGGGCACCTCCCTCAAGGGAGGCGCCTGCGGCGGGCTATGGCACTTCAGAGAGGCATAGAAGGACGTCCGACCCTCCCCACACCCGCGCGCGCTGAAATTCAGAAAAGGCCGCTTGCGAGAAAGCGGAGGGGGATGCCTCCGCCCTCGCGCGCGTTGAAATTCAGAGGCACCATCATCATCACCGGCGGCGGAAACGACCCACACTCGCGCGCGTAGAAATTCAAACGGTTTTTTGCAAAAAACGAAGCATTTTTGCTCATTTTCATTATTTTTGTCAATTTTATATATTCGTTCTTATTTACTGAAATTTATAACAAAAGAAGCGAATATCGCTCCTCTGAACAGAAACAGAGGTGTCCTGCGGGATGGAGGTGCCTTCGGAGAAGAGCGGGGGCACTGGCGGGGTGCAGGCTCCTGCACTTGGGGGGGGCGGAGCCGACCGGGGGGCCACCTCCGCAACAACACCCTCCACCCCTTGCGGGGCACCTCCCTCAAGGGAGGGGCCTGCGGCGGGCTATGACACTTCAGAGAGGCAAGGAAGGACGTCCGACCCTCCTCACACCCGCGCGCGTTGAAATTCAGAAAAGGCCGCTTGCGAGAAAACGGAGGGGGATGCCTCCGCCCCCGCGCGCGTAGAGAGCATACGGACGGTCGCGCGCAACATCGCGGAGGGATGCCTCCGCCCCCGCGCGCGTAGAAGTTCAAATCATTCGCTCATACTCCGACGATTTGAACGCCCTCCGCCCCCGCGCGCGTAGAAATTCAAACGGTTTTTCGGAAAAAAATCGAAGCATTTTTGTCCTTTTCAGACTCTTTATACGATTTTGTATCTTCATTCTATTACCGTATATCCCCGCTCAAAGAATCAAACCGTATGCGGCCCGGACCGCGCGGACAGGGATTGGAAGTCCCTCCGAATTGCGGTACTCTATTTCCGGCGCGTGGCTTCGCGTCCGCCCGTTTCCGGTCTTCCGGCCTTTCCTCTCCAATTCCCGTCCGCCATGCTTCCCTCCAAAACCGTCTACTACAGTTCCGTAAGTGATTTCTGGCATGAGGCCACGCTTTCTTTCCCCGCGGGCTACGACCCCGGGACGGGGCTCTGCCGGGGTCGGAAGACCCTCAAAGCCCTCATCATCCACGGCGGCGGGTGGAATCATCTGGACCGCTCCTCGTTCGACGGCGTCGCCGACTTCCTCAACGAGGAAGGCATGGTCGTCCTCAACATCGAATACCGACTCGCCTCCGCGAATGTCTGGCCCGCCTGCGGCGACGACTGTCTCGCCGCGGCGGACTATCTGCTCCACAACGGCCTCGAGGAACTGAGCTTACTCCGGGACGACCCGATCCTTATCGTCGGCGCGTCCGCCGGCGGCCATCTCGCCCTCATGACGGGCCTCCGACTTCCCCGCGAGAACGTTCTCGGCATCGTCTCCATCTCCGGCATCGCCGACCCCGCGCCGGACTACGAGGCCCACCCTGGCCGCTACGAACAGCTTTTCGGCGCCGCCGACACCGCGCGAGACGCCTTTCCCGTCGCGCATCTTTCCGAGAGGATGCCCCCGATCCTTCTCACCCACTACGTGCGCGACCGGGTCGTCCCCGTCAAGTCCGCGACCCGGTTCGCTCATGCCGCGATGGAGATCCGGAGCCGCGCCGAAGACCCCTCGGGCATCGATGTCGAGTCATACCTCTATGAGTTCGGACGGGAGAACCAAGGGCACGGCATCTGGATCCCCGGATCGGAGCCGCACCGCCTCTATCCGGACATCGAGGAACGCATCCGGGGCTTCGTCCGCCGGATTACCGGGACGCCCTCCTCCGCGCTCGGGCTTCCCGCCGCGTCGTATGCCGGGCAGATCATGCCGACACCGTCCCGCGACATCCGCGAAAGCCGTGTCGGCGTCGGATTCGAGTGCCTCGACCGCGACCTCATCGATCCCGAGGTCTGCTATCGCCGCATGGGCGAGGCGGGCGTCAAATGGGGGCGTACGCAGACCGGATGGTGGAAGTGCGAGAAAGAGAAAGGCGTCTTCACGTTCGAGTGGCTCGACCGCGTCGTCGACCAACTTCTCGCGCAGGGCGTCCAGCCGTGGTTCAACGTCGGATACGGCAACAAACTCTACATGGACGAGACGTTCGGCGAGGCCTCCGTCGGCCATGTGCCGCTCTACTACGGCGACGAATGCCGCGAGGCGTGGCTCCGGTTCGCGCGCGAGCTGGCCCGGCATTTCAAAGGGCGTGTCCGGCACTACGAGATCTGGAACGAGTCGAACATCGGCTCGTTCTGGCAGCCCAAGGGCGTCTCGGCCGCGGACTACGCGGTCCTTCTCGACATCACGCGGGACGCGATCCGCGAGGAAGACCCCGACGCGCGGTGCGGCGGCTGCGTGAGCGGATGCCCGTTCGCCTATCTGCAGGAGATGGCGGCGACCGGAGTTTTCCGGAAACTCGACTTCTTCTGCCTCCACCCCTACACCACGCATCCCGAGGCCGAGTGGGCGTCGCAGGCGGGATACGCCCGCCGTCTTCTCCACGCGACGAACCCTTCCCTGCAGGTCTGGCAGGGCGAGGCGGGCTATCCGTCCTGGGTTCCGTCCCCGTACTGGCAGAAGCGGTTTGTCCGCGAGAGCGAGCGCAACCAGGCCGTGTGGCTTCTCCGCCACTTCGTGCTCGACCATACGCTCGAAATCGACGTAAGCTCGTTCTTCATGATCGCCGACATGATCGAGAAGGGCTACCAGAAGAGCTCCACCGAGATCTCGCAGTTCGACATCCAACGGCAGGGCGTCCTCCACGGGCTCGCCTACACGCCGAAGATGTCGTACCGCGCGCTCCAGCATCTCACATCCATCTTCCGGGACGGAATCCGGCGCGTCCCCTCGTTCTTCCACATCTCGACGGACAAGTCGAAGCCCCGCGACGAGCCGCACACCCGCCTTGAGAACATCGCCGCCGTCCGTGAATGCTTCGTGCGCGACGGAGAGCCGTTCTACACCTACTATATGCCCGCGGACCCGCAATACGCCTGGAAGTCCGACGCGCCGGCCGATCTCTACTTCATCGAGGAAGAGGGCCGGAACAAGCTTGTGAATCCTGTCCTCGTGGACTTGCTGGACGGCTCCGTCTGGAACATCGCGGCGGAGCGCGGCGAGGCCGGGTGGAACAAGGCGTACACCTTCGTCCGCGACGTGCCGCTCCGGGACTATCCTCTCGTGGTCTGCAACCGGAGCGCCATCGGAATCCGGCGCTAGTTTCCGTCCTCGGACTCCTCGAGCCCGAGCTCCTTCAGCGCCTTCCGGCCGAAATCGTCGTCGAGATAGCGGCCCTGCCGCGCGGCGGGATCGTGCGCCGAGAGAAGCACCGAGAGGTTGTACAACAGCGAGGCGAACGAGTCGGGCCGCGCCTCCTCCCGCATCACGAGGAACTCCGGCGTCGCGAGCAGTTCCCGAACCGTCTCGGACGTGAAGATTTCCGCGGAATACTCCTCCATCGCCGGAAGCGGGTGTGTCTGCCCCTCGAGCAGGCGGAGGCACAGCCGGTCGCCCGTGTCGTACCGGAGAATCTGGCGCGCGAGGTTCAGGACCTCGAGCTGGTTCGCCACAAACTCCGGCGCGTCCGCCTTCACCGGCCGCCTTTTCCTGCGGAACCCCGACGGATCGGAGAAGAAATACGATTTTTTCTGACGGAGGCTCATCTTCTTCGGGTCGACGATCTCGTTCGGCTCCGGCAGTTCCTCGGGAGGGGGAGGAATCGCGGCGGGAAGGAGGACGGCCATCCGGCGCCGGAGCAGGGCGAGGTCCGTCGGCGAGGCGCCCTGCGCCGCGCGGAGCCCGTCGGCCAGCTTCACCACGTTCGTCTCCGCGAGCCCGGCGTCCGCGTCCAGCATCGCGAGCTGGAGCGCGCATCCCGGAATCGACTCGAGCTGTTCGCGGGAACGGAGGAGATGGTAGGGATTCCGCGCGAAGATGCCGTAGCGGCCCCAGACATACCAGAAGGCGGGATCCTTCACCGACATATACTCGTAGGGGTCCAGAATGGCCGCCGCGGAGGCGTAGGCGCGGAACACGTCGAGCAGGATGAACGCGTGGACCTCGTCCACAAGCCGCCGGGAGGCGCCCGCCTTCCGGGCCCGTTCCAGCGTCGCGATGAACGAGGTCGGCGAGGCGGTGGCCACGGCCTCGTGGAGAGCGAGGGAGAAGATCGCGGGAAGGTCGTCCGGCGACGAGGCGAGCTTGAGAAGGCAGGCCTGGGGCGTCGTAAGCGTCCGCACCTGCTCCGCGACCGTCTTCTCGGCGGGAAGCCGCGCCTCGTTGAAGTTGTCCGCCTGACGCCGGAGCGAGTCGATCTGCCGACGCGCCGCGTCCGCGACCGTTCCGCACTCGACGCCGGGCAGAAGGTCGGAAAGCCGCTCCGCGAGAATCGAGGCGCCGAAGGCGGGCGCGTCCCCGACGGGGCGGAGGACATGGACCAGACCGTTCCACGAGAGAGGACGGTCGAGAATCCGCCACGGGGTCGGCGACGACTGCGCGGCCGTCGCGGCGAAGTCCGCCGGCGACGAGATGGACCACTCCCGGAGAAGTCCGATGACGCCCGTGTTGAGGAACAACTTTCTCGACGCGGCGTCCGGCAGCAGCGAGAGGCGCGCCGACGTGTCTTCCCGCAGCGGGACGGGCGCGGTCTCCGGGTCGTCCGAATAGGGAAGCGGCAGGATGCCCGGATTCGCCAGACGGATCTCCAGGTCGAACGAGCCGTCCGTCACAAGGTATTTCGCCCCGGCCGCGTCGCGCGCGACATCGTCCGCGAGTTTGTCCAGATATCCGATGACTTTCCGTGTCTCCGGAATGTCCGTGAGCGGGGCGAGCAGCGCGGGACAGAGCAGCAGAAGACCGGCCGCCGTGTAGATCCAGAACGCGCGGGAGACGCGGACCTGCGGGGGCACAAGATCCGGATCGACCCATTCGGTCTCCGGGTCGGGCGGAATCCGCCGGCTCCACTGGTCGTACGCCTTCAAAAGAAGCGAGGAGGAAAGCGGCGCGGAGGCGAACGCGACGAGGAAACAGAGGAAGACGGCCAGGCCGGGATCCTCCACAAGCGGGAACAGCGACGCCGGGCTCTCCACCGGAAACTGCAGCAGGCCGAGGAAAAGATAGAGTCCCGCCGCGAACCCGAGAACACGCGACATGTCGGCCTTCAGCATCTGACGCGACGCGCCGACGAATCCCCCCGCCGGAACGACCAGGAGGAACAGCGCGCCGAGGAATCCGGGCGTGCCGTAGGCCGCGGAGAGCGCGTCGACGACATCGTCGCCGAAAAGTCTCGCGGCGGAGACGAGCGTCCTGGCGTTGCGGAGTTCGGGACCGGGCGACACGAGAAACATCCGGAACGACAGAAGGAGAAACGCCGCGAGCACCGCGACAAACACCGGAACCGCGAGCGAAAGAGGATGCTCGAGGGGGGGAAGCGCGGGGCGGCGCGGGGGCGGGGGGG
>JAZUKQ010000076.1:0-7622 GCA_045643325.1 Kiritimatiellia bacterium | reverse complement strand
GACTCCGCCACCGTCACCCACGTCGTCTACGACCTCGTCCGTACCCCGGTACAGATCGACTTCGGCACGCGGCGTCCTTCCTCCGCCCCCTCGACGACCCCGGCCCACACCGAGGGCGTTCTCGGGGATGACGACACGTCTTGGTTCTCCTGGAATCCGTCCGCCGACGCCCTCCCGGACGTCCTGGACGGCGTCGTCGATTCCCGCGGGACGGCCATCGGCCTTTCCATCGACCTCGGTCAGAACAACTCGCTCGTCCCGAACTACGCCAAGCAGCCCACCCAGACCCAGGGCGGCACCGAAAACGACCAGGCGTGCCACGGCGTCTTCTTCAATCCGGTCTTCGGCGACTTCCTTCTCGGCGACGACTCGGGCTACCGCACGTTTGTGCGCCTCTCGGGGTTCGCGACCGGCCGCTATCTCGTGTACATGGTTTCGCGCAACACCTTCAACAAGTTCGACAGGGGCTTCTACCGCATCCGCGCCGGCGTCGGCACGGCCGAGACGCAACTCGCCGACGATAGCGACTGGACGGACGCGGACCGGCTCGGCTTCAGCCGCGGCACGGAACCCGCCGCCGATTCCGAGATGCACAAGTACTGGAACACGCAGGCGAGCGAACAGTGGTTGAGCGGCGTCAACTACCGCGTCCAGACTGTCGAGACCACAGCCTCCGCGCCGGACATCCTCGTTGTCTGCGCCTACGAAGACGGCGGCGACTCCAAGGGCGGTCCCATCAACGCGCTCCAGATCGTCCCGCTCGCACTCACGGCCTCGTTCACATCGTCCGCCGACAACGGCGGCATGGCGCGTGTCGATACCACCTTCACGGCCAGCTCGGAAGACGCGGTCTCCTTCAACTGGACCTGGGGCGACGGAAGCTCCGAGACGACCGACTCGGCCATCGCCACGCACGCCTACGCGGATCCCGGCACCTACACCGTGCGGCTCGTCGTCCGCGATGCCTCCGGCAACATCGGCATGGTCGAGCGCGAAATCTCCTTCGCCGGCAACCATGCGCCCGAGGTCTCCGTCACGACGCCGGATGTCGTCCTCCTGCAGTCCGGCACCAACGTGAGGCTCGACGCCTCCGCTTCGTCCGATGCCGACGGCAACGCCCTCACCTTCGCCTGGACGCAGACCGATGGGCCTACCGTCTCCCTCATCAACGCCAACCGCGCCGCCGCCTCCTATTACCCGCGGGAGTCCGGCACCTACGTGTTCCGGGTCGATGTCACCGACAACGGCACGCCTTCGCTCACCTCGTCCGCCACCGTCACGAACCGCGTCTTCGCGAAATTCCGCGCCCCGCTGAACATCGACTTCGGCAGCGGCGGAACAGCGGATCACGGGTCCTCGGCCGCCACCAATGCCCCCGCCTTCGCTTCCGAGACGCTGGCCCCGTCCATGGACTACTGGTTCAACGCCGCCCTCTACGATGTCAATGACACCGGAAAGCAGCCCGATGTCGCCGGCGCAGCCGTCTCCGCCGATGGTACCGAGGTCGGTCTCCTGATGGACTTCGGCACGTCCTCCCGCTCGAGCTGGGAACCCGACTGGAGCGAGAGCCCCAGCCTGAACAACATCTCCAGCGGCGTCTACAACAAGCAGGGCGGCATCTATGGCGTCTTCTGCACGGCACTGGGCAAGGACTGGATCCATGCCGGTTCCGGAAAGAAGCTCTACGTTCGCATCAGTGGACTCTCCTCGGGCCGCTACACGGTCTTCGTCGCCGCACGCTCGCATTTCGCCAAGCACCTCCAGCAGGCCGTCCGCATTGCGACTGGCGATGCCAGCACCGTTCTCGCCGGAGATTGGACCGAGGAGGAGAAGCTCGCCGAGTACTACGACCCGAACGAGTATCCCGACGAGGCCGCCGCCGATGACAACTTGAAGAACGCTCGGGACGTCTCCGCGACCTGGACGGAGGGCGTGAGCTACCTCTCCAAGACCGTCGTCGTGGGGCCGGATGCGCCGGACATCCTGCTCGTCAGCGACTGCGTTCTCTGGAACGACGACAAGGGCGGCGCCTTCAACTTCATCCAGATCGTCCCCGCCAGGGACCCCTCGACCGTCATCATCTTCCGGTAGGGCACCGAAAGCCCCGCAAGGGGTTGCCCTCCAGGACACTGCCGCACAAGGCCCGGACGTTCCGGCGTCCGGGCCTTTTTTTGAACGAAACCGTTTGGAAATCCCCCCCGTGAAGAAATACCATTTGATGGGCACCTGCCACGTCGACCTTGCCTGGCACGGCGACGAGGAGCAGTACGCCAACTACCTGGAGCAGTTCACCGTCGTCCTGCTCGACCTCCTCGACCAGAACCCCGACGTCACCTACCTGATCGAGCAGGCCTACCACTACCGCAAGCTCCAGTCGCGGCGGCCGGACCTCATCGACCGGCTCCGGCGCTACATCGCGGACGGCCGCATCGAGGTGGTCGGCGGCATGGTCTCGACCCTGGACACGAACATGCCCTGCGGCGAGAGCATCGTCCGCAACCAGCAGCTGGGCCTCCGCTGGTTCCGGCGCGAGATGGGGGCGGAAGTCGAGACCGCGTGGCTCGTCGACGCCTTCGGCAGCAGCGCGCAGATACCGCAGATCCTCGCCTCGTTCGGGCTGCGCCAGATGATGTCCTCGCGCTTCGGCGGCGACAAGCACCACGACCGCTTCCTCGCCGAGGGCCTGGACGGCACGCGCCTCTTCGTCATCGGGCGCGACGCCTTCTCGCAGAACCTCCCCACGCCCGAACGCGCCCGGCTCGTCTCGTACTACGTCGCCGACGGCGCCAGCGTCGACGGACTCTTCGAGAAGGCCCGCCGGACCCGGCTCGACGGGCCGCTCCTCGTCCATGTGTACATCGAGGACGAGACCTATCCGACGCGCCGCACCGTGACGCGTTTCCGCGAACTGCAGGAGTTCGCGCGGGAGCATGGCGACGAGGCGCGCTTCACCCTGCTGCGCGACTTCTTCGCCGACCTCCGCGCCCTCGGCGAGGACCTGCCCGTCGAATCCGCCGACCTGAACCCGGAGTTCACGGGCACCTACGCGCACCGCGTCGAGATCCGCCTCCACAACCGCCGCGCCGAGACCGCCCTGCTGGAGGCCGAGCGCTGGCTCGCCCTGCGCGGCGAACCCTCCGCGACGGTCTTCGACGAGGCCTGGTGGAACCTCGGCTTCGTCCACTTCCACGACGTGTTCACGGGGTCGCACCCCGACTGCGTCTTCAGCGACGTCCTCTCGCGCCTAGACGGCGCCCGCCAGCAGGCCGACGCGGCCATCGCGCGGCTTTTCGGCGCCCCGGCGCTTCCGGGCGCCCCGGCGGTGCGCCTCGTCAATTCGCTTCCGTTCCCCCGCTACGAATGGGTCCGCCTCCCGGGCGCCGCCGGACGCGTCGCGCGCGGCCCCTCCGGCCCCGTCCCCTCCTATCGCTCCGGGGAGGACCTCTGGTTCGCCGCCGAGGTCGACGCCTGCGCCACCGCCGTCTACACGCTGGAGCCCGCGAAGGGCGCCCTTGAGCCGGTGCCCGAAGGAACCACGCTCGAAAACGAGTACGTCCGGCTCGAGGTGGACGCCGACCGCGGCGTCACGCTGACCGACCGGAAGTCCGGCCGGACGCTCCTCGACGGCGCCCGGGACCTCCTCGTCGTGCAGGGGGACACCGGCAACTTCCAGTTCGAGCAGCTGGTGGCCAACGAGCAGCACGCCTGGTCCGCGCCCGTTCTGGTCGATCGCCTCGACGCCTGCTCGGTGTCGGCGAGCGGACTGTTCTTCGACCGCGACGGAGCCCTCGAAGCCTCCTGGAGGCTCGTCTTCACCGTCCGGCCCGGCGAACCGCTCGTCGGCCTCCACGTCCACGTCGACTGGCGGGCCATCGGCAAGCGCCTGCGCCTCAAGCTCTCGACGACGCTCGACGATGCCGGCGCGGGCGTCTACGAGGTCCCCTTCGGCGCGGTCCGGCGCCGCCCCTACACGCCCGGCTTCTCGCACAAGGGCGAGTGGCCGGCGCAACGCTTCGTGGCCGTGGAGGGCCGCGAGGCGGGCCTCGCGCTTGTCAACGACGGCGTCCCGGGCGTCGAGACGCTTTGCGGCACGATGGCCACGACGCTGCTCCGCGCCCCGGTCCAGACCTACGCGCACATGGTCCCGGATGACTCCTCCCAGCAGCACGGGACGCACGATTTCGCGTTCGCCCTCCTGGCCTACCGGGGCCGATGGGAGGACAGCGACGTCCTCCGCATGGCCCGCCGCTGGAACACGCCGCTGCGCCTCCATGCGGCCGCGTCCGGTGACGCCGCCGACCCCTCCGCGCTGAGCCTCGACAACCCGTCCGTCATGCTTTCCGCCCTCAAGGGGGCCGTCGACGCGCCGGAAGCGCTCGTCCTGCGCCTGTACGAGGGCACGGGCCGCGGAGAGTCCTGCTCGGTCCGGCTGCCCGGCGCCGTCCGCGCCTGGGAGTCCGACATGCTTGAGCGCCGCGGTCCGGAGATTCCCGTCGAATCCGGCGGAGTGCTCCGCCTCGACTTCCGGCCCTGGCAAATCCGCACCCTTCTTGTGGAAAGGAACCCCGCCCGATGAACAACGCCTTCCTGAACGACGTCCTCTCGCAGCCCCGCGCCATGCGGGAGGCCCTCTCCCGATACGGGAGCCTATCCGGCACCCTTCGCTCCATCGCCGGACTCCGGCCTTCCGAAGTCCTCTTCGTCGGCATGGGAAGCTCCCATTTCGGATGCGTTCCGGCGACCGTCCGGCTCAACGCCGCCGGGCTTCCCGCACGAGCCGCCTCCGCCAGCGAAATCCTCTACTACGAACCGGGGGCCATCCGCCCCGGAGCCCTTCTCGTGATGGTGTCGCAGTCCGGCGAAAGCGCCGAGGTCGTCGACCTCCTCCGGCGGCTTGCGCCCGGGCGGGTCGTCGTCGGCGTCACCAACGAGCCCGGCAGCACGCTCGGCCGCCGCGCCGACTTCCTCCTGCCCATGCAGGTCGAGACCGAGGTCGCCGCCAGCACCCGCACCTACCAGGCCACCCTGGTTCTGGCGGACATGCTCGCCTCGGCCCTTCTCGGACGTCCCGCGGACGAGCGGCTTCCCGCCTTCGGCCGCGCCTACGACGCGCTGGAGGAGTTCCTTTCCGGCCACGAGGAGACGCTGTGCCGCATCGACGCGTTCCTCGGGGTCCCCGCCACCATCGCGTACATCGGGCGCGGGCCCTCCTTCGGGACCGCCGAATGCGCGGCCCTGTTCACGCGCGAGGCCGCGAAGTACCCCGCCACCGCCTTCGAATCGGCGGAGTTCCGCCACGGGCCGTTCGAAATCGTCGACGAATCCTTCCGCGCGATTCTGTTCGCGCCCTCCGGCCCGACCGCGCATCTGCAGCGGAGCCTTGCCTGCGACATCGCCCGCCATGGCGGTAGGGCGGTCCTGGTCTGCGACGGGGCCGATGGCGCCGATGCGCCCGACGGCGTCCTCACGCTCCGCCATCCGGCCGTCGACGAGTTCTGCGCGCCGGCCGTCCAGATCGCCGCGGCGCAGTTCTTCGCCAACGGCGTCGCGCTCCGCCGCGGATTCGATCCGGGCACGTTCCGCCAGTCCAGCAAGGTCACCACCATCCAATGAGCAAGGCTTCCGACTTCCTGCATTCCCACGGGTTCCGCGCGGAGGTCGACGCCGACGGCCTCCTGGAGGAGTTCGCGCGCCAGATGGACGCGGGACTCGACGGCCGCGCCCCCGCCTCGCTCGCGATGATCCCCGCCTACGTCTCCGACGAAGGCCGCGTCCCGCCGGACCGCCCCGTGCTGGCGCTCGATGCGGGCGGCACGAACTTCCGCATCGCCCTCGTGCGCTTCACGGCCGGCGGCGAGGCCCGCGTGGAGGACTACCGCTCGGGCCCCATGCCCGGGACCAACGGCGAGTCGCTCACGGCCGACGGATTCTACGGCGCCCTGGCCGAGGCCGTCCGCCCCTTCGCCGCCGAAGTGGAGTCCATCGGCTTCTGCTTCTCCTACACCGCCGAAATCACGCCGGACTGCGACGCCCGCCTCCTCTTCTGGACCAAGCAGGTCGAGGTGCCGGGGATTGTCGGGACGCTGGTCGGGCGCGGTTTCCGAGAGGCCATCCGCGCACGGTGCGGACGCGACCTCCCCCTGCGCATCGTCAACGACACCGTGGCGGCGCTCCTCGCCGGCAGGGGCACCCCCGTTGGCCGCGAGGCCTCCGCCGCGGTCGGCATCGTCCTCGGCACCGGAACCAACGCCGCCTACGTCGAGCGCTCCGAGCGCATCGGAAAGCTCGGTCTCCCGCCCGGCGGCCGCATGGCGGTCAACATCGAGTCGGGGAACTTCGACGGCGGCCCCTCCTCCGACTTCGACCAGGCGATGGACGCCCCGCTGCCCGACGCCGGCGCCTACCGGTTCGAGAAGATGATTTCCGGCGCGTACCTCGGGCGCCTCTGCCTGACCGTCCTGCGGACGGCGGCGCGCGAAGGGCTGTTTTCGGACGGCGCGGCCCGTGCGATCCTGGCCCTCGGGGACCTTTCCACGCGCGACATCGACGAGTTCACGGCGGTCGGCGGCGCCCTTTCCGGGACGGCGCTCGACGCCGTTCCGTTTGCCGATGGCGAACGGAGGCTTGCGGCGGATCTGTGCGAACCGCTCTTCCTCCGCGCGGCGCGCCTCTCGGCCGTCCACTTCGCCGCCGCCATCCTCCGAGCGTCCTCCGCCGCGCGCGACCCCGCGCGCCCCGTGTGCGCCACCATCGACGGCTCCACGTACTACAAGACGAAAAGCGCCGGTTTCCGCGCCACCGTCGAACGGGATCTCCGGGGGATGCTCTCCGCGCGCGGAGTTCCCTACGAACTGGTCGGCGTTCCGGACGCCCCGCTTCTCGGCGCCGCCGTCGTCGGTCTTCTCAAGGGCTAGTCGGTCGGCCAGCCGGTCTTCCGCACATCGTCCGAATGTGCTATCCTTCCGGGTATGCAGCCGATTACCACCAGCACCTATTCGTTTCCGGATCTCCGAGAGGGCGGATACCTCTACGTTGACAAGACGGCGAACATTCTGGCGCTTGCCAGGGAGAGCAAGGGGCAGTATTTCCTCTCCCGCCCCCGCCGGTTCGGCAAGTCGCTGCTCGTCTTCACGCTGCAGTGCCTCTTCGAGGGGCCCAAGGACCTGTTCCACGGCCTCGCCATCGAGGACCAGTGGGACTGGTCGAAGACCTATCCGGTGCTCCGGTTCGACATGGGGTCCTTCCAGATCGGTTCCGCCGATCAGTTGACCGCTGTACTCAATGCACGCCTAGACGACATAGCGGATGCCTACGATCTCCCCCACCCGGACAAGCCTTCGCTGGCGTTTCGTTTCATGGCGCTATGCGAGCAAATCGCAAAACGCTCTGCCACCGGCAAGATCGTCATTCTCGTCGATGAATACGACAAGCCCCTGCTCGGCGCCCTCGGCACGCCGAAGGTCACGGAAGTCAAGAACGTCCTCAAGGCGTTCTACTCCGTCGTGAAGACGATGGAGGGACTCCAGCGCTTCGCGCTCCTCACCGGCGTCTCGAAGTTCTCCAAGGTGTCGGTCTTCTCCGACCTCAACAACCTCACGGACCTCACGATGGACGCCCGCGCG
>JAZUKQ010000075.1:0-5861 GCA_045643325.1 Kiritimatiellia bacterium | reverse complement strand
GTTGAAAGGCATCTGAAAAACCGCTCCAAGGACACGGGATTCGTCAAGCGCCTATTCCACAAGAAGGAGGTCCGGTATGCTTCCGAGCCGTAGTCCGATTATCCGTGGCCGGAACAATATAACCACCTGGGACGCCCGTGGAAGCATCGAGAAGCTGGGCCCCGGCGTCATGCGCCTCTGCGGTTCGGCGACCTATGGCGGCAGTGTCGCCAATCAGGGCGGATACACCTATGTCCGCGAGGGAACGCTTCTTGCCGACAACGGCCCGGACGGCAGCGCCACGGGCTGGAGCATGGTCCAGGTCTACGGTGGAGCCACCATCGGCGGCATCGGCGGCGTTTGCGCCGCTACGAACTGGGTTACCTACTCGCAGCAGAACATAGACACGAACCGTCTCTACCTCACTGTGTCCGGAACGGCCGAGGCGGGCGTTGCCACGGTTGCCCCCGGTTCCATCGACCCCGACACCGGCGCGCATGTCCACGGCACGCTCCGCGTCGGTACCCAGGAGTATCCCGCCCCGGTCTACTTCGGGAACGACTCCGCGCTCACGCTTTCCGTGGGCAAGGACGGCGCCGCCGACAAACTCGGTGTCACCGGTACGCTCCATGTCACGGGTTCGTCCGCCGCACTGGCCGTTGCGGTGGACGACAAGGCCGCGCCTGGGACCTACACCCTCGTCTCTGCCACCGAAGGTTTTGACGGAGCCTTCTCTTCCGTCACGCTCTCCGGCCCCGGTTTCCTCACATTCCGGGAAACGGACATCCTGCTGACCGTGCCCCCAAGCACACCGTTATCTTCATCTACTAGATTTGAACCGCCTCTTTTTCCCCATCCTTTTCATAGGCGTTGCCCTTATCATTTCTGTGGCCTATACCACCGGCGTTTTCGGCGTCGACAAGAAAGGCGATACCTCCATGGTCTCAACATCAACCGACTACGAATCGCTCCAAGCGGAAATCGACCAGGTCAAGGCCGAGAACTACCGAGCCTATGCCCTGGGAGGTCCGGCGGACTCCCCTGCCTTGCGCCGCCTGGACGCATCGTTCCAGGCCGTTCTGGAGGATGTCCGAACCCGGCAGGTCACGCAAGACATTGCCCTCTTGTTCGTCTACAACATGGGCATCATCGTGAAGACTCCCCAGGTGTGTTTTTCCATCGATCTCGTCCATCGGCATGCCGCGGACCTCGCCCCGTTCCTCGACTTCGCGCTCATCACGCACAACCATGGCGACCATTATGTCGACGCGTTCTACAAGGCGATGAACTCCGCCGGGAAGACGGTCATCTCGAACTTCAAGGACAACTACGGCACCGCGAACTGGAGCACGCAGGGCGGCTACACGCGTGTCCCGAAGACGTTTGAAATCGGCGATGTCCGCATCGCGACCTCACTCACGGACCACAACGCCTACCTCGTGGATTTCACCACGGTCTTCGACATCGAGGCGAACGGCGTCCGCCTGCTCCACAGCGGCGACTGCTCGAATATCGACAAGCTGAATCCGTCGGCGGCCCCCGACTTCTGGTTCGTCCATCCCCGCTGCGGCATGGACCCCGTGGACGGCGTCCGGAAGTTCGCTCCGAAGACGACCGTCGTCGCCCACCTCAACGAACTCGGCCACGACAAATGGCGCTGGTCCTGGCAGGACGGTCTCGACGCGAAGGCCCGCATCGAGGCCGAAGGCGGTTCCGCCATCGTCCCGGTCTGGGGCGAACGGCTTTGTCCGTGAACAAGGCGCGGAGCGCCAGAGGGTGTAACCATGGAAATCATGAAAACCATGGAAACCATCCCAAACTCTATAACGGCTACGCCCTCACGCAGAGTCGCCGAGACGCGGAGCCAAACCGATGAAGCGGATCCGGTGGTTTGCCACCCCAGACCGTTCTCCACCGGCGCCGACTCAACTCCGACGGCTGGCAAAATTGGCTCCACTATCGTTCCGCCAGCCTTGCGGTATGGAGCCGACTCTCTTTCGATTCTGTGACTTCATGTTTTGTGGTTGTATTGTGCGAAGCTGGACGAAGCTGTAGCGGAGTCTTCTTTGCCGACCGTCGGAGTTTCATAGGCACGAAAGATGAATTGGGCCGCCCGAAGGTCGGTCCCTGCCGTTTCATCATCTTTTTTCGTTTCGCAGCGCAACCGCTGTAACTCCTGCAACATCTGTAACCTCTGCAACATCTGCAACGGCAGACGCTTGTCCGCCTTCCTGCTCTCTGCTACACTTGCCCTCGGTTGCTCCACGGCAATCTAATTCCTTTTTTCGCAACGGAACCGATGAACAACAACTAGCAGCAGAAGCGACATGAAGACGTCCTTTACTTCCAGCCTTCGATTTGCGAATCCAACCAGCGCCAACTGGCGGGCGTCTATGCGTTCGCCCGAAAGGCCGGATGGAATGTCCAGGTGGTTGAATACGATGCGAAGTCCTCCGAGAACAGGCCGGACATTGGCGCCTTGTATTCCTTCTGGCATCCGGATGGATGCATCGTTGACTGCGGAGGACAAGTCCATGCCTTCTCCGCCACCTGCGGCCAGTTCTTGATCAGCCGTCTGCCGGGGAGCGTCTTCGCCTCGTGGGCCGGCGCACAGGGGCTTCTAATGTCCCCCTACATGGCGAAATCCATGCGGGAACACGGTTTGCGACCGGCAGATCTCATTTCAGGTGACCTTTCGGCGAAGAGCCCTCAGTGCAAGAGGTGGGGCCGGTAGGCAAGGGTGAATTACGGAAGAAGCTTGTATCCGACGTTGCGGATGGTCTGCAGCTTCGAAGCATCGCAGCCGAGCTTGCGGCGCAGCAGCGCGACATGCTGGTCCAGAGTCCGGGTGTTGCCGTAGTAGGCCACGCCCCAGACAAGGTCCAGCAGCCGATTGCGGTCCATCACCTCGTTGCGATGCGATTCCAGGACGTCCAGAAGCTCATACTCCTTGGCGGCGATGGACTCCGTTGTGCCAGCGGCGTCGGCAATGGCCATCGCCACGCCGTCCACGCGATGCGAACCGACCTGGAAGACGCGGCGCGAATTCTCCTGCGAGCGCGCCCTGCGCAAGAGCGCGGCGATGCGGGCGAAGAGCACCTTCATCGAAAACGGCTTGGTCTCGTAGTCGTCTGCTCCCGCCTCATAGCCGCGGACCTTGTCCTCGTCCAGATTCCGGGCCGTCAGCATGAGAATCGGCAAGTGCGGGTAAAGCTGCCGCAGATCGCGACAGGTCTCGATGCCGTCCTTGCGCGGCATCATGACATCCAGGATGACGAGGTCGGGGCGCTTTGCTCGGACGGACGCGAGTGCGGCCTCGCCGTCCGCGGCCTGCCGGACGGCATGGCCTTCCGTCTCCAGCGCCACCGCGAGCCACTTGCGCACATCGGCGTCGTCTTCGGCAATCAGAATTTCAGCCATTTCCGGACTCCTTCAAGAAGTCCAGCACCTCGTCGACGATGCCGTTGAGCTTTTCCGCCTCGGAGATGACGGTGTCCGTCGACTCCGCCATGCGCTCCTGGGTGAGACGTCCGGAACGCGCCAGTTCCGCGCAAAGGGAAATGGAGGTCAGCGGTGTCTTGAGGCGGTGCGTGAAATCGCGCAAGACCTGTTTCTGGCGCTCCGCCTCGGCTCGCGCCCGGAAGAAGGAGCGGACCAGAAGAAGCAATCCAGCGAAGAACAGGAACAGCGACACGGCGTAGACGGTGCATTCCGCCCGGTGGATCCGCCGCTTCCGCAGTTCGCCCCGCGAGACGTTCCCGGTCCACCAGGCGTAGACCTTTGCATTCCCGTCCGCCGTGGCGGCGCGGAAGCAGCGTCCGTCCCGAGGCGGGGCCTGCTGGATTTCCACAGCCGGGTTCACCCGCACCGGGTCCACGAGCGCGAGTTCCGCCTGGGTCTGCAAGTAGGACAATCCCAAATCCCTGCCCCAAGCCAGTTCTCGCTCGAGAATCCGGTGGGCGGCGAACGGCATCACGATGGCGGGAAGGACCAGCAGCAGAAAGTAAACGACGACGGTTTTCTTCATGGAGGGCATTATACCAGACGTCTGGCTTTCGCAAGAGCGCCCCGAGAGAATTTACATGCAGTTTACACAAGCGGCGACGGGACAATGTATACTCCACCGGTATCCAGCACCACTTTCTCCAAAGGAACAACCATGAACGCAAACAAGGGCTTCTCCCTCATCGAACTCGTCATCGTCATCGCCATTCTCGCCATTTTCACCACATTGGCGGTATCCCGTTTCGGCAACCTGCGCGAACGCTCCGCGCGCACGGTTTCCGTTGCCAACCAGGTGGCCATCGGCCGCGCCGTGGACGCCTACCTCGTTTCGGATCCAAACGGTGAAATCAACTATCTCGACTCCCTCATCAACTACGGCGAAGGCGATACCGGTTCTGGAACCGGCTTCACAACCGGCGAGACGATGTACTCCGGCTTCTACGCCGGTCCGGCCGATGCGACGCTGCAGGACGTCAACAGCGGCATCACGCCGCGCGTCACCAAGTTCAAGGGCGCCCCGCTGCTCTGCAGCTACAGCCTCAGCCAGGACGAGGCGGACCGTCTGGCAAACCGCGGCTTCACCTATGTGATGCGCCATGTGACGCAGGAGTCCGACATCCCCGACACGCTGACGGGCGACGACCGGAACCAGCGCGCCTTCTCGGACGCCGACAAGACGGCGACCGTTCTGGACCCCCATGCCAGTGCCTGCTTCGCACGCGCTCTCACGAACGGGGTCGTCGTCGCCGCCGTCTCGCCGTTCTCCAAGATCGGGCGCGACGTCTACCGCGCCTGCGGCCAGAAGCTCATCGACACGGCCGGATACACGGCGAACGGCCGCTATTCCGGCGATGCCGGCGAAGTCGTCGCGGAACTGACCGCCAAGGGAGGCGTCCTTCTCGCATTCGGCCTCGGCAGGGACGCATCGATCATCGGTAGCAAAGACTGCGGTCTGGAGTCCGTTCCGCTCGCGACCTACCCCGTGGAGAAGTACTACCGCCAGTACATTCTCCTCTTCCATGTGGACACGTCCACGCCCGCCGGACGCCTTGATTTCCGCGGAGTCCTCGACCCATGCGGCTTCACGGTCGAAGAGGCCCGCGCCAACATCGACTAGCCGCTATGTCCAGAACCGGCTTGAGCACCCAGGTGACACGTACTCATTTGATGCCTTCCATTCATTGTTGTCCATGAAGTTGAGAGGTCCCTGCGAGGGTCCGTCCCTCGCGGTTGCAGAAAGACCCCGGCACCATGCTCCTTTTCGCGATCTGTTCCATAGCGCGTCAACCGGCCTTCGGCTTGGCGCTCCGCGCCTTGCCGTCCCATCACCCCGGCAAGCCACAAAGACGACGAAGGACAGACGACGAAGGACAGAGGACAAGGGACGGACCCTCGGAAATCCCCTCGCCCCGGCGCTCCGCCACGGCATGCCACAGTCATGAAACAGCCAGAATTTCGGACGCCCGCCCCAACCTCTCCGGTAGGACGGCGAGACGGGGACGGGCGGCGACGCAGGAGCCGACGGCCAGGGGCGAAGCGGGCAGAGGGCCGCGAATGGGGAGGCCGGCGCGGGTGCAGACCGGCGGGGCGGAGCGAAGCGGGCCCCGCCGGGATGCGCCGCGTCCGGCCCCCCAGTCGCCGCCCTCGTCGGCCGCGTAGGCCCCGCAGCCGGAGGCCCCGGAGTCGCCGACAGGCCCCGGCCGCCGGCCGGGCCCCCCCGGGCGCAGGGGGGGGGGGGGGGGGGGAAAAGCGCGGGAGGGATGCCCGTTGCGATGCGGCCGCGAGGCCGAGAAACCCGACGCGGGAGTTTTCCCGCAAGGGTTTCGAGGACCGCGGGCGGACGCAACGGGCGCCCTCCGCCGCGACCCGCTCCCCGC
>JAZUKQ010000074.1:0-3309 GCA_045643325.1 Kiritimatiellia bacterium | reverse complement strand
TGTTCCGTACCGTGGATGAATTCCGGGCCGGCATGGAAGCCAGGCTGACCCGTTCCGAAATCCCCGTCGTCCACAGCTCGCTGGTGTTTGGCGAAAATCCCCCTCCTCGACAACCGCTCCCGAAGGACGAATTCTTTGCCGCACGCGTACGTTATTTCACGGACGCGCTGAATCTCCACCTGGACGAATCCGACACGAAAACCCTTCGGTGGCGCCCCCCGGCGGAAGTCGAAGTCCAGGGAAGAACCTATCTCCTCTGCATGGAAACGGACGCCGGCTTCCTGGTTGAGAAGAGCACCGGCCGGCGGCTTCAGATCCATGTGCGCATTTCCGAATCCGCCTGCGAGGCCGATTCCATCCGCTCCGTCCTCTCCCACATGTCAAACAGCAGCATGCCGGACGCCATGATTTTGTCCCGCATGTCCGCGACCCGCTTCGGGGAACTCGTCCTCATCGGTCCCCACGACGCCATTCGCAACAACATCATCGTGCACGTCGACAGCGAATCCGACAGCCTTGCCTTCGCCGAGGCGATTCTCAAAGCCGGAGAAATCCTGAACGAGCCCGCCTCCCCCACCACGCCATGACACGCGCCCTTCCAGCCATCGTCCCCGCACTCCTCGCCACCCTCTTCGCCTTCGCGGCACCACTCTCCGTCCTCGCCGCCCTCCCCGTCTGCCGCGCCCCGCTCGCCACCTCGGGCCTGAAGCGCCAGCCCACGGAAATGAAGGTCTCGCGCTACGTCCACCAGGGCAAGGAGTTTCCCCTCGTCGAATTCGCCAGCGGCTCGCGCAGGATCTCCCTCAACGGCCTCTACGGCGATTTCCCCCACCAGGAGCACATCCAGTTCGGTCGAATCCGCTTCCTCGACGGACGGGAGCAGGTCCTCACCCTCTGGCTCACCGCCGTCGACGAGTGGGACGCCACCCCGAAGCCCGGCGACTCGTTCTCGTTCGACGAATCCGCCCGGACCGCGACCTGGAGCCGCCCCTATGCCTTCGGCGGCAAGACCGCCGCCATGCGCTACACCGCCTCCATCCTCCCCGACGGGCGCATCGCCATCGACTACGACCTCGGCATCCCCGAGGAGGAGCGCGCCGCCGCCCGCCATCCGCCCTTCTTCTGCCGCATCCACCGCGAGCCCTTCGCCGAGGGCGAGAGGGAATGGGGCTGGGGCGACGCCGTCCATGCCGAATACCCGGCCGACCGCCTCGTCGCCGATGGACGGCACCAGGTCAACTACGACGTCGGCGCCGTGGGCTCCAACGTCTTCCACTGGGAGGCGCGCGACCCGAAACGACACTTCTCCATCGAGTTCCCGTCCCTCCCCATGGTCGAGCGCGGCATGTGGGTGGAATACGAGCCCGACGACAACGGCCGGCGCTGCTCGCTGTGCATCTTCCCCATCGCGTCCGCGACCGGCCGCTTCGTCGTCGACCTCGGCGAGAGCGAAGCCGCCGCCCACAAGCCCGCGCCGCCCGTCGCCGGCGTCGACTTCTGGGCCGACGACGCCAAGCACGTCCCCCTTCGCCCCTCGCGCAACCATCTCATGAACGGCAGCTTCGAGCAGGACTTCAAGGGCTGGCACTGGGAGGACTGGGGCGCGCGCTACACCCCGTGCGAAAAGCCCCGCGAGGAAATCGTCGAAGGCGGCGTCTCGGGCCGCCACGCCCTCCTCCTGCGCGGCGGCCAACCCCACGTCGCCGCGCTCTGCTCCGCGCCGTTCGCCCTGGAAAGCGGCAAGACGTACACCGTGTCGATGTGGGTGAAGGCCGTCGGAGGAAAGCCCTTCTTCCTCGACGCCAACGTCCGCAGCGTCGCCGACCACGGGACGTTCTGGCAGTTCCGCGGCCCCGACCAGTTCAAGGGCGTCACGGCGGACCCCGGCGAATGGAAGCGCCATACCTTCTCCTTCGTCGCCGACGCCGTCGGGACCTACGTCCAGATCGGCCCGCGCGGCTGGCTCGAGGAATCGCAGGATCCCGCGCGCGGCGTCCTCGTCGACGCCATCCAGGTCGAGGAGGGCGATGCGCCGACCGACTTCGCCGAGGACCCCTACGTCGCGAACCTCGTCACGTCCAGGCCCCTCAACGACCTCGCGCCGTCCGGCCGCTTCGACGCGCGGCTCGACGTCCAGGCGTTCGGCGGGGGCCCCGGCAGCGTCCGCGTCCGCGTCTTCGACGCCTACTACGAGGAGAAGTATTCCCGCGTCTTCCCCCTCGCCGGCGCCGACGCGACGCTGGACCTCGGCCTCGACGATCCCGCCGCCAAGGCCCGTCTCGGAAAGGGCGTCTTCCTCGTGCGCCTCGACTTCTCCTGCGGATCCCCGGCGAAGACGTGGACCGACTACCTGCGCTTCAGCGTCATCGAGCCCCTCCGCAACGACTACCCGACCGCGCAGCTCTTCGCCATCCACCCGTGGTGGGAGTGCGGCAGCCGCCCCGAACTCTGCCAGCGCAAGACCCAGGAATGGGGCTTCAACTCCACCGACGGCGGCGGGAACCGCTTCTTCAAAAGCGACGTGTTCCGGTTCGCCGAGGCGGGCGGCTTCCGCGACTACCTCCACCCCGTCATGTACGATGCCGACTACGTCAAGGACGCGGCGCAGCACCTCCCCGACGGCCTCGAGCCCCCCGCCTCGCTCAACCCCCGCGATTTCACCGGCACTCCCGCCGAACTCGCGACCGTCGAGCTCGCCGCCTACCGATGCGCCCTGGAGTGCGAGGCCCGCAACGACGTCTGGACCTTCTTCAACGAGGAGGAGGACTGGACGCGCCGCGTCGGCTTCGAGACCCACTGGCGGTTCATCGACGCCGTCCGCCGCGGCGTCTCCCGCGCCTACGCCGAACGGGGCCTCCCCGCGCCGCGCTTCGCCGAATCGCACGGCACCTCCCACTACTTCAAGGGCCGCAACGACGACACCATCCGGGGCTACCTCGAGACCGCGAACCGCCACGGGATGAAATACGACGTCGTCACCATCCACCCCTACGGCAACATCGACAAGGGCACCCTCAGCCAGCACGACCTCGACGAGGAGACCCAGAACCTCCTCGCCGACATGGAGCGGGCCGGCTACCCCGAGTCCACGCCCGTCTTCTTCTCGGAGTGCTTCAATATGCACCCCGTGCGCGTCCCGAGCTGGCAGGCCGACGGCTGGGGCGACGCCTACCGCGTCCACAACTCCCCCAGCCTCGATTTCGGCAACCGCGAATTCGTCATGGCCGCCAGCCAGGCGCGCCTCTACGCCATCGCCCTCAAGTTCTGGCCCAAGGTGCGGCTCGTCCACTGCTGGAACACCCGCCCCGC
>JAZUKQ010000073.1:0-7070 GCA_045643325.1 Kiritimatiellia bacterium | reverse complement strand
TTTTTGTGGTGGCGGGTTTAAAAAAGGGGGGACCGGGGGGTGGTGTCCCGGGGGGTGGGGGGGGGGGGGGGGGGGGGGGGGGGGGGGGTGCTGCCTGCCGTCGAGGCGAACCTCGTCATGGTCTTCTGCGACTACGTCCTGTTCGGCGCGATGGCCCTCTGCGTGTATCCGTTCACCGGCCGGTATCCGGCGCGTGTGTGGCCACGCCACGCGGTGCCCTACGGATGCGTCTGGCTCGGCGCGATGATTCTTCTCTATGTTTGCTTCGATCTGATCACGCCGGTCTACGGGAACATCGTGCAGAGCACGCGGGGAGTCATCTCCATCGTGATGGGATACTTCGTCGCCCGAAGCGGCGCCCGGGCTCTCGAAGAGCGTCTGCCGAGGGCCGTGTTCTGGCAGCGCCTCGGCGCGGGAACGCTGATGTTCGCGGCGATCGTGCTTTTCAATCTCGGCTAGGCCCGCGTCCGCGCCGGCCGAATGTCGCGCGCCACTTGTGACCTTATCCCGGGAATGCTATACTTACGGAGTCTGCGGAAGGTTTTCCGCGGCTTTCCGGCGGCGTCCGCGGGTGCGGAACGGCCGTGAGTTCGGAAAGACGCGGCGATTCCCGCGGAAGATGACGGGGTCCCACGGGCTCCGTCCGGAGTACAGAATATGTCTGAAGCTGTTTCCACGAAGATGGATGGCCCCGCGAAAGCGTATAAGGGCAAGAAACTCCGCGTCGCGATTGTCGGCTGCGGCGGAATCTCCCAGGCCCACCTCGATGCGTACAAGAACATTCCCGAGGTCGAGATCGTCGCCGGCGTCGATATCATCGCCGACCGTCTGAAGATCATGCGCGACAAGTGGGGCGTGCCCGAGTCGAACCTCTTCGGCGCCGATCTCAAGACCGGCAAGGTGATCTCGAAGACCGCCTGGCGCGAGATGATCGAGAAGGTCAAGCCGGACGCCGTCGATGTCTGCACTCCGAACGGTCTCCACAAGCAGCCGGTCGTCGACGCCTGCCTCGCGGGATGCAACGCCTTCGTCGAGAAGCCGATGGCCATGGATCCCGCCGAGTGCAAGGAGATGATCGCCGCTGCCGAAAAGACGGGCGTCAAGCTCTCCGTCGGATTCCAGCAGCGCTACCGCGGCCAGACCGAGGCCCTCATCGAGGCCCGCGACGCCGGCATGTTCGGCGACATCCTTTTCGTCAAGGTGCGCGCCCTCCGCCGCCGCGGCATCCCCAACTGGGGCGTGTTCGGACAGAAGGCCCTCCAGGGCGGCGGCCCCATGATCGACATCGCGGTGCATATCATCGAGGCCGCGTACGAGTTCATGGGCTGCCCGAAGCCCGTCGCCGCCAGCGGCAATGTCTGGACGTACATCGGCGACAAGAAAGAGAAGACCAAGGTCCGCAGCCAGTGGCCCAACTGGGACTACAAGACCTACACGGTCGAGGACCTCGCCGTCGGCCAGATCCGTTTCGAGAACGGCGCCATCATGCAGATCGAGAGCTCGTTCGCCGCGCACATCAAGGAGAACGACGTCCAGAACTTCTACGCGATGGGCACGAAGGGCGGCTGCGAGTGGGAGAACGCGCAGATCTTCACCGACATGAACAACTGCATGGTGAACGTCACGCCGGCCTTCATGAACGACAACGGCTGGAAGGAGATCTTCACCAAGAAACTCCAGAACTGGGTGAACGGCTGCCTTAAGGGCACCGAGCTCGGCGCCTCCGGCTACGACGGCCTCGCCGTCCAGAAGATTCTCGACGGCATCTACCGCTCCGCGAAGGCCGGCAAGGAAGTCGCGATCAAGGACTAGCCGTCCGTGTCCTTCCGTCCGCCGTCCGTCCTTTTGAGGAAGGCGTCGGATCCGGAAAACATGCGGAAACGCCCCGGAAATTTCCGGTGCGTTTCTTTTTGAACGAAAAGGGGCGGCCCGGATTGCCGGACCGCCCTTGTGTTTCGGCGTAAGGCCGCAGGAACGCTACGCGGCGCTCTTTCCGGAAAAGGCCTTCATGATGGTGAGGACAACGAGCATGAGGACAACGGAGATGGGGAGGGCGATCTGCCACTTGATGACGAAGGCGGCGACGATGTAGCTCACGCAGGAGACGACGGCGACGAGAATCGCGTAGGGCAGCTGCGTGTTGACGTGGTCGATGTGGTTGCACTGGGCGCCGGCCGAGGCCATGATGGTGGTGTCGGAGATGGGCGAGCAGTGGTCGCCGCAGACGGCGCCGGCCATGCAGGCGGAGACGGCGATGATGGTCATGTCGCTGCCGGGGATGGCCGCAAGGACAATCGCGATGAGGATGCCGAAGGTACCCCAGGAAGTGCCGGACGCGAAGGCGAGAACGCAGGCGATGACGAAGATGATCGCGGGGAGGAACATCTTGAGACCGGCGGCGGGCCCGTTGATGAGGTCCGAGATGAAGACCTTGGCGCCGAGAGAGTCGGTCATGCCCTTGAGGGTCCAGGCGCAGCAGAGAATCATGATGGCCGGAACCATGGCCTTGAAGCCCTCGGGGAAGGCGTCCATGCAGTCCTTGAAGGAGATGACGCGGCGGCAGAGGTAGAAGACAACGGAGAAGACGATGGCGACGATGGAGCCGAGGACGAGGCCTACGGAGGCGTCGGAATCGGAGAAGGCCTTGATAAAGCCGGGCTTGTCGTCGCCGAAATAGCCGCCGGAGTAGATCATGCCGATGACGCAGGCGACGATGAGGACAACGACGGGGATGACGAGGTCGAGGACGCGGCCCTTGTCGTTCTTGGAGAGGGCGTTGGTGGCCTCTTCAAGGGCGGCGAGGTCGTTGCCCTCGAGGGCGGCGTCCTCATGCTTCTTCATGGGGCCGTAGTCGAATTTCGTGACGGCCAGGAAGAACATCATGGCGATGGTCAGGAGGGCGTAGAAGTTGTAGGGAATGGCGTTGATGAAGAGGGAGAAGCCGCCCGTGGCGCCGGCGCCGGCGGCGAAGCCCGCGACGGCGGCGGCCCAGGAGGAGATCGGGGCGATGATGCAGATGGGAGCGGCGGTGGCGTCGATGAGGTAGGCGAGCTTGGCGCTGGAGACCTTCTTGGCCTTGGCGACGGGCTTCATCACGGAGCCGACGGTGAGGCAGTTGAAGTAGTCGTCGACGAAAATGAGCATGCCGAGGACGATGGTGGCAATCTGGGCGCCGACGCGGCTCTGGATGTGGGTCTGGGCCCAGCGGCCGAAGGCGGCGGAGGCGCCCGTCTTGTTCATCATGGCGACAAGCGCGCCGAGCAGGACGAGGAAGATGAGGATGCCGATGTTATAGGCGTCTGCGACCTGGCCGATGAAGCCGTCCTGCATCACGTGGACGATGGTGCCCTCGAAGGAGAACTTCGAGTAGATGAGGCCGCCGGCGACGATGCCGATGAAGAGGGAGGAGTAGACCTCTTTGGTGATGAGGGCGAGAAGGATGGCCAGCAGCGGCGGGAAGACGGCCCAGAAGGTGCCGTAGGCCGGGATGCCCGTTTCGGGCGTGGTGCGGATGGTCTCGAGGGCCTTCTTCTCGTTGGCCTTGAAATCGGGATCGGACTGGACGTTGTCGGCGTAGTTGTCGACGTACTCTTTGGCGGCGTCGAGGTCGGAGAGGTCGGGAGCTTCGGACGTCTCCTTCGCGGCGGCCTTCTCGGGGGCTGCCTCGGCAACGGCGGGGGCGGGTTCGGAGACGGCGGCCGCGTCTTGGGCGAAGACGGGCACGGTGAGGCATGCGGCAATTGCGACGGCAAGCGCGCGGGGGAGTTTCATGTGTTTTTTCCTGTAAGGATTGTATACGGAGCGGGACCGGACGCGGATGTCCGGGCGCACGCAAAAATTTAACAACAATTACGGGAGGGTGTCAATCGAAGATCGTGCGTCTCGGCGAGCGGCCGCCTTCCGCAGACCGGGCTCTTGTCCTTCCAGTTCCGAACACGTACAATATGGGAAAACCACATCAAGGAGAAAACGCATGAAAGACTTCCTTTCCGTCACACTCGCGGTCGCGGCCTCAATCGCCTCCGCCGGCACCGACATCTCGCTTCCCGCTCCCCGGAAGACCGGCGGGGCCCCGCTTCTCGAAGTCCTCGCCCAGCGTAAGAGCGTGAGGGCTTTTGATGCGGCGAAAGAGCTTTCCCCGGAGACCCTGTCGACGCTGCTCTGGGCCGCGAACGGCGTCGCGCGCGACGCGGACCACCGCACCGCGCCCTCCGCCTTGAACCTCCGCGACACGGTCATCTATGTCGTCCTTCCCGCCGCGGTCTACCGGTACGACGCGCCAGGCAACAAGCTGGTCTTCGTCAAGGAGGGCGATTTCCGCGCGGCGTCGGGCATGCAGCCGTTCGTCGCAACGGCGCCCGTCAATCTCGTCTATGCGGCCGACCAGGAGGCGCTCGGCCGCCTCGACGCCGCCAGCCGGGAGAAGTACGGCACGACCGATGTCGCGTTCGTGAGCGAGAACGTCTATCTGTTCTGCGCGTCCGAGGGACTTGCCACGGTAGTCCGCGGTGCGATTGACGGCGACGCGTTCGCCAAGGCGGTCGGACTTCCGGAGACGCACCGCGTCGTCTTGGCGCAGACGGTCGGCTATCCCGCTCCGTAGGACGGACCTACCCCTGCCACGAGGCGCGCGAGACTCCGGGAATGGCGGAGAGCGCCTCGATCAGGGGGACGGAAAGCCGTCCGACATGGCTGATCCGGCGGGATTTGTACCGGATGCTGAATGCCGCTTTCCGGTGAGCGGGCGCGGAGACTCCGTCCGCGGCGTAGTCAACTTGGATGACGGAGACGGAGAAGCTACCGATGGCCTCTAGCAGCGCCTCCGCGTTGGTCGTGCCGGCGTCGAATTCCACGACAAGCGAGGCGTAGCGGTCGTCCAGGATTTTCCGTTCGACGCGCGAGAAGAGGGTGAGGACGCCGTAGGCGAGGAGGGTCGCCGCCACGCCGAGGCCGATCATGCCCGTGCCGAGGATGAGGCCGATCGCGGTCGCGCACCAGAGGGTCGCGGCGGTTGTCACGCCTTTCACCACGCTGTCGGACTGGCGGACAATGGCGCCCGCGCCGAGAAAGCCCATGCCGGAGACACATCCCGCCGCGACGCGGGAGACGTCGACGCTCCAGAACGCGGAATCCCGGCCGGCCATGTCGTCGAATCCGTACTTCGACAGAATCATGAGAAGGCACGAGGCGAGGCTGACGAGGATGGTCGTGCGGAAGCCCGCCGCGCGGCCGTGCCGTTCGCGCTCGTAGCCGAGGAGTCCCCCGGCGAGGATGGACAGCAGCACGCTGAGGGCGATGCCGCGGAAGGTGTCGGAAGTGAAGCCGTACCAGAGAAGTGTGTTCATAAGTGTATTCTAGCGGACGGAGCCGCCCTGCGCAAGGTACGGCATGGGGTCTACGGGAACGCCGTCCCGTTCCATCTGGAAGTGCAGGTGCTCCCCGGTGGATCGGCCGGTCCGGCCCATCCATCCGAGCCGCGTCCCGCGGGAGACCCGGTCTCCGGGCGAGACACGGAGCGAGCCGCGTTCCAGATGGAAATAGCGGGAGACGAGTCCGTCCCCGTGGTCGATGGAGACGTTGGTTCCGGCCGGGCCGTCGGAGTCTTCCGCGACCGAGACGGTGCCGGCGTCCCAGGCGCAGATTCCCGTCTCGACGAGCATCCGGCCGTCCCAGAGCGCGCCGTCGACACCGGAATGGAACGAGAATTTCTTTCCGGTGACAGGGTGTACGCGGGGCCCGAAAGGAGAGGTGACTTCGAAGAGTCCGCGTTCGAGAAGCACGTGGGTCGGAAACCGGACGGGGGCGGAGGCGCGGGATGCGGGAGTCGGCGGGACCATCCGTATCCCGTTCGGTGTCTCCACGAGACGGGTCTCCGCGCGCAGAAATGCGGTGCTGAGTGTCGGGATGTCGGGGCGGGCGTCGCGGGCGAGGTCTCGCTCGAAATTGCGGATTCGGAATCCCGCGGAATTTTCCTCGAGGCAGATGGGAGCGGGGCCGTCGGGGCGTGTGGTCCAGAACCGGAGGTTTTCAATAAGGACGTTGTCGAGGTGTCCGACGCCTTGCGGAAAGTCCGCCTCGTCGAAACAGAGAGGAGGACGATGGCGTCCGGCGTCGGCGTCGATCGCGTAGACGCCCACACCGGTCTCCACATCGCGGATCCGGATGTTCCGGATGGTCGAGCGGGTGCTTTGGAGTCGGATTGCGGTGTGGCAGTTTTTCGCTCGGACGTGGGAAATCGTGACGTTCTCGATGGGACCGCGGACAAGGTCACGGTTTTCACAACGTTCCAGGAAGGTGTCGGCGGTGAGGGCGATGAAATCGCCGCTGGGTTGCCCATTCGTCGTGAACTGAATGTCGGAGACGAGTCCGTTGCGGCAACATCCGGCGATGTGGATTCCGGATCGGTTTGGGAACAGGGTTCCGTTTTGGAATCGGATGTGTCGGAGAGCGAATCCGTCGACGCGGGCGAGTTGGAGGTCGGATAAGACGGAATTTGCGATGGTAAGCCGTTCGAGGCGGAGCGTGCGGACTCCGAGGAAATGGAGTGTTGTCCCGGACCAGGCGGCGGGATCGAACGGATCGTCCGGACGTTGATTCTGTGGACCTTGATTGTTTCCGTCCCAGATTCCCCCGCGTATGATAATGTCTTGATTCCCGCCGATGTGGTCGCTGTTTGTCAGGAGAAAGTCGCCCCGGTGTTTCGGCGTGTTTCCGCAAGAGAAGACACGGGCGCAGGGCGCGGCGTCAATAGTAATGCGGGATGGAACGCGAAGGGTATGCGTGACGCGGTAGTTCCCATTGAGGATCTTGACCCGGGGGGCGCCGGAGTCGAGAAGCGCCTGAAGCGCGACGGTGTCATCGGCGACGCCGTCGCCGACCGCGCCGAAATCCGCGCTGGACGGAATTTTTCTGGAGCATATTGCGGAATCTTTTTTCATGGATTCGCTGCGACGAGAAACAAAAGCAGAAACAGAAACGCATTATCGAGGGACCGGAGTCGATTAAGCGGTTTCTGCGAGGAATCCGAGCGCGCGGTCAAGCGCGGTCTCCAGGGAGAGGAGCGTCGCCCC
>JAZUKQ010000072.1:0-6437 GCA_045643325.1 Kiritimatiellia bacterium | reverse complement strand
GGACGGGGCCCGTGAAGTACGTCCCCGGCCCGACGCGCACGCGTCCTCGGCCCGCTGCGCCTGCCCGACGGCTCGCCCGCCGAGGGGTTCAACGACCCCATGCTCTTCGCGGACGACGACGGCCGGCTCTACGCCTACTGGGGGCTTGGCGGCCCGGGCATCTTCGGCGCGGAGATGGACCCCGACCGGCCCGACCGCCTGCTGACCGTCCCGAAGCGCCTCTTCGGCTACGACCCGTCCCACGAATGGGAGCATTTCGGACCGTCCAACGAGGACCCCTCCAAGAGCTACGTCGAGGGCTCGTGGATGGTGAAGGTCGGCTCCCGCTACTACCTGACGTACGCCGCCCCCGGAACGGAGTGGCGCACCTACGGCATGGGGGCCTACGTCTCCGACGCGCCGCTGGGCGAGTTCCGCTACCAGTCCCGCAACCCGATCCTCCGCCAGACCGCCGGCCTCGTGCGCGGCCCCGGCCACGGCTGCCTCGTGCGCGGCCCGCGCGGCACGCTCTGGGCCTTCTACACCTGCAACGTCTGCTACGAGCACGTCTTCGAGCGGCGCATCGGCATGGACCCCGCCGGCGTCGACGAAAACGGCGAACTCTTCGTGCTTCCCGCCACCGACACCCCGCAGCTGGCCCCCGGCGTCCTCGACCACCCCGAGAACGGGAACTCCGCGGGCCTCGCCAACGTCGCCCTGAACCGCCGCTGCATCGCCAGCAGCCGCGCCCCCGGCCGCGAGCCCATCTACGCGGCGGACGACTCCATGCTGACCTGGTGGCAGCCGGCGGACGGCGACGCCGCGCCGTCGATGGAGGCCGAGTTCATCGGGGTCTTCCGCGTCAGCGCCATGCGCATCGTCTGGAAGGACGTCGGCCTCGACTACGACGCCGGCGCGCTGCCCGGCCCGTTCCGCTACCGCGTCCTGACCAGCGAGGACGGAAGCCGGTGGGACGTTGCCGTCGACGCCTCCGCCAACAACGCCGACATGCTCATCGACTACCGCGTCTTCGACCCGCGTCCCGCCTCCCGGGCCCGTCTCGAAATCCTCTCCTCGCCTCCTGGAATCCGTCCCGGCGTCATCCACTTCGCCGTCTTCGGCGCCCCTGTCTCGCCGACCGCCAATCCCTAGCCCCATCCGTCCCAAAATGTCATCCGCACCTCGCGCCCGCCTCGCAGCCGCTGCCTCCTTCTCCATGCTCGTCGGTGCCTCGCCGCTTGCCGCGGCCGATGCACCCGCGCTCGTCGACCCCGCCTCCGTCCCCGAGGCGGACTACGTCACCGTGTCCCCCGAAGGCCATCTGCAGACCGGAGGCGAGCGGATCCGCTTCTGGGCCGTCATCGGGGCGTTCCCGAACGTCCCCGCCGCGCCGGCCGGCGAGGAGACCCCGGAGGCGTTCGCCGAGCGCATCGCCCTGGGCCGCCGCTCGAACGAGCTGCTCGTCCGGCGCTTCGCCGACCTCGGCTTCAACATGGTCCGCTTCTGGCGCAACTCCGAGCGCGACTACACGCCCGGCGACGGTTCGTCCGAGGACGTCAAGGACCACTTCCTCTCCCTGCTCAAGGCGGCCGGGTTCCGGATCTGGTACCCCGGTCTCGCCCAGGTGTATCCGAAGGCATCCGATGTGGACGTGCTGGACGACCCCGCCACCGCCGCGGCATGGGCCGAGGCCATGGCGCAGATGGAGGACAACAAGGACAACCTCGCCCGCGTCGTCGCGAAGTGGGACGAGCGCACCGAGGCGGTGATGGTCCGCGGCATGCGCCGCCGCGTGGACCACCTCAACCGCCACACGGGGCTGCGCGTCGGCGACGACCCGCTCTACGCCGTCTTCGAGCTGACGAACGAGGACTGGTGGATGAGCAAGATGGTCGGCGGCCAGTTCCGCAGGCTCCCGCCGTTCTTCCAGGCGTCGCTCCAGCGCCGCTGGACGGACTTCCTCGCGAAGAAGTACGGGACGGACGACGCCCTGCGCGCCCGCTGGGGCTTCCTCCTGCCCGGCGAAAGCCTCGCGCAGGGCTCGGTCGGCATCCTCCCGCTCCGCGGCCCGCAGTCGCTCGACGGCGCCGGGATGGACCCGCAGGCGCGGGCGCAGCTCGCGGCCGCCGACGGCGCGGACGCGCGCTGGACGCGCGACGACTTCAACCGCCACCGCGGCGAGGACGTGCTCGAGTTCTTCGTCTCGCTCCACGTCGCCCACGCGAAGCGACTGGAGGACGCCCTGCACGGCATGGGCCGCGCCTGCCGCCTCGCCCCGACCGCGCTCGACACCGGCATCGGCTACGAGATCCAGAGCGCGTGGCTCCACCAGAACGGCGACGTCACGGTCCACGACGCCTACGTCAACGGCACTCCCCGCAACAACGACCCCGCGTTCAACCCGCGCTACCCCTGGATGTCGGGGCTCGAGGAGTCCCCGCGCCTCTGCCACGACGTGCCGTGGCTCGAGCACAACAAGGCCGAGGGCAAGCCGTTCCTCTGCTACGAGACGCAGATCCAGCAGCCCGCGAAGTACCGCGCCGAATACCCCTGGCGCGTCCTCGCGCTCGCCTCCATCCAGGACTGGGACGCCATCTGCTGGCACTACTGGGGCGGCGTGGGCGACATCGCCACGGCCGAGCGCCCCTTCGACAAGCCGATGGACTACACGACCGGCCGCCACCCGCAGGGCTACCACTACACCTACGACGCCGTCCAGGCCTCCGCCATGCGCGCCGCCGGCCACGCCTTCCGCACGGGCGCCTTCGCCCCCGCGCCCAGCCCGACCGTCTTCGTCTACGGCCGCCGCAGCCTCTACGACCCCGCCAGCATGGACTACGCGGGCTCCTACGGGAAGAGCGGCCCCGACATGCTCCCCACCACCTACCGCTACGGCGTCCGCCTCCGCTTCGACCCGTCGCGGGCGGACGACGAGGTCATCGGCCCCGCCGTCCGCGCCGACGCCGAGTCGAAGCCGACGCAGATCGCCCCGACCGACGAAATCGCCTACGACACCCGCCGCGGCGGCCTCACGTTCGACGCGCCCGCCGCCGCCGCCTTCACCGGGTTCATGACGCGCTTCGGGGACGCGCTCCGCTTCGCGAAGGCCGGTGTCGAGCTCCGCGACGTCTCCGTCGACGTGCCCTCCGGCATGCCCTATCCGGAAGACATCGCCGAGGACCGCTACATCGCCTTCGGCCCCGTCGCCGAGGACGGACGCCCCCTCGCCGAGACCGCCTCCGCCACGCTCAGCCTCGTCTCGACCAGCTTCAACAGCGGCTTCGTCCATACGCTGGACCTGGGCGGCAGGGACCTGCACGACGGCAAGGCGAATGCAGGCGGCTGGCCCGTCCTGACGGCCCGCGTCTCCGGCACGGTCGTCGCCCCCGCGCTCGCCGGGATGCGCTACCGTCTCCTCGATTGGCACATGGGCGAACTCGCCTCCGGGACGGTCGGCGCCGACGGTGCGCTCCGCATTCCTTCCGACATGCCCGTCTGGTGCGTCTCGCTGACACGCGAGGTAAAATAGGCCCATGAAATTCGGCACCTCCTACTATCCCGAACTCACGCCCGAGGCCGAATGGGGCCGCGACCTCGCCCTCATGCGCTCGGCCGGCCTCACGGTCGTGCGCATTCTGGATTTCGCCTGGTCGTCCATTGAGCCGCGCGAAGGGGAGTTCGACTTCGGATGGCCCGACCGGTTTCTGGACCTGTGCGCGGCGCACGGCCTTGAAGTCGTCCACTGCACCCCGACGGCCGCCCCGCCGCAGTGGCTGATGGCGCAGTACCCGCAGATGATGGTCGAACTGCGCAACGGCGACCGGCTCGTCTACGGGGAGCGCCGCGCCTGCTGCGTGAACAACACCATCTACCGCGACTTCAGCGCGAAACTCGCCCGGCGCCTCGGCGAACGCTACGGCCGCCATCCCGCCGTCGCCGGCTGGCAGATCGACAACGAGCTCATCGGCCCCGAGCTGCGCGAATTCTTCGAGTGCCACTGTCCGGACTGCGTCTGGCGCTTCCGCCAGTGGCTCAAGGGGCGCTACCCCTCCGTCCGGGCGCTCAACGACGCCTGGGGCCTGAAGTTCTGGAGCATGGAGTTCACCTCCTGGGGCGAGGTCCCGACGCCCCGCTGCCGGCGGGCCTGCCTCGGGCACACGCTCGACTTCCACCGTTTCTACAGCGACAGCCAGGTCGAGTTCCTGCGCCTCCAGTACGAGGCGCTCCGCTCCGTGATCGACGCCCGCCAGTTCGTGAGCCACAACTCGACGGGCGTCTTCGACCGCGGCATCGACCACCGCGCCTACGCCCGCGCGCTCGACGTCGCCGGATGGGACGCCTACCGGGGCGCCGCCGCGGCGGGGCACGGTCCCGACGCTCCCGCGACGGCCCTGGCGCACGACCTCTTCCGCTCGTCGCTTGGCAAGCCGTTCTGGATTTTCGAGACGAGCCCCACCGCCGACATGTCGCTCGACTTCTTCGCCGGGGCGCAGGCGCGCGGCGCGGAAGGCGTGCTGTTCTGGCTCTGGCGCACCCACCGCGCCAACCTGGAGCAGGGCAGCACGGCGTTTTGCGATTTCGACGGCGTTCCCTACGAGGGCCGCCTCGAGCGCGTCCGCGACATCCAGGCGCGTCTGAAGGACCTCCCGGCGCCCGGGATCCCGCTGCGGCGCGCCCCGGCCGCCTTCCTCTTCCACCCCGACAACGTCCGCGCGGAACACCGCTCCCCCAAGCGCCCCATGCCGTACCTGGACGGCGTGTTCCGCCTGTATGCGCCGCTGTGGCGGCATGGTGTCGCGACGGACATGGCCTATCCCGGCGACGACCTCGCCGGCTACCGCCTCGCGGCGATGCCCGGGCTGCGCCTGATGGGCCGGGAGCAGGCGGAGCGCATCCGCTCGTTCGTCGCCGACGGCGGCGTGCTGCTGGCCACCGCCCGCACCGCCCACATGGACCTCCACGGCGTCTACTACCGGAACCTCGGCGAACCCCTGCTCGATGTCCTCGGCGTCCGCATCCGCCCCGAACCGGCGAACCTCGCCGATACGGCCGTCGCGCTTCCGGACGGGCGGACCCTCCCCCTGCAGGGCGCCAACGGCGAATGGATCGAGCCCGGCGACGGCTGCGAGGTGCTTGCCCGCTTCCAGGGCGGCGCGCTCGACGGGGAGCCGGCCGCCGTCTCCCGTCCCTTCGGCAAGGGCCGGGTCTTCTACTCCGCCGCGCAGGCCTGCGACGGACTCAACGAATGGCTCGCCCGCCAGGCGGTGGAGACCGCCGGCCTGGCATGGTCCGAGAATCTCCGGCAAGACACACCCTGATACCCCCATGACCGCACGAAAAGCCCTCCTCCGCATCGCCGCCCTCGTGGCCCTTCTTCCGGCGTTCGCCGCCGGGCAGGTTCCGTCCGCCTGGCCGGGGGCGGACCTCTCCGCCGGGAGCCTCTCGCTGCGCGTCTACAAGCCCGACGCGGCCGCCGGCTACTACCGGGGCACCCGCTTCGACTGGTCGAGCCTCCTCGACGTCTCCGATTCCTCCGGATTCCGCTTTTTCACGGCCTTCCATCCCGGCGAGCACAATCCGACGGGCTTCGACGACGGCACCGGGCCGGTGGAGGAGTTCGACCTCGAATCCCCGCCGGGATTCGACGAGGCGAAGGCGGGCGGGCTGTTCCTGAAAATCGGCGTGGGCGTCCTCGAGCGCCCCGACGAGAAGGACTACTTCTTCAACCGCGTCTACCGCCTCGTCGACGGCGGGACTTGGGACTTCGCCGCCACCAGCCCGACCTCCGTCGTGGCCCGGCACACGGCGTCGCTGCCCGGCGGCCGGTACGGCTACGTGCTGGAGCGCCGCGTGACGCTCGACGGGACCGCCTCCCGGATCCGCATCGAGCGCTCGCTTCGCAACACCGGCAGGGATCCGATCCGCACACGCCACTACGCCCACAACTTCATCCGCCTCGGCGGGCACGACGTCGGGGCCGAGTACCGCGTGGAACTGCCCTTCGCCCCGCGCGTCGTCGAACCCAAGGCGCTTCCCGGCGCCGGCGTCCTGGACGGCCATGCCGTCGGGTTCGTCCCGCCGAAGCTGGAACGGACCTTCTGGGCGCGCTTCGACGGGTTCGGCCCCGGCGCGGAGGACAACCGCTTCACCGTGCGGCATCTCCCCGGCGGCGCCTCCGTGACGATCTCCACCGACCTCCCGCTGTGCGACTTCCGCCTCTACGCCGACGCCCGCATCCTCAGCCCCGAGGCCTTCGTGGACGTGGCCGTCGCGCCCGGCGAAACGGCCTCGTGGACCACCGAAATCGCGCTGGGCTCCCCCAGGCCGGAGGCCGCGCCGTCGGCGGGCGGCATCGTTTTCCCAGACGCGGCGAACGTCCTCAACGTCAAGGCGTTCGGCGCGGTCGGCGACGGCGTCCACGACGATACGGACGCGATCCAGGCCGCCTACGACAAGAC
>JAZUKQ010000071.1:0-5063 GCA_045643325.1 Kiritimatiellia bacterium | reverse complement strand
CCTTCGTTTGGCGCGGGAATCCACGGCGAAAGGCGGAATGAAATTACGGTGTGGAAAGGTGCAACTGCGGTTCGGCAGGTGGGTGGATAAGGGAGTGAAAGATGGTCAGACTCCTTTTGAAAAGGAACGATATATCTACTAAAAAAAGGTCAGTCCCCTTTTAATCCTCCGCTTCTCCGCTTTTGAAGTTAAAAAAGGTCTGACCCCTTTTTGAAAAAAAAGAACTACAGTACTACTAAAATAAGGGTCTGACCCCTTTTCAACCCTTCGTTTGGCGCGGGGATTCACGGCGAAAGGCGGAATAAAATTACGGTGCGGAAAGGTACAACTGCGGTTCGGCAGGTGGGTGGATAAGGGAGTGAAAGATGGCCAGACTCCTTTTGAAAAGGAACGATATATCTACTAAAATAAGGGTCTGACCCCTTTTAATCCTCCGATTGATTCGATTTGATTTTGATTGATTTGGACGAGCACAAGGGGAGGGCGGTGGACAAACACGGGAATCCTGCGAGAGGCATGCCTCTGTTGCCCGGGAAGTGCTGGATGTGGTATGATTGCCTCATGAGGTCATATGTGCACGAGATTTATTGGCGGAAGATTGGGCGGTTGACAGCTGTCGGACTTCTGGTGTCCTCCGTGTTTCTGGGGGCGTTCCGCGCCGCCGCAGCGGAAATCGTCGCGGAACAGGCGAGGACCGCCGCAGAGGCATGGTGCCGCCGTAATCCGGGATTCTCGTCCGCTTCCGCTCCAGCGGGTGTCCGCACCGTCTCGGACTTGAACGGGACCGCGATCGGGCATTTGGTCGACCTGGAGGACGGAACGACCCTTCTTCTCTCGGCGGACGACGGCGTCACGCCGGTTCTGGCGTTTTCGGCCGAAGGTCTGCCTCCCGAGCCGGAATCCGGCGCCCCCGGTCCGTTCTGGGCGCTCGCTCGGAGCGACCTCTTGGACCGGACGGCGCTTGCCCGGGGCGGTTCTTCGGTGGGCGCGGCGTCACGGCCTTCCGGATTCCGGACGCTGGACGACAGCGTGGGGGCGGAGGTCGGCGATGCCGCCACGCGAGCCCGGGCCGAATGGGCGGAATTGCTTGCCGAGGGCTCCGGAATGCGCGTCGCGGGCGTCGCCTCGGTCTCCGACATCCGCGTCGCCCCCCTCGTGCAGACGAAGTGGGGACAGAGTAAGGTCGGAAGCAAGAAGGTCTTCAACTACAAGACTCCGGTGGGCTGCGTCTGCGGATGCGTCGCCACCGCGGGGGCGCAGATCATGCGCTACCACCGGCACCCGACGGCAAGTGTCTCCCGGTTCACGCGGACCTGCACGGTCAACGGCGTCTCTACGAACTGCACGTCCATCGGCGGCGTGTACGATTGGGCGAACATGCCGGTCGGGACGCTCTACGCGGCGGACATCACGACGGCGCACCAGACTGCTATCGGGACGCTCTGCTACGATGTGGGCGTCGCCGTGCGCATGGATTGGACCACCAGTTCCAGCGGAGCCTATTCGACAGATCTCGCCACCGCGTTCAAAAACTATTTCGGGTATTCGGGCGCCGTGTCCTATTCTGTGAATTCCGGCATTTCCGCCGCGAACCTCTCGAAAGCGCTGCTTCCCTGCTTCGACGCGGGGTATCCCGCCGCGCTCGGCATCCTTGGAACCTACAACGGGGAGACTGTCGGCCACGCGATTGTCGCCGACGGGTACGGTTATTCCGGGACCGATCTCTATGTCCATCTGAACATGGGATGGAACGGGTCGCAGAATCTTTGGTACAATCTTCCGGCCGTTGGGACCGAATACCAGTTCTCGGCGGTCCAGGACATCGTCTACAACATCTATCCGACGGGGACGGGGTCCATCCTCTCGGGGCGGGTCGTCTCCAGCGTCACGGGCGAGCCGGTCGTCGGCGCGAGCGTCACCGCGGTCTACAAGCCCAGAACCGGAAGCAGCACGACCGTCACGGCGACGACCGGGGCCAATGGCATCTATGCGGTCCGGGTCGCCGATCCGACGTCCTTCTTGGGGGGCGGCACGCGCTCCTGGACGGTCACCGTTGAGAAGAACGGCACGTCGGCGTCGAAGAGCGTCACGATGAGTTCGGCCAGCAGCAGGAGTGTCGGAAACAGCCCGAACAATGACTTTGTGCTTGCGGTCGACACGCGGGTCTGGAATCCTGAGGAGTGCCTCCCGGAGATCTCCGGGGCGGCGCTCTCGGCGGACGGCGCGTCGATGTCGCTCTCGTTCGACGCGTTGGGCGGACTTCCTTACGAGGTGCAGCGCGCTCCCGCGCTCGGCGGTCCGTGGACGCCGCTTTCGACCAACACTCCTGTTGCGGACGGTGTGCTCCGTCTCTCCGCCCCCGTCGACACCTCCGCCCCCGCCGGGTTCTTCCGCGTTCGGGCGCTCGTGCCGTAGCTTGGCGGGAAATTAGGGATTGCCCAGAAGGGCGGAAGAGGGGATAATACCCCGTCGATTTCCACTTGTCTCCATCTCTCTATTGGACATTCGTTATGAAAAAGCCGCAGAAGCCCATGAAAAAAGTCGTCGAGAAAGGCCCGAAGACGTCGGCCGCCCCTTCGAAGAAGCCGGTCGCGCCCGCAAGACCCGCGTTCCCAGCGAAGGTCGGCGGTCTTGGCACTCTTGGTAAGACGAAAATCGGCGGTCTGGGCCGCGGCCTCGACTCGCTGCTCGAAGGCGCCTCCGCGAAAACACTTGCACGCGTCCCGCAGCCCGTGACGGTTTCCGCCCCCGCTTCGGCGCCGGAGATCCCGGCTTCGGATAAGGCCTCGGCGAGTGTCCTCAATATTCCCGTCGGTGCGATCCGGCCCTCCCCGTATCAGCCGCGTCATGAGTTCGACGAGGAGCAGCTCGAGGAACTCTGCGCGTCCATCAAAACCCACGGCGTCATCCAGCCGCTCGTTTGCCGCAAGGTCGGAAAAGACCAGTATGAGCTCATCGCCGGCGAGCGCCGTCTGCGCGCCGCGACGAAGGCGGAACTCAAGGAAGTTCCGGTTGTCCTGTTGGAGGCGGAGGACCGTGCGGCCGCCGAGATGTCTCTTGTCGAGAATCTTCAGCGGGAGGATTTGAACGCAATCGAGGAGGCCGAGGCGTACAAGGCGCTCGTCGATCTTTTCGGCCTCACGCAGGAGGCGGTCGCGGAACGTGTCGGAAAGGCCCGCGCGTCGGTCGCCAACGCGATGCGCCTCCTTGATCTTTCCGACGAACTCAAGCAGATGCTTGGCTCCGGCGCGATTTCCGTCGGCCATGCGAAGCTTCTGCTCGGGCTCGAGGACGAGGAGGAGCGCCTCCGGTTCGCCCGAATGACGGTCGCCGAGGACTGGACTGTCAGGACGCTGGAAAAGAAAATCAAGCAGTCGAAGTCACCGAACGTGCCGAAAGAGATTCTTTCCGATCTTCCGCCGGACTATGTGGGACTGTTGCTCGAGCGTTTCCATTCGCGCTTTGGGACCTCTGTCCACATCACACCCTCCGTCCGGTTCGCGAACGGCCGGAAGGGGAAGGGGCGCATTGAGATCGAGTATTACGGAAACGAAGACCTCGACCGATTGCTTCCGCTGCTCGGTATCGATGTGAACGCGGAGTAGCCGCGGCGCGGGGCGGGGATTGTTCCCGCGCGGGTGGTTCAGATAAGTCCGGAAGCCGCGAGCGAGACCTTGTGCACGAGAAAGTCGTGCTCGTAGGAGTATTCCGCTGGAGCGCCGTCGCGGACGGACGCGGCGAACTCCGTGAGTTGTACGGTATAGCGGTCGTCCTGGGGCGGAAGGTCGACGACATGGTCGCCCACGCCGAGTCCCTCCGCGGGTGCTTCCAGATGGAGTTTGAGCTGCAGGGGCTTTCCGTCGAAACGTTCCAGCGGAGACCATTCGCAGTAGCCGCGTGTTCCGGCGAGGCGGCAGTGCCGGCGGAAGGTGGTACCGCCCGCGAGACGCGAGCAAGCCCGGACGGTCGCGGTCGCGTGCGGATATTCCAGGACGGCGAGGGTTGCGTTGAGAGTGGTTGTGTGCTGGTCGGGCGTGTTCTTGAGAAACGGATGGACGGCCGAGGGTTCTCCGAGAACGGAGACGACGAAATCGATGAGGTGGCAACCGAGATTAAACATGACGCCGCCGCGTAGACGTCCGACGTAGGTCTGGTAGGCGTCTCCGCCGTAGCCGTGATCCATGTCCATGTCGATGGAGAAAATGTCTCCGAAAGCGCCTTGTGCGGCGAGTTTTTTGACGAACTGGAAGGCGGGGTTTCCTCGGAACATGTAGCCCATCTGGAGGGGAAGGTTCCGTGTGCGGCAGCCGTCGAGGAGTTTTTGGTAAAGCGGGAGGTCGTAGCCGGCGGTCTTGTCGAGATGCATGGGCAGGTTGTGCTCCATGACGCGGAGTCCGGTGGGGACGAGGTCCTCGTTGGGTGTTTCGACGAATACGCAGTCGATGTCGTCTCTTTGGTAAAGTTCGTCCTCGGTGAGACGGGGGACGTTTTTGAAAAGATTGTCGTAGGAGATGTATTCCGGACGGACGGCGGGGGAGGGCGGGGTATCGACGATACCGATGAAATCATAGAGTTCGGGTAGTTTGAGCGCGGCGAGATATTTACCGTTGGCGTGCTCGTGATGGGTGCCGATTTGGACGACGCGGAGTTTTCTCATGGTAGGAACTTGGTTTTGCGATAGATATCTCTAGGATAGCAGAACATAGATGTCCGTGCCAGCGCCAGAACGATGATGGGCCACATACGAGTTCCGCGAATTCATTTCCCGAGCAACGTCCACTTGCAACGTCTGTAGCTAACAGATCGAGGTACTTCTCGGAACGTCCTGTAGATGAACGGCGTTGATGACGTTTCAAGAATTACGGACGGGGGCGCGTCGCGGAAACGACGCGCTTGAAAGAAGGAATGTCTTGATTATGCGGTTATGCGGCGCGGGAGGCTTCCGCGGCGGCCTGGACGCGCTCTCCGTTGGAGAGGACGAGGCAGGGGGCCGCGTCGCGGGTCTTCCGCCGCTTGCGTCTGGCGGCGAACGAGTCCGGAAGCGCGGCCGCGTACAGCCGCTC
>JAZUKQ010000070.1:0-3014 GCA_045643325.1 Kiritimatiellia bacterium | reverse complement strand
CCTCCCCATTCACCACCCTCTGCCCGCTTCGCCCCTGGCCGTCGGCCCCTGCATCGCCGCCCGTCCCCGTCTCGCCGTCCTACCGGAGAGGTTGGGGCTTGCGTCCGGATTTCGGGCCCCACCGTTCTGCGGTGAGAGGAGACACGAAAAATTCCGCCTGAATTCTCAATTTTCGTTTTACATTTATATAAAATGAAATGTGTAGTGGAATGGGAAAAGAAAAAAAGACATCTGTTCCGTGCACGGCAGGCGCGGGGCGCCAGGCCGAAGGCCGGTTGCCGCGCTACGGGACAGCTTGCGGAAAGGAGCATGCGGGGAGCGGGGCGCGGCGGAGGGCGCCCGTTGGCATCTTCTTGGATTTCGTGTTAGACTGGCCTCATCTTTTGGAAGTTCATAATCGTCTTCCGTAACATCCGTTGTTCCCCGTTGGAGGTATCCATGCGGTTTGATTTTATTGTGCCTGTTTCAAGTGCGCTTTTACTCATGTCCTGTATGAATGTACAACCCCCACAGCAGAATTTGGAATCAGTTCTAAAAAACACAACCAAAATTGCCATCAAATATACCAGGTATGATGCAGAACACGATGCAAAAGAAGAGACGGCACGCCAAGCAGAAATTCGTGCCGACAAACCATTCTTTGAGGGCATTCGAAAACTAGGCCTTTTTCTCGGTACAAATGGTAGCGATATTGATAATGAAACCATTAACACCATTTATAACTACGCTATTTTTCCGGATGTTGTCATAACGAATCGCGCCATTGCACAGCGAATGGCACAATGCCTGATTCCAGTAAAGGACGATTACGATGGGCCGTTGCTACTATGCGGACCTGAGGCGATGGTTTTCTTGATGGATGAAAGTGAGTCGCATATCGTGTTCGCCATGTTGATAGGCTCGGGTGGAGTTTCGTTGCATTATCCTTCCGGGTTCAAATCAATAGAGGGAAAGTTTCTTGACGCTAGAGCTTACAAGAGTATCACAGAAGAAACGCCTCTCATTTTGGGGGAAGACGAAGAGATGCCTTTGATGAAGAGTCTGGAATTTGAAAAGAGCATCCTGAATCTGAAACCTGAATTTTAGATATTCTGCCCGAGTCTGATCGCAATGTGCTCCAACTTCTTCGACAACGCCGCCATGACCGGCTACGCCTACCAGTAAAGACAGGAGTCTGTCCCCTGTTTTCCCCCCATCTTCTGCTTCACGGTGCGCCAGTCGACGCCAAGGCGTCTGGCGGCGGCGCCATAGCCGCCCAGGCGCTCGAACTGGCGCCGGCAGTACCAGGCATCGGCTTCGGCAAGCGTGAGCGAACCGTCCAGAAGTCGCGCCAACTCCGGATCGGCAGCAGACGGGTGGGCCAACGTCTCTCCGGCGTATCCCCCCGTAAGGAGGACGGACCGCGCGGCCTGCTCCAGCTCGCGGACGTTTCCGGACCACGGATAGCCCTCGGGCAAATCGCGGCCGAGCGCTTCTTCGATGCGCTGGACGAGAGCGGCGTCCGATTCGCCGACAAGACGCCGGACGGTTTCGCCAAGGAGAAGCCGCAGTTCGCCGGGATCTTCGGCGAGGCGCTGCCGCAGCGGGGGAAGCTGGAGGCGGCTGGACGACAGGCGGTAGTAGAAATCGTTGCGGAAGCGTCCGTCGGCGCGCCGCTGGGCGAGATCCTGGTGCGTTGCGGCAATGATGCGCCCGCGGAAGCGCTGGGTCTGGTGTCCGCCGACGGGCGAAAAGACGCGCTCCTGGAGCACACGGAGAAGTTTGGTCTGCACCGGCACGGAGACGTCTCCGATTTCATCGAGGAAAACGGCTCCATGGCGGCTGCATCGGGCAAGGGCGCCCTCGTGGTCGCCAATGGCGCCGGTAAACGCTCCCTTGCGATGGCCGAAGAGCTCGGACTCGATGAGACTCTCTGCGAATTCCGAGAGGTTGATGGGGAGGAAGGCGTCCAGGAAGCTTTCGGCGAAGGTGCGGCGGGCCGAAAGATAGGGGATGTACCCGGAGCGGCCGAGAGCGGCGGCGGCGGCGCCCTTACCGGTGCCGGTTTCGCCGAGAAGGAGGGTGGAAAAGTCCTCCATGCGGTTCCAGAGGCGGTCCAGGTAGAGATGCGTGTCGCAAGTGAAAACGGCGTTCCAGAGGTCGACGCGCAAGGCGCGCATGGAGGGACAGACTCCCAGGAGGCCGTTGCGGATGAAGTGGAAGGCGCGCCGAAGCTGGAAGAGGACGGCGACGCACTTCTCGGCCTCCTCGCAGGGGAACCCGGAGGAGAGGAGTTCGTCGAACATCGCGGCGGCACAGGGCGCGGGCAGAGGCCCGCCGGACGCCTCGCATTGGGCGAGTATGTACCGGTCAAGTTCCCGCCGGTGACGATGGAAGACCTGGAAGAGGAGGGCGATGGACACGAGACGCGCGTCGTCCGACGGGAATTCCCGGATGTCCAGAGGCGCGCTTCCGGCGAGACTGCGGAGTTCCGCATCGAGTTTGGCGAGGAGGGCTTCCAGAAGGGAGTCGGGGCCATCGGCGGCGGATAGGCCGGTGGCGGAGGCGTCCGCCGCGAGGCGGGACGCGCTGAACGGGTTCTCAAAGGCCGAGAGATAGACCCGGGAGAAAAAGTCGCGCTGGTGGGAGGAAAGACTCTTCATGGAAGCGAACACATCATAGCATGAATACCAGGAGTCTGTCCCCTCGTCCTCCCTTCTTCTCGCAAGCTGTTCCGTAACGCGTCAACCGGCCTGCGGCCTGGCGCTCCGCGCCTGCCGCGCACGGAACAGATATCTTTTCTTTTCGTAATATTATACGCATTTCATTTTGTATGAACGAAAAACGTAAAATGAGAATTCAGGCGGAATTTTTCGTTCCGCCTCTCACCAGCAGGAGTCTGTCCCCTCGCCCCGGCGCTCCGCCACAGTCTGGAAACGGCCAGAAAACACGGGCGCTCGCCCCCAACTCTCCGGTAGGACGGCGAGACGGGGACGGGCGGCGACGCAGGGGCCGATGGCCAGGGGCGAAGCGGA
>JAZUKQ010000069.1:0-2470 GCA_045643325.1 Kiritimatiellia bacterium | reverse complement strand
CGTGGCTCCGGACGTGCCCATCACCGTCGGGACGGGCTGGCCGACCCAGGCGCCGTTCGACCAGTTATACTGGCAGAAGGTGAGCCCCTGGACACCGCCGACGCTCACGAGAATCTCGTCGCCGTCGACGAATCCCGCGCTTCCGGTCAGGGAGGCGAGGGTCGGAGCGGTGCCGTCCGCGCAGTTTTTGAACTGGACGGGGAGGAGTTGGTAGGAGTCAGAGCCCGGAACGACCGTGAAGGTATGCGCGCCGACGACGTTGCTGGAGTTGACGGTGTCGGCGGAAGCGGCGAGGGTCATCGCCGCGGAGATGGCAAGAAAGAGGGACGTGGATTTCATGTGAAGGGATCCTCTCGGTAGGTTACTCGCCGACGGCGACAATCTTGAAGAACCGGGCGGGGGCATCGCCCTCGGCGGCCTCGGCGGCGGCCGTCAGGGCGGCCTCGGCGTCGGCGACCGTGTGGAAGCGGGTCTCGCCGACGGTCCAGTTCACCAGGTCGGGGGACGAGGAGATGGCGTAGTCGTTGACCGAGGCGATATTCTGGACGGCGACATCGAACGACGGGGCGGCGGCCGCGAAGGCCGTGATGACGGGGGCGGGGACGGAGCCGTCGATCTTGACGCCACCGGCGACCTGCGTGCCGCCCTCGGAGGCCGCGCTCATGCCCGAGATGGCGTTGACGGAGGCCTTGGAGAGGAGGGAACAGCCGCGGACGCGGCCGGACTCGGCGGGCTCGACGAGCACGAGGGCGAACGAGCCGTCCGCGAAGTCGGCGACATCGTACTGGAGCGTGGTCGGGGCGAGGCTTCCGGTGTCCGTCGCGGCGAGGCGCGCGAGCAGCGTGTTGTTCTCGGAATCGGCCGCGGAGCCGTCGGCGTGGAGACCGGCGAACGCGGCGCCGTTCTTGAGGAAGACAATCTGGTAGGCGAGGTCGCCCTGGACGACGGGGGCGCCGTTAGAATAGGTGTCGGGGCCGTCGGAGGCGACTTGGAGGAACGACCGGGTAATCAGATTTCCGGCGAGGGAGGTGCTGGCGGCGAGGGCAAGGCCCAGGGCGATAGAGAGGGATTTTTTCATGGATTTGGTTCCTTGATCCTGCCGGGGTTAGTAGGCGACGGAGACCTTGAAATACTTGAAGCCGGAGGCGGGATGGTCCGTATCGACCGTGGTCCATTCGCCGCCGCTCGACGTGGCGCCGTAAACCGTGTAGACGCGCCCGTCCGCCTGTTTCGAGGGGGTGACGACCGGATTGCCGTCGGCGTCCTTGGAAATGAGGGCGCGGAGGGCGAGCGGGACATTGCTTTCGTTGGAGAGGATGTCCTGCAGCGTGTAGCCCACGACATAGGCGTCGGCGTAGGAGAGGCCGTCGGCAGGGGCGGAGCCTTTGAGGGCTTCGGCGATAGCGGCGAAATCGGCTTTTTCGGCGCCCGTCTTGTCCGCGGCGGCGCTGTATTGGGAAATGAGGATATAGTCGAGCGTTCCGCTGCCGAGGTATCCGGCGGCGGTGGCGGCGGTCTTCGAGGAGTCGGCCGTATAGAGCGAGACGCCCGTGCCGGCGGTGAGTTCGACATCGTCGACATAGACGTGGACGACGCCGTTGTTGCCGTAATCGATGACCGTGCGGAGGCGGGACCAGGTCGCGGTGGTGATGTTGTCCGCGCCGGAGAGGGCGGTCCAGGCGGCGGTGCCGTCGACCGAGGTGCGGACATAGGCCTTGAGGACGGGGGAGGCGGCGTCGCTCGCCTTGTTGATGTAGAGGGCGAGCTGGACCTCGCTGTCGACCTCGGGATCGACGTCGGAAACGAGGGCGTCCTGAATGCGGGACTCGATGGTCACGACGCCGCCGTACGTGGCGCTGGGCGTGACCAGGACGCTGCCGTTCTCCATTTTGAGACCTTTCCCGGAGACGGTCTCCGTCGCGGAGACGGAGGCGTTCTCGCCGCTCCATGTCGCGCCGGCACTGACGATGTCACTGACGGCGGTGTCGACGGCGGTGTCGCTGAAATCTTCGAAAATCTGGGAGGAGAGACCAGTGGTCGCGGCCGCGACAAGGGCCAGCCCCGTCATCATGGTGCGTGTTTTCATGGGTGTTTTAGACATAATCGACTCCTACATGCGAAAACGAGATTGCAAAAGCGTAATGGCACTTTTCTTCTCAGCCCGTATTTTATCCTATATAGGACGGACCTTGCAAGCGCGAAATTTCGTCACACTTATCCCGCTTTTTTGCGGAACGGGAGTTTGTGTTGTTGGATGTGTGCGCCCCAATGCGTTGTTCTACGCCTGGCCAAGCCCTAGGCGGAGCTGTCTCGGATCTGTCCAGGCGCGCTTTTTCGGGCGGCCGGAAATGTACCGGACCATGCATCTTAGGAGGGCCTCGTTTCCCGCATGGAATAGGTCGATTTCCCCGGCGTGGAAAAAGTCCCGCGTCGTTCTAAATGTCACGAAAGGCTTGCCGCACAACAACAA
>JAZUKQ010000068.1:0-3366 GCA_045643325.1 Kiritimatiellia bacterium | reverse complement strand
ACTTGCCCTCGAAGAGGCGTCCGCAGATGGGGAAGAGGATGGGCGCATGGCTCTGCCAGAAGTCGGGATGTTCGGCCTGCCAGAGGTACTCGCAGTCGCCGCGCCGCACGGAAAGCGGCTCCGCGCCGTAGTCGCCGAGGGTGATGGAAAGCTGGGAATTGGAAAGAATGTGGTTCATAGATTGGAAAGGTTGTGGTGGGAGGGAAGCCAGTATAGAGAAACCATTTATAATGCGCAACCTCTCCCCGCAGACTACACTGGACATTCCCCTTTATTTTTAACGTGATATAGTACGAAAGTTCTAAAACAGGACTTATACGCCATTGCACAAATGGAATGTGGCTTTCCTCGTTCGGATTCCGCTGGCTCCGGGGAGTTTGTGCCACCTCTGCGGAAGACACCCTCCGGCGCTGCGCGCCACCTCCCTCGAAGGGAGGCGCCTGCGGCGGGCGGCGGCATCTTCGGGGAGGCGCGGGGGCGCTGGCGGCGGAGCTGCTCCGGCCCCCTCCGCGAGGGGACTGCCGCTTGCGGCTGGGGGAGTACACCGGGCGCAGCTTGGGCACCGCGCGTCCGCTTTCGGGCGAAGGAAATAGTCGGCATCGTTGCAAGGTGTGCGCAAGTACGCAAGTGCGCGAGACGGCTTGGCCGCCGCACGGTGTACACCCCCCGGCGGCGTTGCCGCCACCCCCCGCGCGGCGGGGGGCGGGCTCCGCCCGACCGATGCGAAGTCGGAATGACGACGCCCCTGCGAGTGTCTTGGACTGCGCGGCATCGCGCACCGCCTGGGCACCGCGCGTCCGCTTTCGGGCGGAGCCCGGCCCCCTCCGCGAGGGGGCTGCCGCTTGCGGCTGGGGGAGTACACCGGGCGCAGCCAAGGGACGGCACGCCGCTTTCGGGCGGAGCCCGGCACCTGGAGGCGGCGATCGATTCCACGACGTTGTGCACATCCAACAACGTCTGCTATGTGCGGCTTCCGCATCATCGGCCTCTTCCCCTACGGGATACTCGTCCTGAAGGAGAAACTGAATGTCCGCCAGGCCATCGGTGCCCTCGTCGGTGTAACCGGCATCGTGTTGGGGTGCCTCTAGTCGCTGATTCACGGGGGGACGATTCACGGAGGACAGATCCTCGGGGACCATCGTCGGCGCCACCTCGCGCATGATGAAAGCGAGGCGAACCGAAGAACGCCGTCCGGCCGGGTTTTCTCGTCTAGTCGGGGACAAAGTTTTGCCGCTCCCGGCCGGTGGATTTGACTATCTGAAGAAAGATGCGATAGAATGCCATAGTTTTTTCGGGATAGGCCTTGCATTTTCGGGTAGGTTGCCCAGGGCCGTCTTGGAGAGCGACATTGTATGGCTTCCTTCCGTTCGCGGAGGGGATGCCGGTGAGGAAGCATTATGACAGAAACGACCAGAATAGCGCCGAAGACGAAACGAGTCTACACACGCCGTGACGAAGAGAAGGCCTTGTCGGTAAGTCCGTGGCCGCGCTTGTCGTTTTTCGAAAAGATGGGTTTGTCCGCCATCGGCGTTCTCGCGATGGCCGTGCGGGCCTTTGCGGCTTCCGAAACCTACTGCATCGTCGATCTCTCGGGCGGCGCGACGGCGACGAACTACCCCGTCGCGTACATGGATTCAGTCCCGGCCGGCGGCTGGAGCGACGAGTACAAGACGACGAAACTCGTGCTGAAACGCTGCGAGCCGGGAAGCTTCCTGATGGACGAGGCGCAGAAGCCGTCCTGCCGCGTGACGCTGACGCAACCGTTCTATCTCGGCGTCTTCGAGGTCACGCAGAAGCAGTGGGTGCAGGTGATGGGGTCGACGCCGCCGTATTCGGGAAGCGTCGCGGACAACCATCCCGCGCACTGGATTGCCTACAACGCCGTGCGGGGATCGACCTTGGGCACACAATGGCCGTTTTCGCGGGAGGTTGACGAGACGAGTTTCCTCGGACGACTCCGCGCGAAGACTGGCATCGACGACTTCGATCTGCCGACCGAGGCGCAGTGGGAATACGCCTGCCGCGCGGGTACGACGTCGAAATTCAGCTACGGCGACACAGCGAATCGCGAATACATGTGGTACTATGCGAATGGAAACGTCTCGCATGAGGTCGGTACGCGTCCGGCGAATCCGTGGGGATTCTACGACATGCACGGCAACGTCTGGGAATGGTGCCGCGACTGGTACGGGACGTTGATGTATGGAACGGATCCCTGCGGCGCAATCAGCGGTACGGAGCGCATCAAGCGCGGTGGCAGCCACTACAATGACGAATCGTATTGCCATTCCTCGTATCGGCATCATGACGATCCGTCGGAGTCGAACATCACGTCCGGCTGGGGCGGGAATTTCGGTTTCCGGTTGAGTTGCGGCGGGGACGATCCGGCGATATGGACGGGGCCGGAGGCTCGCGTCGGTGCGACGGAGTACGACACCTTGCAGGAGGCGGCGGATGCGGCTTCCGACGGTGCCGTAATCGAAGTGCTGCGCGAGGTCCGGCTCGCGGCGCCGCTGAAACTCGGCGCGAAATCCCTGACGTTTGACGGACATGGCAGCCGCATCCTCGCCCAGCAGGATACCGGGGCGGTGTCCGTCACCGCCGGTGCGTCCCGTGTCTCTCTCTCCTTCCGCGACATCTCGCTGGCGAACTTCTCCTCGGGGGCGAACTGCGGGGCGTTCCATTGCTCGGGTCCGTGCGACCTGGTGCTCTCGAACTGCACCCTGACAGCATACAACGCGATTTACGCCGCGTCTTCGGCGAATGCAGCGGTGTCCGTGGGCGGCGACGACTCATTCTTCAACGCCAGCTCGGCCCTGGTCAAGTCCGCCAGCGGCGCGACGATCACGCTTTCTCTTGCCGGCGGAACCTACACGAAGACCCCGGGGACCAATGTCGCGCCGGGATACGGTTTCGTCGATAACGGCGATTCGACCTGGACGGTCTTCAAGTATCCGGACGACGCCTCCGCCTATACGGGGCAGACCACCGTCGGCTCATACACGATTTCGATTCCGGAGCAGCTTGACGTGCTCGGTGAGAAGACCCGTGCGGGACAGACCTATGCGGGCTCGACCTTCACCTTGACGGCAGACCTCGACCTTGGTGGAGTCGCGCGCCGTCCGATCGGCACGTTCAACGGCGTCTTCGACGGCAACGGCCACACCATCAGCAACCTCGTCATCAACCTGCCGACGACGGACGACGTGGGACTCTTCTCGATTTTGAAGAACGCAACGATCAAGAATCTTTCCGTCTGCGGCGGACGCATCGAGGCTCGTCGCCGGGCCGGCGGCCTTGCCGGACGTTTTTCTGGTGGCGTCGTGGTCGAGGACTGCACGACCGATCTCGAGGTCGTCGCCCAGG
>JAZUKQ010000067.1:0-18097 GCA_045643325.1 Kiritimatiellia bacterium | reverse complement strand
CTCCCCGCAGCCGCTGTCGCCCGCCGCAGGCGCCTCCCTGGAGCCTCCCCGCAGCCGCTGTCGCCCGCCGCAGGCGCCTCCCTGGAGGGAGGTGCCCCGAAGGGGCGGAGGGTGTAGCCTCCCCGTACTCGGAAAACACCCCCAGTCGGCCCCCTCGCGGAGGGGGCCGGAGCAAGCTCCGAGCCATCGCCCCCGCGCCTCTCTGGAGCGCCCCCGCACCTCCCCGTCGCCCGCCGCAGGCTGGTAGCCCCTACGTTTCGAGAAGAACCATCTTTTGACTCGTCCCCAGGCTGTTTTCCGAAAATTCTCTTGCTTTCAGAATACACGGTATGGTTTAATTTTGCCGTCTTGGTTTTGCATGTGTCTTTTTTCGGGACAATTAGTTTTCTTCGTTCTAGCTCTCCATGAAAACGCTCGCCTCCACTCTCGGCCTCGCCGCCGTCGCCGCCACCGCTACCGCCGCCGTCACCCCCGTCCCGACCTCGCAGTTTCTTGATTCCATCGGAATCGTGACCACGTTCCCCGACCGCGGACAGCCCCTTGAGAAGACCATCGAGATGGTCAGGTACTGCGGATTCCGCTGGGTCCGCGGCGGTATCGAGGGCGTGTCCGACAACGGCCCCACCACCGTCGACACCTACCTCCAGCTCCACAAGGCGACCGGCGTCAAGTTCAGCTGCGGCCTCGTCTCCGGCGGTTCGGACGTCCAGAAGTGCCTCGCCATGGGCCGCCGCCTCGCCGCGGCCGGCGCGCTCCTGGCGTTCGAGGGCAACAACGAGCCCAACAACTGGGGCGTCACCTACCAGGGCGAGAAGGGCGGCGGCCACGGGTCCACGACCTGGGTCCCGCTCGCCAAGCTCCAGCGCGACTTCTACGCCGCCGTCAAGGCGGACCCCATGCTCCGCAAGATCCCCGTCTGGTCCCCGTCCGAGATGGGCGCCGAGCCGGACAACGTCGGCCTCCAGTTCCTCGTCATCCCCGAAGGCGCGGACACCGTCATGCCCGCCGGCACGCGCTACGCGGACTTCTTGAACGTCCACAACTACATCTACCATCCGAATTCCGCGAAACTGACGGACAACAAGGCGTGGAATGCGGCCGACCCGACCCCCGCCTGCCGCATCGACGGCCTCTGGGGCAACCATGGCTCGACCTGGGCAAAGCACTTCAAAGGCTACTCCGAGGAGGAGATTCTCACCGTCCCGCGCGTGACGACGGAGTCCGGCACGACCATCGGCGGCGAGGTCACCGAAGAAATCCACGGCCTCCACCTCGTGAACTTCTACCTTGACCAGTTCAAGCGCGGCTGGAGCTACACCTCCCCGTACCTCCTCCGCGACCGCACGGACGAGGGCGGCAACCAGAAGTTCGGCTTCTACGCGCCGGACTACACCCCGCGGCCCGCCGCGACGTATGTCCACAACCTCACGACGATTCTCGCCGACAAGGGCCGCGCCATCGGCCTCGCGCCGCTCGCCTACACGATTCCGGACTGCCCGGCGACGACGCACGACCTGCTTCTCCGCCACTCCTCCGGCAAGTACCAGCTCGTCGTCTGGGCCGAGCGCGTGTCCGGCAGCGACAATGTCAAGGTCGTCCTCGAGCGGCCCGTGAACGTCACCATCTACGACGTCAAGAGCGGCACCGCCCCCATCGCCAAACTCACCGGCGTGAAGGAGATTCCGCTGGAACTCACCGACCACCCCGTCGTCCTCGTCTTCTAGCCCGCACCTTCCGACCTTCCATCCAATCCTGCCACTGCCATGTCAACTTCCGCGTCCCGCTTCCGCCTCTTTTTCTCGGTTCTCGCGCTTTCCGCCGTCCTTCCGGCGGCGTACGGCGGCCTTCTCTTCAACGACGGCTTCCCGGTCGGCACTCCGGGCGGCTATCCGGCCGGCAGCAAGAACCTCTACAACAACACGACGACGAACGCCATCTTCGGCTTCAGCGGAAAGTGGGTCGGCGACACGGGCGTGGAAATCGCCGAGGCCGCCTCGGGACTCTCCTTCCCGGCCGCGTTCGGCCTGGAGGAGACCGGAGCGGGCGGTGCCGTCATCCTCCACTCGAACGCCAGCGCCAACGACCCCGGCCGCCTGGTCGTCCACAAGTTCGCCGACGGTCTGATGCCTTCCTCCGGGACGGTCTACTTCCGCTGCCTGATGGCGCTTCCGGAGGGGATCAACTCCTCCAGCCCGGCGCTGGGCAACGCCTACGCGGTCGGCCTCACGGAGGAGACGGACGCCTCCTCCCAGAATTCCTTCGTGTCCCTTCCGGCGACCGGGCTCTACGTCGGCTTCTTCAAGACCGCCGCCGGGTTCGTCCCCATGGTCCGCGTGGGCGGCGTGAACCACGACCTCGGCTTTGCCGGTCCGGTGTACGAGCCGCTCGTCGCGATTGTCCGCGTCCAGATCGGCGCCGCCGAGGGCGGGGCGGACATCGTCAGCGCGTTCTGCGGCCCCGTCTCCACCTATGCGGCCGCGGAGAGCTACCAGACCGTCTTCACGGCGTCCTCGGGCATCCCGCAGGCGAAGTCCCTCTTCCTCGGCGGCTACTACCCCACGGGCGGCAAGCGCGTCAAGTTCGATGAAATCGCCATGGGCACCGCGTTCGTGGATGTAACCGGCTTCACGCCCGGCTCCATCGGTCTCTGGCTCTCCGGAACGGATGTCTCCACGCTCTACGAGGCGGCGCTCTCGGGCCTTTCCTTCGGCGACCTCCCCGCCGGAGCGACCCTCTCCGCCGTGCTCCGCGAGGACGAAAGCGGTACGGCGACCACCAACGCGCTCCCAGCCTCCGCCATCGATTCGGACGGGCGTATTTCGGCCATCGTCCCCGTCGCCCTGGACACGGGCTATTCCGCCACGCTCCTCTTCCAGGACGGCGACACATGCATCGAGACCGACCCGCTCTCGTTCCACACCCGCGGCAAACCCGTGGTCGGGGTGCTGTCCTCTACCGTCGACGGCACCGGCGCGACGCTCTCCATCCAGTTCTCGGACGTCGGCGTCGGCGACGTCGATGTCGAATTTTCCGTCACGGACGCGACGGCGGGCGGCGCGGCGGTCTCCGCCGGAAGCCTTGCGGGCATTTCGGACACGGACGCCCACACCGTCACGGTGCAGGACCTCGCCCCCGGCCATGACTACGTCTGGACCGCGTCCGTGAGCGCTACGGGCGCGCAGGGCGAGACATTCGGCTTCACGACGGACGCGCAGACGCTCTCCGTCTTCGGAAGCCTTGTCTGGACAGGGGCCGGCGACGCCGCGCACTGGTCCGACGCCGCGAACTTCGACCCCGCGGTCTCGCCCAACGCGAACCTCGACGTGACGTTCCCCGACGGCTCCGCCGCGAACGAGTTCCCCGCCGGGAGCGTCTCGGCCGCGAAGGACACGCTTGTCCACAAGGCCGGAAACGTCTGGTCCTTCGGCGACGCCGCGCGCGTCACCGTCTCGAACCTCACGACGGGCGCGAAGAACTCCGCCGCGCCGGAACTGGCGCTGGCGGCGCCGGAGGGCGCGCTCGGCCGGCTCGACGTCCTGGGGACGCTGACCATGGGTTCGGCCTCCAAGGGAATCTCGCGGCTCGATGTCGCGCGCGTGGACCTGGACCTCGGAGCCGCCTGGCTTGTCAACGGCGAGGCCGTGTGGAGCGACTGCGCCGTCGCCAACGCCGGCGCCTTCAACATCGGTCCGTGGTCGATGAACAACAGCAACGGGTATTTCGTGGACCTGACGCTCGACCATGTGTCGTGGCGCCAGAAGAGCGGTTCGGGCGTCGTCGTCGGAAACGCCACCAAGGGCGGCGACTACTGCGCCTACGACAACAAGGCGGAGTTCGCGCGGGGGACGGTCTTCGACGCGGGCGGCGGCAACTTCTACATCGGCTACCGCGGCGGCGGAAACCAGCAGGCACGCCGCAACTCTCTCACGCTCTCGGGCGGCAGCGTTCTCACGAACGTCGCGAACCTGGCGCTCGCATGCTCCCAGGGCGGCGACTACGGCAAACTGGTCATCCAGGAGGGCAGCAAGGCCTATTCCGCGCAGGGCGGCGTCGGCGGCAGTTCCGCCTCCAACAGCGGCGGATCGTTCAACTCCGCGATAGTGACCGGCGCCGGTTCCGAGTGGGCGCTCGCGGGGTCGCTCCATGTCGGGACGTCCGGCGGCGGCACGGCCGCCGTCTCCAACAAGCTCGTCATCGCGGACGGCGGCAAGGTGAGCGGCGTCACGACGTTCGGCGTGGGCAGCCGGCTCGCGGCGAACAGCTCGGCCATCGCGTCCAACCTCCTCTGGATTTCCACCGGCCGGCTGGAGACGCACGGCGAGGCGAGCATCGGAGCCGGATACTTCTGCGCGTCGTACGACAACCTCGCGCTGGTGGACGGCGCGGACTCCTCCTGGAACGCGGACGGCGGCACGCTCAACGTCAGCTACGGGCGCCAGGGACGGGCGATGCGCAATTCGGTCGTCGTACGCGACGGGGGCCGCCTCGAGGACCTCGGAAACGTCCGGATCGGCGTCGCCAACGCAAGCGCCGGCGATTCGGGAAGACTTGTCCTGACCAACGGCGCGTACGCGTCGATGGCGGGGACCTCCGGCACGTCGATGGCCATCGGCTATTCCCACGGCGGGAACCAGCCGAACCCCGCCCGCGACAACGCGGTCGTCCTCCACGGCGGAGACCTGGGCAACTCCGTGCTCGACCTCGCGTCGCACGTGCTGTACGTCGGGTACTCGCCGAGCGACGGCAAGGCCAAGAGCGACGCCACCAACAACGTGCTCCGCCTGGAGGCCGGCGGCGTCTTGAAGGACGCGGCGCGCATCGAAATCGGCTACAACCCCGCCAAGGGCGCGACCAACAACGTCGTCGTCCTCGCCGGCGGCACGGGCAACGCCGAGAGCCTCGTCGTCTCCTCGGGCAACGGGCTGGCCGCGGAGCTGACGGAGGCGGGCATCCAGCCGCTCCGTGTTTCCGGGACCGCGACGTTCGCCGCGGACACGTTCGTCCGGGCGCTCTGCCTTTCCGGCGACCCGGCGGGCGAGCACACGCTTGTCGAGGCGGACGCCGTCGTCGACAACGGCCTGTCGCTCGATCCGGCGCTCGACTCCGTCACGTGGCGTCTGAAGGTCACGGCGGAGACCTCCGGCGGAAAGAAGGCCTCCGTCGTTCTCCGGTATGTCCAGCCCGCGACTCTTTTCTTCGTGAAATAACCCTCTTTTGTCGATCCAACCACAACCCAAAGATTCACACTTCGGAAACATGGAGGTTCCTGTGATGAAAACGAGATGGTTCGGTTTGTTGGCATCGTTCGCAGCCGCTTCGGCCGGAGCGGGGCGGATTTCTATGTGAGCACGTCCGGCGACGACAACGCCGCCGGAACCGAGGAGGCGCCCTTCCGGACGCTTGCCGCGGCGGCTGCGCGACGGTTTTCGCCGGCACCGTCTCCAACTGCGTGGTCCGCGGCGGTCATCAGGACAACTGGTGGTCCTACGCGGGCGGCGTGTACCTGTGGGGCGACAGCGCGCTCCTCACGCACACCGTGGTCTCCAACTGCTGGTGCACGTCCGAAGACGCCGGCTGGTCCACCTCCAAGGCGGGCGGCGTCTGGATCGAGAAGGGCCGCGCGGAGAACTGCCTCATCGCCTACAACCGGATCTACGACCCGAACAAGGGCGACGGCGCGGGCGGCCTCCGTGTCGCCAACGGCTCGGCGGCGAACTGCACCGTCGTCGGCAACACCGCGCAGCACGCCGGCGGCATCTACGCCGGGAACGGAAACTCCGTCGTCAACTGCGCCATCGGCGCCAACACGTCGAACGACGGCGGAAACGCCTCGTGGCGCGGAACGGCCGCGGCGTTCGTGAACTGCTCGACGCCCGGCGCCGACGCCATCAACGCGACGTGCCTCGCGACCGGCGACACGGAACTCTTCCTCGACGCCGCGGCCGGCGGCTTCTCGCCGTGCCCCGGTTCTCCGCTCATCGACGCCGGCACCGCGTCCGGCGCGACCGCCGCGGCGGCCGACCTCGCCGGGAACGACCGCGTCCAGGGCGACGCGATCGACATCGGCGCCTACGAATCCTCCGAGGAAATCAAGGTCACGATCACGGTCCAGACCGGAAACTTCGGAACGGCCACGGGCGCCGGCGAGTATACAGCGGGCTCCGCCGTCACCCTCACGGCCATCCCCGACGAGGGCTATGTCTTCGACCGCTGGGAAGGCGATGTCCCCGAGGAGTTCCTCTCGCAGCAGACGTTTACCTTCTACCCGCAGCTTTTCTATACGGTCCGCCCGTATTTCGCCCCCGTCGGCACGACGCCCGTGCAGTACGTCTCCACGACGGGCGACGACACGAACGACGGCTTTACGCGCGAGACTCCTCGCCGGACCATCGTCTCGGCCGTCGCGCGCCTCGTCGAGACCTACGGTTACGGCGACGTATACCTCGAGCCGGGCAACTACCCCACGGCCGCCCCGATCGAGATCGAATACCCGGTCATGCTCCACGGTCTCGGCGGAACGCCCGCCGACGTCGTCGTCCGCAACACCACGAAAACCTACGGCCCGACGAACAAGGGCGCCGTGTTCTATATCGCCGCCGCCCGCGCCGGACTCGACAATCTTACGGTCGCCGAAGGCGTCCACACCGACTGGGGCGAGTTCGGGACGCGGTACAAGGCCGGCGGCGTGCACGTCGCGGCGGGCTGCGTCACGAACTGCGTCATCCGCGACAATCTGATCATGGGCCACAACTCATGGACCGGCGGCGTGTATCTCGGCGGTTCCGACGCGCTGCTCACCCACTGCGTCGTGCGAAACAACCGGATCAGTTGCGACAAGACCGACTCGTGGATCGGGAACATGGGCGCCGGCGTCTACATCGCCGGAGGCGCCCGGGTTGTCGACTGCCTCATCCAGGGCAACGCCGCCGAGGCGGACTGCTCCGCTTGGAACGGAAAGACCGCGGGCGGCGCTCTGGTCGAGAAAGGAACGCTGCTGAACTGCACGGTCGTCGGCAACCGCGGCCATGGCGCGGGCGGCGTGAACGCGCCCGGCGGACAGGTCGTCAACACGGCGATTTTCGGGAACTCGGTCTACGCGCCGGACGGGCAGACCGTCGCGAACGACGCTGTCTTCCTCGGCGCCGTCGACCGGTTCAGCCATTGTGCCACGGACACGGAGTCCGCGCTCAACGCCACATGCGCCGTGGTCGCCGCGGCCGACTTCTACGACTGCGACGGCGCGGACTATCGTCCCGTGTTCGAAGGCGCCTTGTGCGACGCGGGCCTCGACGGTGTGAACGCCGAGACGACGGACCTCTCGGGCAGAGAGCGCCGTGTGGGCCGCGCCATCGACATCGGTTGCTATGAATGCCGTGCCGGCGCGACGCTCATCATCGTCCGGTAGAGGACGCGGGGCGGAGAAAAGCCGGAGGTGTCGCGGCGGTCGTCATGCCGCAAGGACGGGGACGCGGCGTCCGCCGCGTCCCCGAAGGTGTCCGCCTCTTCCGAAATTTAACTCCGCCCTTTCCGTGAATTTCCGAAGTCTCGAGCACGCAAGATTGTAAAATCAGGCTGTATCGCGAAAACTCCGGCCTAATCCGGCCTGATCAAAAGACTTCAAAACCACGGACAGTCGGTTAGGGAACGCGGCGTGTGGTCGTTCCGGTGACCCGTCCGGAGGCGTCGCGGTAGGTGGTGGTCTCCGTATTCCCGCTCCGCTGGGTGGTCGCGGTCCCGGAAAGGGTTCCGTTGGGGTTCCGGAAGGTGGTGGTGCTCCGGTCTCCGCTCCGTTGGGTGGTGGCGGTCCCGGAGAGGGTTCCGTTAGGGTTGCGGAACGTGGTGGAGCTGCGGTCCCCGCTCCGCTGGGTGGTGGCGGTCCCGGAGAGCGTGCCGTTTGAATTCCGGGTGGAGGAAGTCGTCCGTCCGTCCTGCGCGCGGACGGAGACGGCGAGGCAGAGGACGAACGTCGTAAGAAGGACTTGAAGAAGTTTCATCGCGGATTCCTCGGGTTTGTGATTTGTTGGTTGTGTTTCCGCCGGTACCGCGCCGTCCTACCGCTCGAGCGCGCCGGCGTCGCGGCGGCCGTTGGGCTTGCGGCCGGCGAAGTCGCGCAGGAACGGTCCGTCGAACTGCCAGGTGTAGAGTTCGTCGAGGGTGGTGCGCGACTCCGCGAGGGAGGAGAGCGCGATGCGGAGGTAGTCGAGTTCGCCCTGGAAGCCGGCGCCCACGACGAGCGGGGCGTCGACCGTGGCGTCGGCCTCCTTGAGGGCCGCGGGGAGCGGCGCGGTGGCGGCCGTCTTGCCGTCGATGTAGAGCGTGACGCGGCCGGCCTCGCGGTCGACTTCGGCGAGCGCGTGGTGCGGCTTGCCGTCGGCGACGGAGGCGGACGTGGCGACGGCCGCCGGGGCGCTGGCGCCCTTGGCGCCGAAGCGGAAGGCGAGGGCGCCCTGATCGTTGAGGCCGAGCGCGTAGCCGACGCCGTCCTTCACGCAGGAGGCGATGGCTCCGCCCGGAGCCGGAGCCGCGAAGACGGCCTCGACGATGAGCGAGGCGGAGCCCACGGACTGAGGCTTGTCGCCGCAGGTCGCCGTCGCGGAGACGACGGCGGCGCCGTGGAGCGGGCGGACGTTGAAGTTCGCCGCGAGGGCTTTGTCGGACGAAGGCTGCGCGTCGTCGCTCAGGCCGACCATGAAGTTGTAGGAGTCGAACGCCTCGGGGAGGCTCGCGGGAACGTCGACGGCGACCTTGTAGCGTCCGTCGCCGTGGAAGTCGGTCGGGACGAGCTGGTGGGCGAGGTAGCCGCCCCAGCCGTCCTTCTTCATCCAGTGGAGGTGGAAGGCGATCTTCTTGCCGGCGGCGTTGGCGGGCGCGCCCTGGATGTCGACGCCGACCTCGAGTTTCTTGCCGGGCTGGATGTCGCGCGGGCAGGAGACGTGGAGCCAGGGCTTCGGGTCGAAGTGCTGGAGGCCGTCGTCGGCCTTCTGCGGGGCCGAGGCGGGGAGGACGAACGGCGTCGCGGGCGCGGCGAGGGTCGCGGGGCCGCCGTCGAAGCGGACGGCCGTGTCGACCCAGTCCTCGGTGAAGCCGGCGGTGGCGACGGTGCCCTCGGGGAGGACGAGGTCGTTGCGCGGGATCTTGTAGTACGTGGAGCGGTGCGCGTAGGCGGGCGTCATGAACCAGTGCTCGTCGAGGCCCTTGCCGCCGCGGAAGTTCCACTCGCCGACGGTGCGGGAGAGGTTCCACGGGATGAACGGGCGGACGCCGGCGTCGATGGCCGCGGAGCCCTCGAGCGGGACGAGCGAGCCCTCGGCGAAGATGGACTCGCCGGTGATCGTGCCGAGGTCGGAGGCGAACGTGCCGGAGGCCTTGGCGGCGGCGCGGAAGCGCTCGAAGGTGAGGACGCCGGGGTCGCCGCCTTTCTCGAGGGCGCCGAAGGAGGCGGGGGGCGTCTTGGCGAAGACGTTGCGGGCGTAGCCGATGGTGTCGAACATCGGCATGTCGGCCTTGTTCTCGTCGGTGTCCTCCTTCTGGGGGCCGTGGCCGAGGACGAGTTTCGAGATGTCGTTGAAGACGTTTCCGGCGAAGATCTGGCGGCCGCCGGCGGGGGACCAGTTGGAGCCCACGGCGAAGCGGTGCGCGGTGTTGTTGAAGAACTGGTTGTAGATGGACGGCACGGCCTGGTAGAAGGCGGCGTTGTTGCAGAGCGGGCTCGTCAGGTCGTTGTTGAAGCCGAGGGCGATGTTGTTGAAGAGGTAGTTCTTGAACGAGCCGTCGAGGTAGTAGGCGAAGCCGAGGCGGTCGGTGCCGTCGGTGTGCTTCGCGGCCCAGTTCCAGTAGCCGTTGGGGTTGGCGGAGATGTTGTCGTAGACGTAGAAGACGCCGCCCTGCCAGGTCTCGATGGAGCCCCAGTCGTTGTTGCCGAGAAGGGCGGACTCGACGCGGTTGTGGTGGATGACGGCGCGGGAGAACGGCACGGTGTGCTTGTCGTCGCCGTCGGGCTTGCCCATGAAGATGAAGAGGCCGGCGCCGTAGGTGCGGTTGAGGATGTTGCCGGCGAGGTGCAGCGTCTCGGGCCAGCGCACGCAGAGGGCGTGGGTGAAGGTGAAGCGGGTGCCGCGGTCGCCGATTTCGCGCAGGGAGTTGCGCAGGACGTCGACATGTCCGATCGTGTTGTGGCGCGCGGTGCCGTCGCCGGAGAGCAGTTCGCCCTCGATGCCGATGGCGGTGTGCGCGGTGCGCTGGATGCGGTTGTCGTTGAAGGCGACCAGGGGGAGGAAGTCCGCGGCGCCGGCCTTCAGGCGGATGGCCTGGTTGAGGTCGGAGAAGTCGCAGTGGTCGACGGCGACGGAGCCGTTGCCGCCCATGACTCGGATGGCGGCGCCGAGGACGTCGTCGTTCTGGAAGAACGGGGCCTCGAGGTGCCAGTAGGGGTTGGTGAACGCGAATCCGAGGTTGGAGATGCGGACGTTGGAGGCGGAGGCGAGGTCGATGAGATACGGGCGGCGCGCGGCCTCGACGGTGCATGTCGCGGGATCGGCGTCGCCGGGGAGGCGCAGGTAGAGTGTGCCGGAACCGTCGCCCTTGCGGTCGAACCAGAACTCGCCGGGGGCGTCGAGGAACGCCGGGCGGTCCTCGAGGTAGTAGCGGTTGCCGGTGATGATCTTCTCGGAGTCGCCGTTCCAGAAGCCCTGGAAGTTGATGGAGCCGGGGTTGGCCGCCTCGATCAGCGAGGCGTAGGGCTGGCCCATCACGATGCCCCACTCGGACCAGACGAGGCCGCCGACGAGGTCTTCGGGCGCGAGGTCGTGCAGATGCCGCCGGTCGACGCCGCGGTGCATGCGCTTGCCGTTGACGGTGTCCTTGTTGCGGCCCTCCCACCAGTTGGGCTGCTCCCAGGTCCACCACTCGGAGCGCGGGTCCTCGGGGTTGGAGACCTCCCAGTTCGGCATGCGGGCGATGTGGAGCGGCTTGGCGGGGCCGCCGTTCGGAGCGCGGAAGAAGACGGCGCGCGGGGAGAAGTCGAGGTCGGCGGCCCAGACCTTCCCGCCCTCGGGCATGCGCGGATGCGCGGCCTTGCGCCACTTGCGGGCGGGGACGACGTCGGAGCCGGAGATCAGCGCCTTGCCCTTGCCCCAGGAGGGGAGGGCGGTCAGGTGGACGGGATGCTCGGGCGTGCCTTCGAGCTTTCCCTTGAGCGTGCCGAGGTAGGCGACGCCGCCCTTGAAGACGTAGCCGTCGGGATGGCCCTCGTTGGCCTTGGCGGCGCCGGCGGCCTCGCGGTCGAGCGGATGGTGCTTCCAGGCGGTGGCGGGGGTGCGGCCATCGCGGGAATCGTCGCCGCCATCGAAGTCGATGTATCGCGGATTCTGCATCTGCGGCGCGACAAAGGAATCCTGGGCGAGTTCAAGGTCGCCTTCGGAAATAACTTTGGCATTGGGCTTCTGCCAGGCATACTCGGCGGACGACGTCAACGAGGACAGGACAACGGCGGCCGCGAGAAGGATGCTCCCTTTCATGAAATACATTCTAGCAGAATGCGGACGGATGTGCCTAGTCAAAGCAGAACAGGAAATGTTCATTTTTCCCACGGGAACGAAGCGCCACTCCCCCAGTCGGCTTCGCCGCCCCCCAGAGGCCGGAGCGGTCACGCCTTTCATGCCTTCTTGGGAAGGAGGTGGCGCATAGCCCCGGAGGGTGTCTTCCGCCGAAGTGTTTCAGACATCCCCATCCGCCCGCGACGACATCCCCCTCCTGAGAGGGGCCGGATTCGGTTAACCGGTCTGTCGGCCGGTTTTTGGGATTTGTCCAATCTCGAAGACTGCGGAATCCGACCGAAGAACGCCGCGTTCCATTTAAACAACAGCGCGAAGCCCTGTTTGCGGACTTCCGTGCCGCCGTCGCGAAAAATAAAGGGGAACGTCCGGAAGACGGGAATGCGCCTCGTCTTTCCCTACCGGCCGATCCGCTCCAGCCGGCGCTTGCATTCAAGCATGGCGCGTCCGGTGTGGTAGATGGCCTTCCAGGGGTTGCCCATGTCGGCGGCGATCGGGGTTCCGTCGCGCGTGAGAAGCTGACGCCATTCGCCGGTCGCGGGGTTGATGAAGTGGGTCTTGTCGAAGCGCCAGGTCTTGAGAAAGGCGTCGAAGTACCTCTCGTCCCCCGTGCGCTCGTAGGTGTCGAGATAGCCGATGAGAACCTCGCAGTTCTGCCAACACTCCTTGTCGTAGACGAGCGCGGGGCCGTCGTGCACGCCGTCGCGGAAGACACCTCCGAGGTCATGGTCGAAACCATATCGGAGCGAATGGTCGTCGAAGGCGCGGATGAGCGCGTTGAAATGCTCGCGCGGATAGCCCAGGACATCGGCGGCCCGGTTGAGCAGCCAGCCGAGTTCGACATTGTGCCCGTAGGAGGTCGTGTCCGTCGGTGTCTCGACGACCTCGCCCGTCGCGCGTTCCGCGTTCCAGGTGCGGCGGATGTTGATCGCCGGAATCGGCTTGAACTCGATGTCGAACTGGTTGAGGCCGCAGCCATGCTCGTGGTCGACCATGTGGCGGAGGATGATGCCGATGACCTCTTCCAGCTTGCGCTTGTGGATGTCCTTTCCGGTGGCCTGCGCCAGCGCGGTGAACGCCTCCATGAGGTGCATGTGGATGTCGAGCGACTTGCGGTCGCCGGCGGCGAACCCCGGCGCGGAGAGCGTCCAGTCCGGCTCGAGGTTCTCGAAGTAGCCGCCGCGCAGCGTGTCCGCGCAGTAGATCTGGAGCAGGTCGAACGTCCGCTCGGCGTAGGAGAGCGCCTCGGCGTCGCCGAAGACGCGTCCGTAGGTCGCGAGGGCGTAGATGGCGAATCCCTCGCCGTAGACGACCTTGCCGTCGTCGAGGCAGGCGCCGTCGCGCCGCACCTTCCAGTACCAGCCGAGGTTCACGGGGTCCCAGAAGTGCTTCACGAAGAACGCGTATCCCTGGCGCGCCGCGTCGCGGAGGCGCTCGTCGCGGTACTCCTCGTAGAGCGCCGCGAAGCCCCAGATCATGCGGGTCTGCGTGACGATGTACTTGTCGGTGTCGCCCGTGGGCTCGCCGGACTTGTCGAAGCAGGTGAGATAGCCGCCGAACTCGCGGTCGATGCCGCGTTCCAGCCAGAAGGGAAGAATCCCGTTTTCAAGGTTGTCGCGGATTTCGCGAAGGGCGGTGGAAAGGTCGGATGCTGTCATGGTGGAGGTCCGTTTTTCGTAGTTTCTTACAGAGTGCCAGACTGCTTTCACCCGATGAGGCAGAGCACGACGGGGACGGCGAGCGACGACGCGGCGTATGCTGCGAAAGTCATGAAGGCCGCGTAGTCGTAGCGGCCGAATTTCAGTTTTTGCATGGACGCGGATGATAGCATAAAACGGCCGTCGTGTAGTACATGAAAAGCACCCTGGACCTTTCACGATTTCAATTTGCCACCACGCCCAGTATTCGCTAGAATGTGCATAGTTCTTCCCGAACCTTTTCAACACTCCTATGAACACGTCCCGTATCCCCTTTTCCCTGTCGCTTGCGGTCTTGTCCCTGGCAGCAAACGCTGCCTTCGCCGAGGGCCGTCCCCTACTGAAGAACGCCGATCTCGAGGCGTCGAAGAACGGTGCCGCGCCGGATGGTTGGGGGCTGAAGGCCCCGGCCCAGTATCTGGAGGAGGGCGGTAACCACTTCATCCGCCTCTCCGTCGGCGAGCCCGGCAAGATGGTGATGCTCTACCGCGAGATCGGCCTCCCGAAGGAGACCCCCTACGCGTCGATGGACCTCACGTTCAAGGCCCGCGTCACCGGCCTCAAACGCGGCGCCGAGAGCTGGTTCGACGCCCGCGTCATGTTCGACTTCATGTCCGCCGACAAGAAGAAGACCGGCTCCGGCAATGTCAACTTCGGCAAGAGCACGGACGGCTGGGTCGAGAAGAGCAAGCGCTTCGCCATCCCCGCCGGGACGAGCTACATCAAGTTCATGCCCTGCCTCTTCAACGCGAAGGCGGGCACGTTCGACCTCGACGACATCCAGATCACGCTCCAGGACGAGGGCCAGGTCGGCCCCGAGCCCAAGAAGGCCGCGCCGCCGCGTCCGGACCTCTTCCAGGTGCCCGGGGGCCTCGGCATCAAGGCGCCGGTCGAGAAGCCGCTTCTGGAGAAGGACACGCTGCGCGTCGAGGGCAACCGCCTCGTCAACGCCGCGGGCGAGGAGGTCTGGCTCCAGGGCGTCGCCGTGCCGAGCCTCGGCTGGAGCTCCGGCGGCGAGCACGTCCGCGAGTCCATCGCCGTCGCCGTCGGCGACTGGAACGCCAACTGCGTGCGCCTGTCCGTCCACAGCAAGTACTGGCTCGGCGAGAACGGCCTCCCGCCGCCGGAGAACTACAAGAAGACCGTCGACGACGTCATCGAGAAGGCGAACCTCCACGGCTGCTACGTCGTCCTCGACCTCCACGAGTACAAGGCCCCGACCGAGCGCCACGCCGCCTTCTGGAAGGACGCCGCCGCGCGCTACGCGAACCGCCCCGGCGTGCTGTTCGACCTGCTCAACGAGCCGCACGGCATCTCCTGGGACGAGTGGAAGAACCGCGGCAAGCTCTCCGGCGAGAAGCGCGAGGGCGTCGCCGACGAGAACAACGAGGCGAAGGACGTCAAGACGTCCATCGGCATGCAGAAGCTCATCGAGGTCGTCCGCGCCACGGGCGCGAAGAACATCGTCGTCTGCGGCGGTCTCGACTGGGCGTACGACCTCTCGGGCGTCCTGAACGGCTACGAACTCGAGGACCCGGCGGGCAACGGCGTCATGTACTCCACGCACATCTACCCGTGGAAGGGCGGCTGGGCGAAGAAGGTCCTCGCCTGCGCGGAGAAGCACCCCGTCTTCGTCGGCGAAGTCGGCGCCATGGACAAGCCCATGCCCTGGGAGAAGACGGCCAAGGACCCCGTCCAGTGGTCCAACGACATGCTCTCGTGCATCCAGAAGTACAAGCTCAATTGGACGGCGTGGAGCTTCCATCCGAAGGCCTCCCCGGTCGTCATCTCCGACTGGAACTACACCCCGACCGCCTGCTGGGGCGTCTTCGCCCGCCAGGCCCTTCTCGGCCAGAAATTCGACAGCGAAACCCTGAGGTAGACGTCCACCAACGGAAAAGCAAAATCCACCATGAAAACTCGCACGGCCATCCCATCTTTCCTGCTTTCGACCCTGTCCCTTTCCGCCTTCGCGGCCATCATCGAGAAAGCCGAGAACACCGACGCGCTGAACCTGCCGTCCAGCTAGATTGGCGGCGTGGTGCCCGGCGCCTCGGACATCGCCAAGTGGCACGAGAACGTGACGGGAAACTTCCCCCTTGGCGGCCCGATGTCCATCTCCGGGTTGATTGCCACCAACCTCGCCGGCAATGTCACCTTCAATGGGTCCGACACGTTTTCCATCGGCTCGGACGGCATCAACTTCCAGGGCAGCAAGAGGAACCTCACGGTTAATCCACCGATGGCCGCCACCAGCGATGGCGTCTGGTCCATCAACGGCGGCGGATCCATGGCCTTCAACAGCACCATCTCCTACAACGGCCATACGATCACATTCGACGGCAGCAACACCAAGGAGGTGAAAAAGACGGGCATCGGCCCCGGCACCGCCGAGGTCGTCGCCGGAACGCTCAAGGTCTCCAGCGGCGCCGCCGCGCCGGAGGTCGACGGCGTCGTCCGCAAGAATGCGCAGATCCAGTTCAACCAGCAGCCCGCCGTCAACGGGGACTACCGCCTCAAGAGCGTCACTCTCCGCGGCGTCGAGCACTACGACGGCGCCATCATCAACTCCTCCGGCCGCTCGAACGAGAACGGCGACGACCGGATTTCCGGCGCGCTCACCGTCGACTCCGGCTACGGCGTCGTGCACGTGGTCCCGAACGCGAAGCGCCACCAGACGCTGACGTTCGGCAGTTTTGAGATGACGCCGTTCGGTTTCGTGAACTTCCGCGGCACGAACCTCGGCCTCACCCCGATGGCCGACCTCGCGACCAACGCCGCCACCGTGGCCTTCGCGACGGCACCCACGCTCATCGGCGGCACCGGCACGGCCGGCACGGCCACGCTCCCGATCCTCCCCAACGCCCTCGTCTCGACGAACACCGGCGACATGGGCTACACCTTCGGCACCTACGACTCCGTCTACGGCGTCCGCCCGCTCGACCTCGACACCGAGTACGCCGCCGTGCTCCCCGACGGGCAGGACACGTTGGAAAACGTGCGCCTCTGCTCCGACGGTTCCGGCGCGCAGGCCGTGCACGAACTCACCGGCGCCCTCACGACCGTCAACTCGCTGACGCTCAATGTCGATGCGGCGACCGCCGGCGGCATCGTCATCCGAAGCAATGACGGGACACTGCGTACACTGCGCCTTGCCAGCGGAATGCTCTACGCCCGCCAGTTGAGGGAGAAGGCGGACACAAGCGCCAATGACGCCATCCTCATTGATGGTTCCGTTGCCTTGGACTTCAACGGCAATGCCGGTTCCATCATCAACCGCCAGTCCTATCAGGAGAACATGGGCTCGAAAAACAATATGTGCACCATCTACGCCGCCCTCCGGAACGACGGCGGCAACGGCATCAACTTCTTCTCCGCCCAGAACCGCGGCCTGGTGTTTCTCTACGGAAACCCCGACAGCGACTACACCGGCCCCACCCGCCTCTTCGAGGGCAACCTCCGCATCCACAACCCCTCGGGTGCCACGAACGCCGCCATCCCGGGCGACCTCGAAATCTACAACGGAACCTGCCAGAATCCCGGAAACTGCATTCCCGACACGTCCGACATCCGCATCTACGGCGGTTCTCTCCTGCAGAAGGGCGGGGCCTCCAACTCCGGTTCCGGCGCACCGGAGACGTTCCGCGACCTCACGATCTCCGGTGGCGGCATGACCTCCGGCGCCTCCGGCACGAGCAGCGGAAGCACCACCATGCGCAACGGCATGCTCCTCGGCGGAACGTGGACCCAGACGCGCGGCCACAAGATCACCGCCGAGCGCTTCACCTTCGCGGGCGGCGTTCTCACCATCAACCAGGACGAAAGCTCGGGACGCACGACCATCCTCACCCTGAACGACGGGATTTCCATCACCAACACGCCCTCCGGCGCCTACACGCCCATCGTCTTTTCCGCAGGGGCCGACTCGGGCAAGATCGGCGCCCTCATGAAACTCTCCGGCGGGCTCGAGTTCATCGGAACCCCCTCGAACGACGCAACGGCGGTCATCGCCAACGCCGCGCCGGCCGCGAACTCCCAGTGGGCGCACATCCAGTTCAACGGCGTCCAGACGTTCGATATCGGCGACGGCGCGGCCGCCATCGACCTGCGCGTCGAACCCTGGCTCCAGGACCTCGGCACGACGCCCGGCGGCCTCCGCAAAACGGGCGCCGGCACGCTCGCCCTCGTCCACACCAACAACGCCTACACGGCGGGCACGTTCGTCGACGCCGGCACACTCGTCGCCGACGGCGCCCTCGCGGGCGATGTCGCCGTCGCCTCCGGCGCGGCCTTCCAGGGCGGCCTCCGCGGCGACACCGGTTCGCTCGCCCTTTCCGGCGACCTGACGCTCGCCGCAGATGCGCATCTCGTCGCCGATGTCGCGGCGGACGGTGCGCTGCAGACGGTCGTCGCGGGCGATGTCCTGGCCACCGGGACCATCGCGGTCGATATCGTCTACGCCGGGGATGCCGACAAACAGCAGGACTACAAGGTCCTCACGGCGCACGCCATCCAGGGCGCCTTCCTCCCGGCGGATTCCAAGTTCGCCGCCTGGATCCGCAACAACGGCACCGAGCTCTGGATCGGCCCCCGCCGCGGCATGGTCATTCTTCTCCGCTAGCCGAATGGACATCGAGAAATCCCCCCTCTTCACCCCGTGGCGCGACCCCGTCTCCGGCGTGGAGAGCTGGATTCTGACGGCGCGCATCGCGCCTGTCCAGCAGTCGTTCTACTACGTCACGCCCAGCCTCACGCGCGACCTTCGCTACCTCTGGGTGCGGTGCGCGTTCCCGCCCGCGCGGCAGCACATCCTCGCCGTCGCGGACCTTGAGGCGGGCACGTTCCGGC
>JAZUKQ010000066.1:0-6279 GCA_045643325.1 Kiritimatiellia bacterium | reverse complement strand
GGTCGGCGGCGATGGCGGGATTGAGAAGTTCGAAGAAGCGCGGAGGGGTGACGTTGTGGTAGAGGATGACCTTGCGGCAGGGAAGCGCGGCGAAAATCCGGTTGGCCTCGCACCCGATGGAGAGGTGGAGAATCGCGACGTCGGAGGGGGAGAGGGCGGGGAGGGCGGAGAAGTCGAGGACCTCGGAGCGCTGCTCCGGGTTCGTGTGCGACGCCGAGCAGACAATCTCCGTCCGGTAGCCCCATTTACGGAGCATGGTCCGGATGAAGACCGCCTCGTTGCTGATGGCGTCGCCGCGGCGGAAACCCGCGACAATCTGGTAGATGGCTGGTTTCATGAAAAGGAAAGAAGAAGACACCGGCGCAAGGAATGCGGCGGTGCCTTTTCATGTCGTTGAACGCAGATGAGGTCGCGGGAGAAGCGGGTCTCGAAGGCAACCATGCGAAACTGCCGCTATTTCTTATGGCGGTTGAGCTTCATGCGCTTGTCGTGCTTATGCTTCGACATCTTCGCACGGCGCTTCTTTTTGATCGAGCCCACGGTCGGATCTCCTGTTCGGGTGAATGACAATACAAGGTGCCGGCGGAACCGGCGCTGAAAAACGGAGATAGTGTAGCGAATGATACGCGGGAACGCAAGGGGGGATTTGCGGCGGGGTGCGACAACGCCGCCGGGGGGGCACCGCGCGGCGGATGAGCCGTCTCGCGAAGGGGGCCGGAGCAAGCTCCGCCGCCAGCGCCCCCGCGGTACCTTTGCCGCGCCCGGTGTACTCCCCCAGCCGCAAGCGGCAGCCCCCTCGCGGAGGGGGCCGGGCTTTGCCCGAAAGCGGCGCGCGCGGAGCGCCGCGAAGACGCCGTTGCCCGCCGCAGGCGCCTCCCTGGAGGGAGGTGGCGCGCAGCGCCGGAGGGTGTTGCCTCCGCCCCCGCAAAACACCCCCAGTCGGCTCGCCGACAGCCCCCTCGAAGGGGGCCGGAGCAAGCTCCGCCGCCAGCGCCCCCGCGGTACCTTTGCCGCGCACGGTGTACTCCCCCAGCCGCAAGCGGCAGCCCCTCGCGGAGGGGGCCGGGCTCCGACCGATGGCGGCACGGTGCGCCGCGAAGACGCCGCCGCCCGCCGCAGGCGCCTCCCTCCGAGGGAGGTGGCGCGCAGCGCCGGTGGGTGTCGGCCTCCGCCCCCGCAAAACACCCCAGTCGGCTTGCCGACAGCCCCCTCGAAGGGGACCGGAACAAGCTCCGCCGCCAGCGCCCCCGCAGTCCCTTTGCCGCGCCCGGTGTACTCCCCCAGCCGCAAGCGGCAGCCCCCTCGCGGAGGGGGGCGGGCTCCGCCCGGTGTGCTCCCCCTCGCGGCGGGGTGCGGCAACGTCCGGCGGGGAGGTCTCCGCCCTTGTTTTCCGCCGTTCTCCGTGATACTCTATGAGCCGTCCCCGGCGGTCCGGGGTTTAGGAGAAAAAGCGTATGGTCAATGGTAAATTCGGCGTCGCGGTCTGGGGCTGCGGCTGGGTCGCGGGCGGACATATCGGGGCATATCTCAAAAACAGGGACTGCGTTCTGGTCGGACTGGGAAGCCGTCGGCCGGAGAGCGTCCGCGAGAAAATCGCGGAGTACCGTCTGGAGAACGTGACGGAGTACCCGTCCTACGAGGCGGTCCTGAACGACCCGCGCGTGGACATCGTCTCGATCTGCACGCCAAACGACCTCCACGCCGAGGAGGCGATGCTCGCCGCGAAAGCCGGGAAGCAGATTTTCCTCGAGAAGCCGGTGGCGATCACCGAGGAGTCCATGGACCGGCTCGTGAAGACGCTCGACGAGTATCACACGAAGACCATCGTCGGGCTCATCCTCCGCTTCCACAAACTGACCGCGCTCCAGAAGCGGCTCATCGACGGGGGCGACCTCGGGAAGATTTTCCTCGCCAACGTCGACTACTGGTTCGGCCGCGACCGCGGCTCGTGGATGCGCGAGGGCGCCCGCGTCGGCGGCGCGTTCGTGCTGGGCGGCTGCCACTCGGTGGACCTCGCGCGCTACCTGATCGGTTCGGACATCGTCTCGGTGAGGGGGACCTCGACGCAGCCCGGGAGCTACTACGACTATCCGCCCGTCGAGACGGCGCAGGTCCGTTTCGCCAACGGCGCGATCGGCGCGTTTTCCTGCTCGCTCGTCGGCTTCAACCCGTTCACCGCGAACACCCACATCCTCGGCACGGACGGCACGATCCTCAACGACCGCTTCTATCTCCGCCGCTTCCAGGAGCAGCAGGAGTTCTTCCGGATCGACACCGGGACGAAGAAGACAGGCGACGTCTCCGGGCATCCGTTCCCCGCGATGGTCGACCATTTCATCGGGTGCCTGAAGGAGGACCGCGACAGCCCGCACAACGTCCGCTCCGCCGTCAACGCGCAGAAGGCGTGCCTCGCGATCAGCCGGAGCGCGCGCGAGGGCGGCGTGGAGATCGCCGTCGGGTAGGATTTTTTCCCGCCTTGTGTCTGACTTGCCGCGGCCGCCGCGGACGAACCGGATCATTCCATGAAGATACGTCAACTTACGCGCGAAGAGCGCTTCGAGGCGGCCCGGATCTCGCGGGTCGCGTTCCACGGGCGCGTCGACGACCCCGAGGCGGGTCGCGCGGACATCGAGAACGACGAGCGGGAGAACTGGGGCGCGTTCGACGACGACGGGACCCTGGCGGCCCACATCGTCAACAACCGCTACCTGACCCGGATCGACGGAAACATTGTCCCGAACGGGGGAATCGGCGGCGTGTCCACGCTCCCCGAATATCGCGAGAGCGGCGCCGTCCGGAAGATTTTCGGCGAGCTGCTTCCCTCCGCCTGCCGCGCCGGGGAGGTCATCTCGACGCTCTATCCCTTCAAGCATTCCTTCTACCGGAAATTCGGCTACGAGACGGTCTGCCTCGGCTGCGAGTACGAGTTCTCGCCGGCCGTCCTGCGCGACTATCGGTTCGACGGCGAGGTCCGGCAGATGCGCCCGGGCGAGTCCGTGGCGCCGTATACCGAGCTCTACAACCGCTTCGCCGCGCCGCTCAACCTCTCGGCGGTACGGGACGACGAGGCGCAGAGCCGGCATTTCTCCGGAACGGAGCATAAGGACCGCGAGTTCACCTATCTGTTTTCCAGGGGCGGGCGGCGGATCGCCTACCTCTGCTTCCGCGATGTCCAGGAGAACGGCCGCGCGACCATCAACGTGCGGGACTACGCCTGGGACGGGCGGGAGGGATTCCTCGCCCTGCTCGGCTTCCTCTCCCGGTTCACCGCGGACTACGGGAATATCCGGATCTCGCTGCCCGCCGGAACCGACCTCGTCGCGGTGCTGCACAGCCCGGACGTGTACGGAGTGAAGCGCGTGCCGCGCGTCGCCTATATGCTCCGCGCGGTCAACGCGGAGCGGCTGCTCTCCGTCATGGCGAGGCCCGCGGGAGCCCGGCTCGCCCTCAAGGTCCGCGACGAGCTGATTCCCGAGAACGAGGGAACCTGGCTTGTCACGGACGCGGGCGTCTCCCGGACGGGCGCGGCGCCGGACGCGGAGGTGGACATCCGCGCGCTGGGGTTGCTCGCCGTCGGCGCGATCTCGCCCGCCGAGGCGACGCTCCGGGAGGACGTCGAGGTGCTGCGGAACGAGGCGGCGTTCCATGGCCTCTTCCGGCGCAAGCCGCTCTACATGAACGAACACTTCTAGGCCGGTCCCCTCCGGAGCGCGGGCCGTACGGCCGCCGTTGCGGAGAGACGGACGATTTTTGAACGAGCCATGAATATCCAGCACATCCAAGACATTCTCAACCGGGCCGTCGACACCAAAGAGTGCGCCGGCGCGTCGGTCGTCGTCCTCCACAAGGGACGGGAGGCGGGCTATGCCGAGGCGGGGTATGCCGACATCGAGGCGGGGAAGAAGATTTCCCGCGACACGATGTTCCGTATCTACTCGCAGAGCAAGCCCGTCACCGGGTTCGCGTCGGCGCGGCTCGTCGAGCGGGGGGCGATTTCCCCGCGCCAGCCCGTTTCCGACTTCCTTCCGGGTTTCCGCGGCCAGAAATACCTCGAGGACGGCGTCTGGAAGGAGTGCGGCGAGGAGCCGGTCCGGATTCTCCATCTTCTCAACATGACCTCTGGCGTACCGTATCCCGGAGACCCCGCGGACGGAGTCTCTCCGCACGGCGCCGTCGCCCGCGTTCACGCGGAGGCCGCCAAGCTCCGCGGGAAGGGCGAGTATGTCGGCACGGTCGAGCTCATGAACCGCGTGGGGCGTTGCGGTCTCGCGTTCCGTCCGGGAAGCCGTTGGGAATACGGCCATTCCGCGGACGTCATGGGCGCCGTCATCGAGGTGGCGTCCGGGAAGTCCTTCGGCGAGCACCTCCGCGAGGAGATTTTCGGGCCGCTCGGGATGAAGGACACCGCGTTCGTCGTCCCGAAGGAGAAGCGCGGACGTCTCGCGAAGTGCTACGAGCTCAAGGACGGCGGGTTCTCCGAGTACGACTACGCCAACTGGCATCTCGGTCTCAACAACTACGACGCGACCACCGCGTTCGAGTCCGGGGGCGCGGGCCTCGTCTCGACAATCGACGACTATGCCCGGTTCGCGAACATGTTCGACGCCGGCGGCGTGGCGCCCGACGGGACGCGCCTCATCACGGAGCAGGGGCTCCGGTTCTTCTCCTCGCCGCAGCTTCTGCCGCGGCAGCTCTCCGGGTTCAACTGGCTCGACTGCGAGGGACAGAACTACGGGAACTTCGTCTGGATCCGCACCCGGCGCGGCCTGGGATCGACCGTCGACGGCCTCGGGACCTTCAGCTGGGGAGGATGGCTCGGCACCAGCTGGTTCTACGACCCGGAGTCCCGTGTCGGGATGGTTTTCATGGTCCAGCACATGAACACGGACGACCACGGACTCTTCTACCGGCTTCGCAACGCCGCCTATTTCGGGCTTTTCGGGCGGTGAGAGCGTTCGCCGCCGTCGACGGAGGGGGAACCAAGACGGATTTCGCCCTGATTTCTGAGTCGGGCGACGTCCTCGCGCGGCGCCGCCTCGGCGGGTCGAACCCGAACGTCCTCGGGACGGAGACCGCGTGCGGCGTCCTGCGCCGCGGCGTCGCGGAGGTCGTCCGGGCGGCAGCGTGCGGCGCGCCGGCGGGGGCGGAGTGTCCGGAGGCGGTGTCTCCCGTCCTTGCCGGCGTCTACGCGGGAATCGCCGGGGCGATGTCGGGCGACAACGGGACACGGCTCGCCGAGTCGCTCTCGAAGGCGTTTCCCGGGGTGCCCGTCCGGGTCGAGACCGACATCCGCAACGTGATCGAGGCGGCCGGGCAGACGGGGCCCTGCGTCGCCGCGATTCTCGGCACGGGATCCGTCGCGTATTTTTTCGACGGCGAGTCGATGTTCCGGACCGGGGGCTGGGGATACCTTTTCGATTCCGCGGGAAGCGGGTACGACATCGGGCGGGACGTCCTGCGCGAGTGTCTCGCGAAGGGCGACGGATTCCGCGGGGCCTCCCCGCTGACGGAGCTCGCCGAGCGGCGGCTCGGAGGGACGGCGTGGGAACATATCGCGGAACTCTATGCGGAGGGGCGCGATTTCATCGCCTCCTTCGCCCCCGTCGCGTTCGAGGCGTTCCGGGAAGGCGACCCCTCCGCCGCGGAGATCCTCCGCCGATCGTGCGACCGGATCGCCGAGCTGGTGCGACACGCCGCGCGCGGACGGGAGGACGCGGCGTCCGGCGGCCTTCCTGTCGTTCTCGCCGGCGGGCTGACCCGCGAGCGTTCGTTTTTCGGACCCGGGCTCGAGAAGCGTCTCGGGCCCGGATACCGTCTTGTTTTCTCCGACCGTCCGCCGATCGACGGCGCGTGCCGTCGCGCGCTCGGGCTTTTCGCGGACTGACCGCGTTTCTCCGCCCCGCGTTCCTTTCAACCGTCTCCTCCCGTTTTCCATGCAGCCGACCGAAGCCAGAAATCCCCGTACGACCCATATCGACCAAGCCGACACCTTGACGATGCTCCGCCTCATCCACGACGAGAACCGCCGGTCCGTGGAGGCCGTCGGGGAGGCGCTGGAGAGCGTCGCGAAGGCCGTGGACGCCGTCGCGGAGGCGCTTGGAAACGGCGGCCGCCTCTTCTATATGGGGGCGGGGACTTCCGGGCGCCTCGCGGTGCAGGACGCGGCGGAGTGTCCGCCCACGTTCGGCGTCGGGTACGACACGGTCGTCGCGATCATCGCGGGCGGGGAGAAGGCCGTCCGGCACGCGGTCGAGGCGGTCGAGGACTCCGCCGAGGCGG
>JAZUKQ010000065.1:0-6488 GCA_045643325.1 Kiritimatiellia bacterium | reverse complement strand
CGCGAGGGGGGCAAGTACAACTGGAAGGGCGAACTGCCCGACGCCGGGGCGTCGTTGAAATCCGGCTGCCGCATCGTTGTGCGCGTCGTGGTCCATGCGTTTCCCGCCACATCGCCGGAGGACCTCTACGCCCGGTTCGTTCCGGGGCGGAAGGAACTCGGCCGTTCGCGCGAGCGCAACGACTTCCCGTTCGAAAGCGCCTTCCGCCTGATCGAGGAGAAGCACAACCGCGAGAACTGGGTCGAGGAATACGGCTACTGGTCCGTGGGCATGCGCGAGTGCCCGTCGCAGGACTGGCAGACGGGCTGGGTCGGCGGGGCCAACACGGCGTGGCCGCTTCTCGTGCGCGGCGGAGCGGCGAGCTGGCCGCGGGCGCTCCGCGTGTGGGACTTCATCGCGGAGTCCGCCGTGACGCCGTCGGGATTCGTCCGGGGGTGCTTCCACAGGGGCGAATGGAGGCCCGACGCCCGCGGATGCTACATGCGCTACAGCGCGGACACCCTGTATTTCCTGATGAAGACGCTCCTGCACCTGCGCGTCGGCCCGCCGCACGTGGAGCCGAAGGAGTCGTGGCTGGCGCTGGCCCGCGGGCTGTGCGACGGCTTCGTGCGCTGCTGGGACGAGGCGGGCCACCTCCCGCACTACGCGGACGGCCAAACCGGCGCCGTGCTGCTGGGAGGCAGCTGCGCGGCGGCGCTCGCGCCCGGCGGCCTGGCGCTTGCGGCCCGCTATTTCGACGAGCCCCGCTACCGCGACGTCGCCATGGCGGCGGCACGGCGCTACCGCGACCATTTCCTCGCCAGAGGCCTGACCAACGGCGGCCCCGGCGACATCTTCCAGAACGTCGACAGCGAATCCGCGGCGGCGCTGCTGGAGAGCTTCGTGACGCTGATGGAGGAGAGCGGCGGAGACGGCGAGTGGATCGATGCCGCCCGGCGCTGCGCCGCCTACTGCTCGACGTGGGTCACGAGCTACGACTTCCGCTTCCCCCCGAAGAGCACGTTCGGGAAGCTCGACATGCTCACGACGGGAACCGTCTGGGCCAACGTGCAGAACAAGCACGCCGCGCCCGGCATCTGCACGCTCTCCGGCGCATCGCTCCTCAAGCTCTGGCGCGCGACGGGCGAAACGGCGTGGCTCGACCTCGTCCGCGACATCGCGCACTGCCTGACGCAATACGTCTCGCGCGCCGACCGCCCCATCCCCGACACCCGCGAGGGGAAGCGGTGGCGCGTGATGAATCCGGGATGGGTCAACGAGCGCGTGAACCTCAGCGACTGGGAGGTCCGCGGACAGCCGTGGGAGGAAATCGGTGTCGGCGAGATCTTCGGCGGCTCCACCTGGGCCGAACCGGCCATTCTCAACACCATCGCCGAAGTGCCCGGCATCTACCTCGACCTGGACGCCCCCGACGTGACGGTCTTCGACCATGTCCACGTCCAGATCTTCCGCGTGGATCCCCACGGCATCACGTTGCGGGTGACGAACACGACGCCGTTCGACGCCGCGCCCGTGCTCCTCGCGGAGACGGCCGCCGACCGCGCGAAGCGGCCGCTGGGCATCGCCCCCCTCTCCGGGCTTCCCGCCATCCGCGTCCCGCCGCTCGCAACGGTCGACTACCGGGTGGAACGCCCGTAGCCGCATCTAGGGCGCATTCCGCGTCATGCACATGTTGCGCGCGATCTGACGGCCGCAAGGGACGGCGCCGCTTTCGGGCAAGCCCGGCCCCCTTGAGGGGGCTGTCGGCGGAGCCGGCTGGGGGTGTTTTGCGGGGGCGTCGGCAACACCCACCGGCGCTTCGCGCCACCTCCCTCGGAGGGAGGCGCCTGCGGCGGGCTACGGCCCTTCAGGGAGTCGCGCGTCCGCTTTCGGGCGAAGCCCGGCCCCCTCCGCGAGGGGGCTGCCGCTTGCGGCTGGGGGAGTACACCGTGCGCCGCAAAGGTACGGCGGACGGCGGTCTCGGAGCTTGCTCCGGCCCCCTTGAGGGGGCTGTCGGCGGAGCCGGCTGGGGGTGTTTTGCGGGGGCGCCGGCAACACCCACCGGCGCTTCGCGCCACCTCCCTCGGAGGGAGGCGCCTGCGGCGGGCTACGGCCCTTCAGGGAGTCGCGCGTCCGCTTTCGGGCAAGCCCGGCCCCCTCCGAGGGAGGCGCCTGCGGCGGGCTACGGCGTCTTCAGGGACGGCCGGAGACGGTTTGTGCGGCTTATGGCCGCGTGGACGCGACCGCTTGGCTTTGGAAGTGGCGCGTCACCGTTTCGACAGCGAGCTTGGGACGGCGGTATTCGTCGAACACCCCTTTGTTGTTGAAGGCGCGCGGACGGCCAAGGGCGCGGGCGCTGGAGTAGGTGCGCGTGTCGGTGAACAGCCAGAGCGAGACGCCCGAGATGCGCGGGTGGCTCCCGATGTAGGAGAGCACCACGTCGAGGAAGTCGGACTGGTACTCCTCGGTCCAGTGCGCGCGGAAGCGGTCGCGCCAGCCGTAGATGGCGCCCGCGCCGATCTCGCTGATGATGACGGGCTTGTCGGCGATCGCCGGCTGCGAATCGACCCATTCGAGGAAGTGGTCGAGGCGGGGGGCGACCTCGTCGAGCGGTCGGTAGGACTCCTGGTTGGCGTACCAGCCGGGGTAGGTGTTGAGGCAGACGACGTCCACGAGGTCGAAGTTGATGTCTTTGGAGTCGAACATGGAGGCGTAGACGACGAGGCGCGAGGAGTCGAGCGCGCGGAAGGCGGAGGCCATGGCCGCGTAGAAGCCGCGGTAGTTCGGGTCGGTGGAGTCGCCTTCGTTCAGGAAGCCCCAGAGGATGACGCAGGGGTGGTTGTAGCTGTTGCGCACCATGTATTCCGGCTGGCGCAGCTGCGCGGCGCGGAAGGTCTCCTCCTGGAGGTGGTAGGCCCGGTCGCCCCAGCCGACGGTCTCCTCCCAGACGAGGATGCCCATCTCGTCGCAGAGGTCGAGGAAGCGCGGGTCCTGCGGGTAGTGGGAGCCTCGGACGAAGTTGCAGCCCATCTGGCGGAGCAGCTGCAGGTCCTCCAGCAGCACCTGCGCCGGGAGGGCGGGGCCGAATTCCGGATGCGATTCGTGGCGGCAGAACCCGCGCAGCTGGATGGGTTCGCCGTTGAGGAGGATGCGCTTGCCCTTCGCCTCCACCGTGCGCAGGCCGAAGCGCTCGACGACGGTGTCGGTGCCGAACGAGACTTCGATGGTGTGGAGCGCGGGATGCTCCGGCGACCAGAGCGTGGGGGAGGGGACCTTGGCGGTGAAGGTCGCGCAGCCATTCTGGACGGGGCAGGCGGTCTCAACGGCCTTGCCGCCGTCGATGCGGTAGCGGAGTTCGGCGGTCTTGCCACGCGGATTGAGGAAGCGGACGGTCACCTCCACGCGCCCCTTCAGCGTCAGGGTGCGGACATGGACGCGGTCGAGGGCCTTCGCCGGAATCTCGTGCAGTTCAAGGGAGCGGAAGAGGCCGCCGAAGCAGTAGTAGTCGTAGTATTGCGAAAGCAGGGGCTGGCGGGCGAAGTCGAAGCGGTTGTCCACGACGGCGACGAGCTCGTGCTCGGCGCCGTCGCCGGCCTCGAAGCGGAAGGACATGCCGGAATAGGGCATGTCGTGGACGCCGATGAGTTGTCCATCCCAGAAGAAGGCCCCCCAGATGCCCAGGCCGTCGCAGCGGAGGAGGAGCTCGCGCGCCTTGGGCGAGACGGTGACGCGGCGGCGGTAGAAGCCCGTGCCGCGGCGTCCGGCGAAATCGGGTAGCGTGTCGAACACGCCGGGAACGGCCATCCGGTGCGTGTACGTGACGGCGGAGAGGTCCGGCGAACGGGGATCCGGGACGTTCTCGACGAAGGCGAAATCCCAAATGCCGTCCAGCGACTGGACGGGGCGGGAGGTGTAGTGGGGGTAGTGTGTGGACATGGCGGATATGCAAGAAAGAGGGGGAGGGCGCCTCGCCCTCCCCCTCGATATGGAGTTTGTCTTCCTTAGCGCACGAGGAGGATCGTCGCGTCCCCGAGGACCACGAGCGTGCCGGGATCCGGCTGGGGCGGCTGCTCGGGTTCGGGATTCTCCTCGGTCGGGACAGGCGCGGGGACGACGGGGAGCGTGTCCATGACATAGCCCGGCAGGGTCTCGGCGAAGTCGGCGGCGAGGTACGTGCCCGGAGCGACGCTGTCTTTTCCGAAGGTCGCGCGGGTGGTCACGAGCGTCTTGCCGGCAAGGTCGATCTTCGAGCCCTCGTCGAGCGTGAGGGTCGCGATCCGCAGCCGCGGGGCGCTGACCTCGGCGATGGCGTTTCCGGTCACGACGACCGGGACGGACTGGAACGCCTCCAGCGGATCGCCGTTGACGTAGGCGGCGATCGGGGTCGTCGCCGTGATGGTGGCGTCGCCGTTGCCCTTGATGAGCAGCGTGCCGCGGCCCTCGGGCGTGCCGGCCGGCTGGAGGTAGATCGTTCCCGGCGAGCTGGAGTAGTCGTTGGGTGCCTGGTTCTGCAGGTTCCCGTGATATCCGTAGGCGGAGATGGCGATGGTGTCCGGAATCGTGGCGCCGGAATCCGTCAGGCGCACCGCGAGGCGGCCGCCCCCGCCGCCGCCGACCTTGCCGCCACGGCCTTCCGCGCCATTGGCCGTGATGGAGCCCGTACCGGTCAGGGTGCCGGCGCAGATGTCCAGACTTCCTCCGGAAGGAGCGTCCCCCGTATCCGAATTGTTTCGGGTGCCGGACGCGCTGATCGTGCCGTCCAGGGCCAGCGTCCCGAGGACGGTGAGCTGGAGGGCGCCGCTACCGAAGAACTTATCCGATTTCGCGTACTTGCACGACCCAATGGACGCCGGGTGGAGGACGGAGCCGTAGGTGTTGGTCTGCCCGACGGGATAGCGGCGCGACCAGCCGCCATACGCGCCCGCGACGTCGTTGCGCCCGTCGTTGTAGAAGACCTCGCCGACGTTCACGCTGCAGTTCGTCGCGACGAAGAGGTCGCCATTGACGGTGTAGGAGGCGGTCAGGGCATGGTTCGTCCCGCTGGCGTCCATGCGGATGATGCCGAGCCAGGCGCCGTTGGTCAGGGCCAGATTGCCCGGGAAGGTGAAGGGGTCCTCGCTCTGGAAGGTCCATTCGCCGTCCAGGGTCTGGTCCACGCCGCCTATGACGAGCGTGCCGCCCTTTTTCACGACCAGTCCGTCGGTGTGGGAGTCATCGGCGATGGAGGAGACGGACGCGAGCCCGTTGGGCAGCGTCAAGGTCGTTCCCTCGGTGACGGAGAGTCGGCCGGCTTTGCCGACCACTACGGCGTCGAACGTCCAGTCCGACTCTTCCGTGACGGGGGTGTTGCCGTCCGATCCAAGCCGTGTCGTGACCTCGCCGACGACGCGCAGCGTTCCGTTGGTGGACGTGTTGTCGAAGAGGTAGACCGTGCCGACGCCGCTGCCGACGCTGTCGCCGGTGGGTTTGGGGCCCGCGGTCGCCGTGACGGACAGGGCCGCCAGACCCACGGGGGCCTCCGTGATGACGGCGACGCGGCCGCCGGGACCGGAGCGCGTCGAGCCCCTTCCGTTCGCATGGACGGAGCCGGTGCCTGCGACGGACGGCGCCTCGAGGTAGACGGAGCCGGCGGCGGCGCCTCTGTTGTCTGCTCCGACTCCGCCGTCGGCGCTGATCTCGCCGTCGACGGTGACGGCGCCCGTGCTGACGATATAGGCCGCGCCGCCTCCGGCCGGGATGTTGTCGATGTTTGCGTATTTGACGCGGAGCGTGTAGCCGATGTCCACGGGGCATTTCGGGTTGCCGTACCCCCGGGTCCACTGGGAGGATCCGCCATGCGCGGAGTTGACGATGTCGGTGTTCTTGAGCTCCGCCTGGAGGTGGTATCCCTTTTCGGATACGTCGATGGCGCCGTCTTCGCCGATGGAGAGCGTGCCGCCCACGTCGACGCGCAGGCGGTAGCGCGCCAGCTGGCGCATTTCATCGATGGAATACGCCTTGTTTCCCGTGTCCTGGTACAGGGAGACCGGATGCGTCCAGACGCCGGAATCGATCACGACGTTCCCCGAGACGGTGAAGACCGTGAACGTGGCGCCGGAGTAGGTGTCGTACTCGGTGTCGAAGATCACTGCGCCCGAGTAGCCGGAGGTTTGCGTCCAGGAGGCGACCGTGTCGGGAAGGCCGTTGACGCCGGCGTCCCATTCGCAGTCGGCGCTGGAGTAGCGTCCGTCGAGGAGGATGGCGTCCGTCGAGACCGGGACGCGGCCGAGGCTCCAGTTGGCGGGGTCGCTGGCGAGGCCGTTGCCCGGGGCGACCCAGGTGTTGTAGCCGGCGGGCGGGACGAGGTTCTCGATGGCGACGGTCGCGGCGTTCGCGGCGGCGTCGATGGCGTAGCCGCCGGGGGCGAGCGTGAGGACGACGGTGGTGTCGACCATGGTCGCGCCGTCCGAGCGCGGCGTCACGGCGAGGTCGACGTAGGTCTGGCCGGCGGGGATGACGACCGTGCCGGG
>JAZUKQ010000064.1:0-6960 GCA_045643325.1 Kiritimatiellia bacterium | reverse complement strand
GCGACAGGCAGGGGGACGATGTCCTCGGGGGCGACCCAGGCCGTCGCGGCGGCCGGGGCGTCGCGGGCGATGCGTCGGGGGTTGTTCTCGAGCGCCTTGAGGACCGTGTCCGGGGCGGCGCCGGCGGCGGAGGGGACCGTGAAGACGTGCTGCGCGGACTCCCCGAGGTAGACGGTGTCGCGGAGCGTCCCGGACAGCCGGTTGGGGCAGCCGGCGGGCGGCTCCGTGAAATGGATCGCCTCGGGGCGGACGCAGAGCGAGACCTCCGCGCCGGGGGCGAAGGAGGACGGCCGGGCGCTGAGAAGTCCGGCGGGCGTCGCGACCCGGGTCTCCGCGGCGTTCGAGGCGGTGACGGAGCCGCGGACGAAGTTGGCCTCGCCGATGAAGCCGGCGACGAATTCCGAGACGGGGGAGCGGTAGACCTCGAGCGGCGTCCCGACCTGTTGCGGGAGGCCGTTCCGGAGGACGGCCAGGCGGTCGGCGATGGAGAGCGCCTCCTTCTGGTCGTGCGTCACATAGATGGAGGTGATGCCCGCAGACTTGCAGATGCGGCGGATCTCCGTGCGCATCTCAAGCCGGAGTTTGGCGTCGAGGTTCGAGAGCGGCTCGTCGAGCAGGAGGCAGCGGGGATGGATGACGAGGGCGCGGGCGAGGGCGACGCGCTGCTGCTGTCCGCCGGAGAGCTGGTTGGGCTTCTGTTGGGCGCGGTCGGCCATCTGGACGGCCTCGAGGGCCTCGGCGACGCGGCGGCGCGCCTCGTCCTTCGGCACATGGCGCATCTCGAGTCCGAACGCGACATTCTGGGCGACGGTGAGGTGCGGCCAGAGGGCGTAGGACTGGAACACCATGCCGGTGTCGCGCTTGTGCGCGGGAAGGTCGGTGACGTCGTCCTTGTCGAGGAGGATGCGTCCGGAGTCCGGCTCGCAGAATCCCGCGATGGAGCGGAGCAGGGTCGTTTTGCCGCAGCCCGAGGGGCCGAGCAGGAAGAAGAGCTCGCCGGGCTCGATGGTGAGCGTGATGCCGTCAATCGCGCGGGTGGCGCCGAAGTGTTTGACGACGTGGTCGAGGGTGACGGAGACGGGCATGGAACGGGAAGCGGGGTGTTCGGAGGCGGAATAAGGCGGGACGCGGACTATTCCCGCGCTTTCGGCTTGAAGAGCGCGACGTCGTCGAGGAGGGGCAGACGGCCCTCGAGGCGGGCGACGGCGGAGGCCGTGTCGTCGAAGCGGAAGACGATCGCGGCTTTGTCGAGGACGCCGGAGGGGAACGCGTACATGTATTCGACGTTGACCTTGTGCTCGTCGAGGACCTCGAGAATCTTCGAGAGCGAGCCGGGTTCGTGGGAGACCGGGACGGCGACGACCTCGGTGATTTTGACGGCGAAGCCGGCCTTCTCCAGAACGGCGGCCGCCTCGTCGACGTCCCGGATGAGGAGACGGAGGACCCCGAAGAACTTCGTGTCCGCGAGGGAGAGCGTCGCGATGTTGATGCCCGCGTCGGCGAGGACCTTGCAGGGCGCGCTGACCGCGCCGGGCTTGTTCTCGATGAAGACGGAGATTTGGCGGAGGGTTTTCATGGCGTTGGAAAGTCGTGTGAAATTCTGGAATCTGGACGCGGACGTCTCCCTCTAGGCCTTGGTTCCCGGAGTTCCCCGGGAGGCGGAGCGGAGGTCCTCGACCCGGCGAAGTTTCCCCTCGGAGCGGGGGAGGGCGTTCGGGGGCACCAGCTTGACGAGGCAACGGATGTTGAGGATGGTGGCGAGGGCTTCGGAGAAGCGGCGGCGGAGCATCTCCATGTCCTCGACGCGGTCGCTCATCATTTCGGGCCGGAGCTCGATCTCGATGGTCATCCGGTCGAGCCCCGCCGAGCCGTCCTCGAGGATGATGCGGAAGTGCGGGAGATTCGCGTCGACCTGAAGAAGCGCGGCCTCGACCTGCGAGGGGAAGATGTTGACGCCGTGGAAGATGATCATGTCGTCGGAACGGCGGCGGACGCGCTCGATGCGGCGCTGGGTGCGTCCGCAGGGACAGGGCTCGGGGAGGATGCGCGTGAGGTCGCGGGTGCGGTAGCGGATCATCGGGGCCCCGAATTTGGCGAGCGTGGTGAAGACGAGCTCGCCTTCCTCGCCGTCGGGAAGCGGCTGGAGGGTGTCGGGATCGACAATCTCGGGGTAGAAGTATTCCTCGAAGAGATGGATGCCGTTGTGGCAGGGGCATTCGATGCCGACGCCCGGTCCGGAAATCTCGGTGAGCCCGTAGATGTCGTAGGCTTCGATTCCGGATTTCTCCTGGATGTACGCGCGCATCTCCTCCGTCCAGGGCTCCGCGCCGAAGACGCCGAGGCGGAGCGGGAGGTCGTGGAGGTCGACGCCCATCTTCTCGGCGGTGTCGATGATGTGGACGAAGTACGAGGGCGTGCAGGCGATGACGGTCGCGCCGAGGTCCTGGAGGAGGCGGATCTGCTGCTCGGTGTTTCCGCCGGACACGGGGATGACCGTGGCGCCGAGGCGTTGGGCGCCGTCGTGGGCGCCGAGGCCGCCCGTGAAGAGGCCGTATCCGTAGGCGATGTGGATTTTGTCTCCCTTGGTGACGCCCGCGCCGGCGAGACCGCGCGCGATGCAGGACGCCCAGATGTCGAGGTCGTCCCGCGTGTAGCCGAGGATGATGCGCTTGCCGGTCGTCCCGGAGGAGGCGTGGAGGCGGACGATGTCCTCCATCGGGACGGCGAAGAGTCCGAACGGATATGCGTCGCGGAGGTCCGTCTTCTTCATGAAGGGGAGCTTGGCGATGTCGGCAAGCGTGCGGATGTCGTCGGGCGAGACGCCCGCCTCGCGCATGCGGTCGCGGTAGAGAGGAACGTGGTCGAACTCGTGCCGGACGATGGTCTGCAGCCGTTGGAGCTGCAGGGCGCGGAGTTCGGAGACCGGAATGGTGTCGAGATTCATGGAGCGGAGGGATTATTTGAAATCGGCGAGCGAGTCGAGCGGAAGCGTCGCGAAGAGGTCGTTCAAGGTCTCGGGACGGCGGATCTGGACGACCGACCTGTCGGTGCGGAGGAGGAGCTCGGCGGAGCGGAGGCGCCCGTTGTAGTTGAAGCCCATCGCGTGGCCGTGGGCGCCGGCGTCGTGGATCGCGACGAGGTCGCCCGGAACGACCTCCGGGAGGGGGCGCTGGACGGCGAACTTGTCGTTGTTCTCGCAGAGGGAGCCGGTGACGTCGTAGACGTGGTTGCAGGGGGCGCTCTCCTTGCCGAGGACGGTGATGTGGTGGTAGGCCCCGTAGATGGCCGGGCGCATGAGGTTGGCCATGCACGCGTCGAGACCGACGTAGTCGCGGTAGGTGTGCTTCAGATGGAGGACGCGGGAGACGAGCCAGCCGTAGGGACCTGTGATCATGCGGCCGCACTCCATGTAGAGCGCGGGGGCGGGGAATCCGGCGGCGACGAGCCGCTCGCTTTCCGCGCGGACGCCCGCGGCGACGTTCTCGAGAGAGACGGCGGTCTGCGCGGGGGAGTAGGGGATGCCGATGCCGCCGCCGATGTTGATGAACTCGAAGGTGATGCCGAGTTCGGCGGAGATCTCGCCCACGAGGGTGTAGAGAAGGTGCGCGGTCTCGATGAAGTAGGCGGCCTCGAGCTCGTTGGAGGCGACCATCGTGTGGAGGCCGAAGCGCTTGACGCCCCGGTCGCGGAGGGAGCGGAAGCCCTCGAAGAGCTGACCGCGGGTGAAACCGTATTTCGCCTCCTCGGGGCGTCCGATGATGGTGTTCCCCTCTTTGGCCTTGCCGGGGTTGTAGCGGCAGCAGACAAGCTCGGGGAGACCGCCGCACTGCTCGGCGACGAAGTCGATGTGCGAAATGTCGTCGAGGTTGAGGATGGCGCCGAGCTCCTTGGCGCGCCGGAACTCCTCGGCGGGCGTGTCGTTGGAGGTGAACATGACGCGCTCGCCCGTGATGCCGGCCATGGCGGAGAGCTCGAGCTCCGCGAGCGATGAGCAGTCGGTGCCGAGACCGAGGGCTCCGAAGAGCTTGAGGAGAAACGGGTTCGGGGTGGCCTTGACGGCGAAATACTCGCGGAATCCGGGGTTCCAGGCGAACGCGGCCTGCAGACGGCGGATGTTGGACGTGATGGCGGCCTCGTCGTAGATGTGGAACGGGGTCGGGAACCGGACGGTGAGCTTTTCTGTCTCGTCGAGGGAAAGCGGATAGGGTCGCATTGCGGTGTGCGGAAAGGCAAAATGGCTGAAACAAGGTAAATGCGGATATTTTACACGAAAAGACGGGAAAAAGGGAAAAAAAGTTGTTGGACGCGGAGCGCGCGGAACGGGCGGCGGGAGGTCGAGCGAGCGGAGGGCGGAAGGAGGAGGGCGGAAGGAGGAGGGCGGAATATGGAAGAACGGAACGGAAACGATTGGAGAAATGTGGTTCTTTTATACGTTCCGGATATAAAAAAAGAATGAATATACACAAACGACACAAAATGATAAAATATTGAAAAAAGCTTGAGAATTTTGCAAAAAAACGTTTGAACTTCTACGCAAGGGCGCGCCCGCGCGAGGAAGTTGGGAAGAAGAATATGGACTGCAGGGAAGAAGGCGAGAGGTTCCGCGCCATGCGTGGAAAGTAGAGAGGCGCCTCTCCGACCTGTGTAAAAGCGCAAAATAATCCTATTTTTCAATAGGTGAATTTTCTATTTTTCTTTCCCTCTCCGGAGATAAACTAGTGACGGTTTGAGCGAATCGTACTATCCTACCGGTTCCGACTCCGCCGTTTCTGTATGTCCGCGGCTTCCGGACCGGGAGTCCGCCGACTTCACCTCCCAAGGAAAACATGCTATGACCCCGAAAATCATCGGAAATCCCCCCGCCATCGGCACCCGCCCCATCATCGACGGCCGCCGCGGCCCGCTGAAGCTCCGCGAAAGTCTCGAGGACCAGGTTCTCGCCATGGCTCAGGCCGCGAAAAAGCTTTTCGAGGAGAACCTCCGGTATTCCGATGGAACGCCCGTCAAGGTTGTCCTCGCCGACACCTCCATCGGCCGCGTTCCGGAGACCGCCGCCTGCGCCGCGAAATTTCAGAAGGAGGGCGTCGCCATCACCCTTTCCGTCACTCCGTGCTGGTGCTACGGCTCCGAGACGATGGACGCCGATCCCATGACCATCAAGGCCGTCTGGGGCTTCAACGGGACCGAGCGTCCCGGTGCCGTCTATCTCGCCTCCGTTCTCGCCACCCACGCCCAGAAGGGACTCCCCGCGTTCGGCATCTACGGCCATGAGGTCCAGGACCGCGACGACGTGACGAAGATTCCCGAGGATGTCCGGGAGAAACTTCTCCGGTTCGGGCGTTCCGCCCTGGCCGTCGCCCAGATGCGCGGCAAGTCCTACCTCCAGATCGGCTCGATCTGCATGGGCATCGGAGGCTCCATCATCGACTCCGACTTCATCGAGAAGTATCTCGGCATGCGCGTCGTGTCCGTCGACGAGGTCGAGATTCTCCGCCGCATGGAGGAGGGCATCTTCAACGAGAAGGAGTACAAGAAGGCCCTCGCTTGGACGAAGAAGCACTGCAAGGAGGGCCGCGACGACAATCCCGCCATGGTCAAGTTCTCCGACGAGAAGAAAAAGTGGCAGTGGGAGTTCACCGTCAAGATGTACTGCATCATCAAGGACCTCATGCGCGGAAACCCCGACCTGCCGGAGCGGTTCGGCGAGGAGATGCTCGGCCACAACGCCATCGCGGCCGGCTTCCAGGGACAGCGCCAGTGGACCGACCACTGGCCGAACTGCGACTATCCCGAGGCGCTCCTCAACTCGACCTTCGACTACACGGGCGCCCGCGAGCCGATGACCTTCGCGACCGAGAACGACGTCCTCAACGGGCTCGGCATGCTCTTCATGCGGTTGCTCACCAACCGCGCGCAGATTTTCGCCGACGTGCGCACCTTCTGGTCGCCCGAGGCGACGAAGCGCGTGACGGGCTACTCCTTCACCGGCAAGGCGAAGGAGAACGGCGGCACCATCCACCTCCTCAACTCCGGCGCGGCCTGCCTCGACGCCTGCGGCGAGTGCCGGGACTCGAAGGGCAAGCCCGTCATGAAACAATGGTGGGAGGTGACGGAAAAGGATATCGAGAAGATGACCGACGCGACCGTCTGGTGCGAGGCCGGCTTCGACAACTTCCGCGGCGGCGGCTATTCCAGTCACTTCACGACCCGCGCGGAAATGCCTGCGACGATGATTCGGCTCAACCTCGTCAAAGGTCTCGGCCCCATGCTGCAGATCTGCGAGGGATGGACGGTGAAGCTTCCGGACAAAGTGAGCGACGTTCTCATGGAGCGCACGAATCCGACCTGGCCGTGCACCTGGTTCACGCCGCGCTGCGACGGCAGGGAGGGTTCGCCCTTCAAGTCCGCGTACGACCTCATGAACAACTGGGGCGCCAACCACGGCGCGATTTCGTACGGACATATCGGCGCGGACCTCATCACGCTCTGCTCGATGCTCCGCATCCCCGTGAGCTTGCACAACGTTCCGTTGGGCGACATCTTCCGACCCGCTTGTTGGGGCGCCTTCGGCATGGACAAGGAAGGCCAGGACTACCGCGCCTGCCAGGCCTACGGGCCGATGTACAAATAGCCGCCTGAGGAAACCCGAGCCGCAAGGCGAGGCGCAGGGCGCCGCGGTGTCTTCGGATACCGCGGCGCTTTTTCATTGTTCGGGGGCATGAATCTACGGTTCGGCCGTCCGGTCCGGTCGGGATGAAACTACGGTGCGGAAAGATGGGGGTAGTGGTTGTCCGCCCCGCGCTCCGGGCATGAATCTACGGTTCGGCCGTCCGGTCCGGTCGGGATGAAACTACGGTTCGGCCGTCCGGTCCGGTCGGGATGAAACTACGGTTCGGCCGTCCGGTCCGGTCGGGATGAAACTACGGTGCGGAAAGATGGGGGGGCGGGTTGTCCGCCCCG
>JAZUKQ010000063.1:0-3403 GCA_045643325.1 Kiritimatiellia bacterium | reverse complement strand
CCGAAGAAGAAGCGCGACAAGGCGGCGGCCCCCCTCGTCGAGACGGACGAACACGGCTTCCGCGTCAACCCCTTCGGCACGGAGGCGACGATGTCCGGCCGTTTCATCCATCCGGCCGCCGTCGAGGTCGATGCCCGCGGGCGGACCTGGGAATATGTCAAGACCTGGGGATCGGGCCGCGGGAAGACCGAGAAGAAGTCGATCAAGTGCGTGTCCGTCCAGGGCGGCGACAACTTCTTCTTCGTCGGCACCATCGCCAACGGCCCGCATCCGGAAATGACGGTTTCGGGCGAAGGGCTGGATGCGGTCGTCACGGTTGGCGACCGCACCGTCCGGTTCGATGGGAAGAAAATCGTCCTGGGTAGGAAATAGCCATGATCGCGTCGCCCGCAGCAACGCCCGCAGCCACGCCGGCCGACATCGACCTCGTCCTCTCCGCCATCGCGCTTGACGAGGCAAGCGGCACCTGCCGATAGCGCCCGGCGAGGGAAGCGGGCCCTGCATCCGAAGGCCCCTGCGCCTCCTTGCCGTTGCGCAGGCCAGGACGGGGGGGGGCAGCGGCGGGCGCTTCCGTTCAGCGCCCGCCGTCGCCTTCGACCCGTCCGTCGAGATCTCCGGAGCGGACCAGCGCCTCCCCCCAGACGGCCTCGCAACGGCCCGTAAAGCCCTCCGGCCCCAGCTTGACGTCGAAAGCCAGCGTTCCCGCCGCCCCGGACCGGAGGACCGGGTTGGGGAACGTCCATGCATCGGCGTTGAGCACGACGACGGCGTTTCCGGTGAGGGTCTCGCCGTCGAAGCGCAGTCCGCTCGGGTCCACCTCGTGCCAGGCCTGGTCGTAGCTGAACGCCCCGGCCGCTCCGCGGACAAACGCCGTCCCGTCATGGTCGAGGCAGAGCGTCATGCCCGCCGCGGGCGTCTTGAACGGAAGGATGCCCGCGATCTGCAGGACGATGGTGCGCGTCCCGGGCGGATTGCGTCCGACCGGAGTCCAGGGCATGTCCTTCAGCCAGCCGGTCGGGTAGACGCGGTTGTCGTGCGGAGGCGTTCCCGACACGTTCCCGGAGGCCCGCAGCGGCTCGGCCAGGGCCTCGACCGTACGCGTCCAGGTTCCTGTCACGTTGTCGCCGTCCCGCCGGAGGGAAAGGGTGAACGGCCACGTGTGGGTCTGGAACCCGAGCGTCATCCGCCAGGCGGACGGGTCGGCATCGGCAACGCGCTCCCCGCCTCCGATGGCCTCCCACTGGGTGGAACGCCGCCCCTTGCTGTAGACGAGGCCGGCTTCCTCCGAGGAAGGCGGGCGCGAGCTGCCGCCGGCGAAACGACCGTCGGAACCGAACCGGAGCCGGAGGGGAAGCGGGGCGGGCAGGCCGATGTTCGCCCCCTTCAGTTGCAGCAGCAGCGTCAGCATGCCCTCTTCGGCGCGCAGGTCGTAGCACGCGAGGCGTCCGTCCACCGTGCGCTCGAAGACGCGGCCATCGACGATGGGCAGTTCCTCGTAGACCTCGTAGGCGGTCGTGAAGTCCAGAAGATCGACGCCGCCGGGGGTGTCTCCGCCGACCGGCAGCCGCTCGATGCGGTCGCCCGCCACGCTCCAGAGGAAGAGGGGATGGCGTCCGCCGCGGCTAGCGCCGTGCGCGGAGTCCGCCCGGCAGAGGATGCGGTCGCCCACGAGATAGAACAGGCCACCTAGGCAATCGGCATCCTGCGACGATGCATTGGAATGTTCCGCCAGGACCTTGCCCGTCTCCTCGTCGAGGATCACGAAGCGTCCCGGCGCCTCTTTCGTGCCCTCCGTGTAGGTGTAGACGCGGCCGTTCGCGATGGCGTACCGCTGGCGGCAGCAGGTGTCGAACCAGGTCGGAATCTGGTTGCGGGGCTCATCGGGCAGCGTCCAGGCCAGAGTGGCCCCTTCGGGGGAGAGGCGGTAGGCCGCGTAGAGTCCCGGTGTGCGTTTGCCCGCCGATGGCTTGGCGTTGACGAGTACCGTGCGCGCCGACGGCGCGAGGGGGAAGTAGTGCGGACCGAGGCCGTCGACGCACCAGAGTTCGCGTCCGTCTCGGGGGTCCAGCAGATGAAGCCGTCCCGAGATGGTCGCGCAAAGCAGGTACGTGCGGGAGCCGTGGGTCCAGAGCGCCGGCGTGGTCCAGCGCGAAATCGCGTCCTTCGCCTCCCACAGCAGACGGCCGTCGGCGGGGTCGTATCCCCGGAGCCCCGTGTCGCGGCCGTAGTTCGAGCCGGAAAACGTGGGCGCGACGAGCACGCCGTCCGCCACCACCGGCGAGGTGAACCATTCCGGCCCGTTCGGCCGCGTGAACAGGCCGTTTCCGGCCGCCTCCAGCGCCTTGTCGCGCTGCTTCGCGGCGCCCTGCGCGGCCGGTCCGATGTCGGTCTGCCAGCGGCGCGCGCCGGTGGCCGCGTCATGCGCGAAGAGGCGTCCCGTGGAGCCGATCCAGAAGACGGTGCCCCCGGATACGCACGGGGCCACCTGGAAGCCGCCGCGCTTGCCGCCGCTCAGGACGATACCGCCAGGTTCGGCCGTCCGCCAGAGCGTCTTTCCGGTCTCGGCGTCCAGCGCGAACACCACGTCCTCGGCATCGAGACGGAAGGTGACTTCGCCGCCTCCGTCCTTTTCGGACATCCGGCCGGAATGGAAGGGGCCGCAGGGGCGGAACGACGTCCCGAAGACCTTGCCGCCGGCCACGACGGGGTTCGCCCAGTTTCCCGGCGGCACGGCGGCGTCGGGCCCCAGGCGCGCCAACACGTCCTTTGCCGTCCGGAACGTCTGGCTTCCGGTCTTGGCGGTGCCGAAATCGGCGTCTTCGCTCACCCACAGGAGGCGGGCGTCCCTCGGATCATCGACCCACCGCGCGTCGGACGGCGCGGGCAGCAGGTTGCCGGTCGGTCCGTTGAGCGCGGGCCAGCCGGCCGCTTCCGCAGCGGGTTCCGACCGGACGCCGGCGGCAAGCGCCAGCAGCATGGGAAGCCCGAGTGCCGGGAACAGACGCGAATTCAGTGGAATTGCCGACTTCATCATGGGAAGGGTATGGTTAGAGTTTGTCCGGGCTGGGAGCCGGGGGCTGCGGGTCCTCGAAGTGGAGAAGCGCCAGGACGCCCATTTCGCCGATGCGCTTGTCGCGGCCCCAGGAAGGAATGTTGCGTGTCGGCATCTCGTTGCCCTCCGGCTTGCCGCTCTTCGGGAGCGGTGCGCGGCCCACGACCAAAACGCCGCCCTCGAGCGGAAGAACGGCCTCGAGCGAGACATCGCTGCCGCCCTCGCCGGTGGACCAGTCCCACGCGCCGGTCAGGAGCGAACTGTAGTCGAGCGTGGTCAGGTCCTGGCGGTACACGCGGACGAACTCGCTCCAGACACCGATTTTCCCGGGGTCCACACTGGGACTCGGCA
>JAZUKQ010000062.1:0-5090 GCA_045643325.1 Kiritimatiellia bacterium | reverse complement strand
CCGTTTTCATGACCGACATCTTCGAATCCGCGACTTCCGCGCCCCCCGAAACACGACATGGCCTCGGCGTGCGCCTTTTGGGCGTTGTCTGGATTTTCGTCGCCCTGCTCGCCGCCGTCGCGCTCGGCTCCTACGACATGCGCGACATCTCCGCGAATGTCTCCCCGCCCCAAACCCCGCCCGCGAACCTCGCCGGGCTGGGCGGAGCCTGGTTCGGCTATGCCTCCTATCTGCTCTTCGGATTCGCGGCCTGGGTGCTCCCCGCCTCTTTTTTGTGTTCCGCGATACGGCTCGTCAGGGCCCGCCGTCTCAAGGCGAGACCGGTCGGGATGCTCCTCGCCCTTTTCTCCGCGTCGGGACTCCTCGCCGTCGCCGGACACTCCGTAGGCTTTCTCGCGGACAGCGCGGGCGCGTCCGGTCTCAACATCAGCGGCCACGTGGGCGGCATCACCGGGCACATCATCGCAGACTGGGGCATGATGCCCTGGATCGGCCCCGCGGCAACCGCCTTTCTCCTGCTCGCGCTCCTCGTGCTCGCCGTCGTGCTCGTCATCGGATTCCGGACCGTCGTCCATGCGATGATGGGCGAACGCGCCGGAGCCGCCATGCGGAATGCGGGAGTCGAGGTCGACGCGCGCGATGCCGACCTCGCCCAGGAACGCGACGCCGACCAGGCCGAGCGCGACGCGAAACTCCTCACCAGAGCCTCGGAACGGGAACGCAAAGCCGAAGAGCGCGCGGCCGAGAAACAGCGCAAAGCCGAAGAAAAAGAGGCGGAAAAGCAGCGCAGACTTGAGGAGCGGGAGGCGGAGAAGCAGCGCAAGGCCGAGGAAAAAGAGGCGGAAAAACAGCGGAAACTCGAGGAACGCGAGGCCGAGAAGCAGCGCAAGGCCGACGAGGCGGCGCGCGCGCGACAGGAGGCGGAGGACGCCAAGGCCCAGGCGGCCCAAGAGGCGGAAATGGCCGCCGCCGCCGCACGGGAGCGCCGCACCGCCGAGATTCTGGCCCGCCAACAGGAGGCCGAACAGAAGGCCGCCGCGGAGCGCGAGCGCCAGAAGGCCGCCGCCGCCGCCGCCCGGGAAGCCGCCCGGAAGGCCGAGGAGGAGGCCGCCGCCGCCGCGCGAGAGAGGGATGTCGCCGTCTTCGAGCTTCCCTCGTCCAAACTTCTCGTGGAATATCCCCCTCCGGACCACTCCGGAGAGGACGATTCCGAGGAATACGGCGCCCGCATCGTCGAGACGCTCGGAGAGTTCAACATCACGGTCTCGCTCGTCGGCATCCACGTCGGCCCCACCATCACCCAGTACTATCTCTCCCCCGCGCCCGGCGTCCGGATCAACAAGGTCTCCAGCCTCGCGAGCAACATCCAGCTCGCGCTCGAGGCCGTCAGCATCCGTATCCTCGCGCCGATTCCGGGCAAGCCCTATCTCGGGATCGAAGTTCCGAACAAGAACCCCGACATGGTCGGAATCCGAGCCATCGCGGAGGGCGACGCCTGGGCCACCCGTGTCTCGAAGGCGCCGCTTCCGCTCCTCCTCGGAAAGGACGTGATCGGAGAGGACTTCACCGCCGATCTCGCGTCGATGCCGCATCTGCTCATCGCGGGCGCCACGGGGTCCGGAAAATCCGCCTGCGTCAACTCGCTTCTCATCGGCCTGCTCCTCACGCGCCGTCCCGAGGAGCTCCGCCTCATCATGGTCGACCCGAAATTCGTCGAGTTCGCCCCCTACGCCGGCATTCCGCACCTCATCTCCCCGATTATCACGGCGCCGAAAAAAGTCGCCACGGCGCTCCAATGGGCCATCGGGGAAATGAACCGCCGGCTCAAGCTCTTCAGCCAGTGCGACGCGCGCAATATCGCCGAATACAACCAGAAACCCATTCAGGGGGACCTTTTCGACCGTCCGCGCACGCTCCGCTCCTCGTCCGGCAAACTCCCCTATATCGTCATCGTCATCGACGAGGTGGGCGACATCATGCTCGCCGCGAAAAACGAGGTCGAGAGCCGCATCTCAAACCTCGCCGCCAAGGCCCGCGCGGCGGGCATCCACATGATTATCGCCACGCAGCGCCCCTCCGTCGACGTCATCACCGGCGTCATCAAGGCCAATTTCCCCGGTCGTATCGCGTGCCACACCTCGAACAAGGTCGACAGCATGACCATTCTCGACGAGGCGGGGGCCGAGTCCCTCATCGGCAAGGGCGATATGCTCGTCAAAGATCCCAAAAAGATGAACCTCATCCGCGTCCAGGGCTCGTTCGTCGACACCCCGGAGGTCGTGCGGGTCACCAACCGCTGGAAGGAGCAGGGAACCCCCGTCTACGACCCGACCCTCAAGGATAAGCTCGACGGCATCTCCGACGATGACGAGGACGATGAGGACGACGGCTCCTCCTCGGGCGGCGACGAGGGGGGATCCTCTGGCGGACGCCGCGGCTCCGCGGCCAACGTCAAGGGCGGCAAAGACGAGCAGCTCGTCGCCAAGGCGCTCGAAATTCTCCGCGACACAAACCGGGCCTCGGTCTCCATTCTCCAACGCAATCTCGGCATCGGATACAACCGGGCGGCCACACTCATGGACGAACTCCACGACCGCGGCTATGTCGGCCCGCCCAAGAGCAACAACGCCCCCCGCGACATCCTTGTGGACCCCGACAAAATCCTCGCGGAAATGGGTGGCGGTCCGTCCTCCGAAGGACTCGGAGACGGCGAGGACGGCCTGGGCGACGATGACGAGACCGACGACGATTTCTAGACCGTCCGTTCCGTCCCCGTTCCCCAGAAAACATGAATCCTTCCGCCCTTTTCCCCTGGTCCGGCAAAAAGGTCGCCTTTCTCGGCGACTCCATCACGGATAAAATCCATGTCGGAACCACCAAAAACTATTGGCAGTTCCTCGAGGAATATCTCGGAATCGTGCCGCTTGTCTACGGAATCAACGGCGCGCAATGGGACTCCATTCCCGAACAGGCTCGCCGGCTCAAGGCGGAGGCGGACGATACCGTCGACGCAATCCTTGTTTTCGCGGGAACGAACGACTATCTCTCCGGCATTCCCCTCGGCGAATGGTGGAGCGTCGCGCCGGAGACCGTCAACTACTGCGGACAGACGACTCGGCGCCCCCGCCGTTCCATGCTGTTAGGAAAAGATACGCTCCGGGCGCGGATCAACACCGCGATGCGGTATCTCAAGTCGGAGTTCGCAGACCAGCAGATTGTCCTGCTCACCCCCATCCACCGCGCCTTCGCGGAGTTCGGCGGCGACAATATCCAGCCGGACGAGACATTCTGCAACAATCAAGGACTCCACATCGAGGACTACGCCGGTGTCGTCCGGGAGGCGGGTTCCGTCTGGTCCGCGCCGGTCATCGACCTCTTCACGCTCTGCGGCCTCTATCCGCTGGAACCCGCCCACAGCAAGTACTTCCACGACGCGAGGACCGACCTGCTTCACCCGAACGCGCTCGGTCACCGGCGCATCGCGAAAACCATTGCCGCGCAGCTTCTCGCGCTTCCCCCGGACTTCAAATAGCCGTTTCCGGAGGTGTCGATCAAGGGACATCCTGTTCACAAGCCTGTCAGCAAGCTTGCTTATCAACATGTTTATCAAGTTGTTGATAATACATAACATACTACAAATGAATGTGTTACATTTCAACACTACTCGATATCAACAAACATATCAACTTGTTGATACATTTTGATGGCGCGGTATCGGCACCTGTGCTACACTCTCACGCATGACCAAATTTTCCCAACAACTCCGTCAGGCCCGTCTTTCCCTGGGGCTGTCCCAATCCGCGCTCGCCCAGAAGGCGGATTGCACCCAGTCGGCCATCAGCATGATGGAAGGCGGCCGCGCCGACGCGATCGCGAGACCGACGCTCGTCCGGATTGCGGAGCTCCTCCATGTCGAGCTTCCCGAGGAATACCGGGACGAGGCAGGAGAGTCGGCTCAGACGACCGTCTCCGCGACCCGGGAGGCGGACACGCTTCCGACCGCGCGAATCTGCCCGAACTCCGACTGTCCGTCCAATCTTCCCTATCGTGTCGGTCCGGCGCTCTATTTCCTTCCACGCGCGCACAAGACGCCGGGCGACCGGTGTCCCTATTGCGGAGAGATTTTAATTGCCGCGTGTCCGGCCTGCGGCGCGCCGATCCACGCGGGCGCGGCGGTATGCACGCACTGCAGCGCTCCGCTCGTCCAAGCTCCCGTTCTCCCCGAAGAGGAGCTTACAGTCGCATGGGTGGAGAACCGCCAGCAGCAGTCCCGATTGCTGCTTGGATGGAACGCGGGACTCACAAACCCGTAGAAGCGCTGCCTCCGCGAAAAACGCGCACGTCGATAAAGGCGGGATATCGGCATCCGCAATCCGGTCGGGACGTAGCCGTCTTGAGAAGCGCATAGGACGCCAGCGCGGAACACTATGCTTTTCCGCAGAGGAGGTCTTGTCGAAGCTGGGCGTAATCCATGTGACACGGGACGTCGTGTGGGGCGGTTCTCCTGTTGACTCGCATGCCGACAAAGGCGGGACATCGGCATCCGCAATCCGGTCGGGACATTGCCGTCTTGAGAAGCGCGTAGAACGCAAAACTCGGAACTCTATACTTTTCCACGGCGGGGGGCTTGTCGAAACTGGGCGAAATCTATGGAACGGGATAGTGAGGTGGATGGTTCTCCTGTTTGATATCGGCCGGCGTCTGCCGAGGTTCCAGAAACAGGAGAGGACAGTCCCCGTCACTCCGTCCCCGGGAAACACCGCCCCCTCTCGTCCGGTATGTGGGATGTCGCATTCCGACGCTTGATTCAGGAATCCGGCACCTGCTTCCGAGAAAGGGATGAGATTGATGCCCATCCAACCGGCAGTTTGCCCGTCGCCGCGCGTTTCCGTTCGCCTTTCGACCCCCCCAAAAAGCTTTCCGCACCGTAATTTCATTCCCGGCGCCCGTCCCGCAGCAGAGCCTCGGCACCCCGACCCCGGGCCGCCCGCCGCCGCGCGTTCCACATAAAATTTCGGCCGCAAAAAAAACTTTCCGCACCGTAATTTTATTTTCCGCTTAACACCTGTCGCAGCCTTTGCTATCCTACT
>JAZUKQ010000061.1:0-4893 GCA_045643325.1 Kiritimatiellia bacterium | reverse complement strand
GCGCGGCGGCGCGCCGGAACACCTTCCTCCGGCGGGACAAGCGCGACGTCGTATCCGGGAATCGACAACGCGATCTCGTTCCCGGCGGCCCGCGAGACGGGAAGCGAGGCCCTGGTAAAGCCGTCCATCGTCCAAGAGCCGCGACCGACGCGCAGAATCTTCGCGGCCTTCGCGAGCCCGGGGTCGTTTTCCAGCGAGGACTCGACCGTGATCCGGACGAGTTCCAACGGAAGCCCCTCGGCCTTTCCGCGCGATGCCTCCGCCGAGGAGACCGGACGGAAAACGGCGGCGGACGGAGCGGGCTCGCCGGACGCCGTGATATGCCGGACAAGCGTGACCTCCTCCGCAGAGGGCTCCGCGGCCGAGACCGAAATCGGTCGCAAGGGCTCTGCCTCGGCGGCGACGGGCTCCGCGGAAGCCTCCGGAGAAACGTCCGCCGGAACCGGGACCTCGGCGACCTCAACAACCTCAACGGTCTCAGCAGTCCCAGCGGTCCCAGCAGTCCCAGCGGTCTCAGTTGTCTCAGCAGTCTCAGCGACCTCAGCAGTCCCAGTTGTCCCAGTTGTCCCAGCTGCCTCAGCAGTCTCAGCAATCTCGGCCGTCTCGGTCTCAGCTGTGTCCTCGGCGAATTGTGCCGCGAGACTTTTCGTTCCGCCTTTGCTGGACGGGAAATATTCGACGGGCTCGGGCTCGGGCTCGAGGGCCGGAACGGGCACGGGATCCGGCGTCTTCTCCAGCCGCACGACGACGTTCGTCGCGAGACCGCCCAGGGCGCGGCGGGAAAGCCACGGCTCATAGCCCTCGGCGGACGCCTCGATCCGGTAGAAATCGGTCGGGAGCTCGATGCCCGTCACCTCGGTCAAATTCGTCCGGAAAATCTCGCGGCTTCCGCGGAACACGGCCACCTCGGCCCCCGCGGGCTCCACATTCCACCAGACCATGCTTTTCCGGGAGGGGAGTTCCTCCTCCGCCCCCGGAGAGACCATCGCGAAAGACGCAAGCGCGGCGGCCGCCGCGACCCGGGATTTCATCGTGTCGCTCCTTGGTTTCAACTACAGTCCGGCGCCACAGCACTTCTTGTATTTCTTGCCGGAGCCGCAAGGGCACGGATCGTTGCGGCCGATCGGCTTGTCGCCGTTGCGGACGGGCGTGCCGCGGGGGCGCGGGGGCTGCGCGGGCATATTATTCAGAAGCTCGTCGACAATGGACGCCTTCGAGGGCGCCGAAGGACGCGCGGGCTCCGCGGGGGCGGAGGGCGCGGGCGCCGGGGCGGGGACCTGTCCGGGACCGACGGCCATGCGGCGCGGCGCGACCATGCCGGTCGGGGGCTGCGGAACGGGAGCGGCCGTCGTTGGACCGAGCGCCGCGTGCTGCGGCTTCGCCTTGCGGCTCATCGACTGCATCCGGGCAAGGAAGTTCTGCAGCGTGTCGAGTGAAGTCGAGAAGCGGAAGACGCTCGAGCAGACGCCCGACTTGATGCGGCCCATCAGCTCGTCGAAGAGGATGGAGGCCTCGCGCTTGTACTCGACGAGCGGGTCGCGCTGGCCGTACGCGCGGAGACGCACGCTGTCCCGGAGGTCGTCGAGGGCGCGGAGGTAGTCCTGCCACTCGCGGCCGATGCACTGGAGCATGAGGTGGCGCTCCATGACCGGCAGCGTCTCTGGATTCTCCATCGTGCACTTGAACTCGTAGGCCTCCTCGACCCGCTTGTAGATGAACTCGGCGCCCTCCTCCGCGTTGCCGACGTAGGGGGCGAGCTCCTCTTCCTTCAGCGGGATCGGGAACGAGGTGAGACACCACTCGAGCAGCTCCTGCGTACGGGGCTCCTTTGTCTTGTAGAGGTAGTTCTCGCACTGCGTGAGCACGATGTCGTGGATGACGTCGAGCACCAGATCGTGGGGCTTCTCCGTGTTGATGACATCGCTCCGGAAGCCGTAGACGACCTCGCGCTGGCGGTTCATCACGTCGTCATATTCGAGCGTGCGCTTGCGGATGGAGAAGTTGTGCTGCTCGACCTTGCGCTGCGCGTTCTCGACGGACTTCGTGAGCCACGGATGGGTGATGACGTCGCCCTCCTCCATGCCGAGACGTCCCATGAGCCCGGCGATGCGGTCGGATCCGAAGAGGCGCATGAGATTGTCCTCGAGCGAGACATAGAAGCACGAGGAGCCGGGATCGCCCTGACGCGAGCAGCGGCCGCGCAACTGGCGGTCGATGCGGCGGGAGTCGTGGCGCTCGGACCCGATGACATGGAGGCCGCAAGGACGCTCCTCGAGAAGCTGGCGGAGAGTCTTCGGCTGCCCGGGAAGCTTGTCCTCTATCGTCTTCTGGGAGTGGATGATCTCCTCGTCGAGCCAGACGACGCCCTCCCCGAGCTTGATGTCGGTGCCGCGGCCAGCCATGTTGGTGGCGATGGTGACGGCGCCCTTCTGGCCGGCGAGCGCGACAATCTCGGCCTCGCGGGCGTGGTTCTTCGCGTTGAGGACGTTGTGCGGGATGTGCGCCGCGGTGAGGAAGCGGGAGAGGATCTCGGAGGTCTCGACGGCGACCGTGCCGAGCAGGACGGGCTGCCCCTTCTCGTGGCGCGCCTTGACATCGGCGACGATCGCGTTGAACTTCTCGCGCTGCGTGCGGTACATCTGGTCGTCGGCGTCGACGCGGCGGACCGGGCGGTTCGTCGGGATGACGACGACGTCGAGCTTGTAGATCTCGTTGAACTCGGAAGCCTCGGTCTCGGCCGTGCCGGTCATGCCCGAGAGCTTCTTGTACATACGGAAGTAGTTCTGGATCGTGATGGTCGCGAGGGTCTGGGTCTCTTTCTCGATCTCGACGCCCTCCTTCGCCTCGACGGCCTGATGAAGTCCGTCGGACCAGCGGCGGCCGGGCAGAATACGGCCCGTGAACTCGTCGACGATGAGGACGCGGTTTTCCATGACGACATATTCGACGTCCTTCTCATAGAGGCAGTAGGCCTTGAGCAGTTGGTCGACGTTCTGGATCCGCTCGCTCCGGTCGGCGAACTGCTGCTGGACCTGCTGACGCCTCTCGGCGCGCTCTTTCGGCGTGAGCGTCTCGGAGTCGAGGACGGCCATCGCGGAGATGATGTCGGGCACGACGAACATCTCGGGGTCCGCGGGATTGAGTTCCGCGCAGCCCTTGTCGGTGAGCGCGGCCTCGCGGGTCCGCTCGTCGATGGTGAAGAGAAGCGACTCCTGGAGTTCGCGGGCCTCCTCCTTATGCATCTCCGTGAGCATCATGCTCTCGACGTCCTCGTGGAGGCGGCGCACGGACGCGTCCTCGATCATCGAGAGGAACTCCTTGTTTTTCGGCATGCCGTGGTAGATTTGATAGAGGGCCTTCTGAGCCTCCCACTCCTCGCCCGCGGCGATGGCCTTCTTGGCGGCGGCGACAAGATCGGCGACGTGCTGGCGCTGGCGGTTGACGAGGCGCTCCACCTTCGGCTTGAGGTCGACGTACTGGTTGGAGGAGTGCGCCGCCGGGCCGGAGATGATGAGCGGGGTGCGGGCCTCGTCGATGAGGATGGAGTCGACCTCGTCGACGAGCGCGAAGTAGTAGCCGCGCTGCACCTGGGCCTCGGCCTCGGTCGCCATGCCGTTGTCGCGGAGGTAGTCGAAACCGAACTCGCTGTTGGTGCCGTAGGTGATGTCGCAGGCGTACTGGGCGCGCCGCTCCGTCGGGTTCATGTAGTTCTGGATGCAGCCGACGGAGACGCCGAGGAACTCATAGAGCATGCCCATCCACTGCGAGTCGCGGAGCGCGAGGTAGTCGTTGACCGTGACGAGATGGACGTTGTGGCCGGAGAGCGCGTTCAGATACATCGGGAACGTGGCGACGAGCGTCTTGCCCTCGCCCGTCTGCATCTCGGCGATTTTGCCCTGATGGAGGACGATGCCGCCCATGATCTGGACGTCGAACGGCACCATGTTCCAGGTGAGCTCGTGGCCGCAGACGGTGCGGGTCCTTCCGCAGAGGCGGCGGCAGGCGTTCTTCACGGCGGCATAGGCCTCGGGCAGGATGCTGTCGAGCGACTCGCCCTTCGCGACGCGGGCGCGGAACTCGTCGGTCTTCGCGCGGAGCTCGTCGTCGGAGAGGGCTTGATACGCCTCCTCGATGGCGTTGACCTTGGCGACGATGGGGCGGAGTTTCTTCACGTCGCGCGCATACTTCGTGCCGACGATTTTCTTCAAAAATTCAATCATGGGAGAAAAGGATTCCGATGTGGAAACAACGTTGGGGAATGGTGAAAAAAATAGTATACACGATTCCGCCCGTCCCGACTAGTCCGAAGTTCCAGCCTTTTTTGCGCGGCAAATGCTGCGCAAACATAAGCGGGAGAATGCTTTCCTTATGCTGAACGCCCTCGTTTTTCGTTCCAAATATTCCTTGTGAATATCAAATTTCCTATTGCATCCATACGGGGGCGTGTTCAATGATACGCCCATATACATCGAAAGCATACCGACCCCGAACTCCAAGCCCGCGATCCAGCTTCGCGAAGGCGCGACCGACGGCCGAGGCTGAGCGCAAAAAGAGCACGGCGGGGGCGCTGGCGGTCGTCGGGCGAAGCCCGGCCCCCTCCGCGAGGTGCTGCCGCTTGCGGCTGGGGGAGTACACCGTGCGTATCCTTAGCGGCTTAGCGTGAGATGATTCCACGCAGGATGGGGTGGAGGGAAAGGGGGCGGATGGGCATGAGGCGACCTATTTCTCACGCGAAGGCGCAAAGCCGCGAAGCTGTTCTTGGCCGCCGCACGGTGTACACCCCCCGGCGGCGTTGCCGCCACCCCCCGCGCGGCGGGGGGCGGGCTTCGCCCGACCGACGCGAAGCCGGAATGACGACGCCTCTGCGAGTGTCATGGGCTACGCGGCGCCACG
>JAZUKQ010000060.1:0-8900 GCA_045643325.1 Kiritimatiellia bacterium | reverse complement strand
GCAGGCGCCTCCCTTGAGGGAGGTGGCGCGAAGCGCCGGAGGGTGTTGCCTCCCGCCCCCGCAAAACACCCCCAGTCGGCTTCGGCGCCAGCCCCCTCAAGGGGGCCGGGCTCCGCCCGGAAGCGGACGCACGGTGCCTCTTTGGGGCTCGCGAGCGCAGCCCGCCGCAGGCGCCTCCCTTGAGGGAGGTGGCGCGAAGCGCCGGTGGGGGTTGCCGCCGATCAGAACCGGTGCACTTCCGGAGCGGCGTCGAAGGAATAGATGGTCGCCGTGGTGTCGGTCATGTAGAAGACCGCGGTGTTCCCGTCGTCCTCGGAATACATCGCGCGGAGGTTCGGATAGGCGTCGAGCATCGACTTCTTCGCTTCGCGGCGGGGGTCTTCCTTGAGCGTCGTCTCGACGCGGATCCAGCGTTTCCCGTCGAACGCGCAGAGCTCGGCCTTGGGATTCGCGAGAATCTGCTTCGCGACGTTCTTCTTCAGGCCGGTCTGGATGTAGAGTTTCCCGTCGAAGATGTGGACGGTCCCGAACGGGCGGACGCGCGGCTGGTCCCCGTCGGCGGTGGCGAGGAAGTAGTGTCCGCAATCCTTGAGGAATTGACAGGTTGTCTCCATGGGCGATGCGCTGGCTTTCGTTGAGATTTTCACTGGGATTTCATGAATGGCGGAATCCGCGGCCTCCCAAGAGCGGCGGTACCGCAGCGTGACGGTGTGGTCCCCCTCCGCGAGCGGCTCGAGCTCGATCTCGGCCCGGCCGGGCGCCCCGACGAGCGTCCTGTCCTTCGCGGCCTCATGCTCGATCTCCGACTTGAGCTTCGCGGCGTCGGCCCCGACGATCTCCCACCGGTATCCCGTCGTGGCGTTCTCCTCCAGCTCAAACTCGATGTCCTCTCCGACCTTCACGACGGCCTCGAGGCTTTTCGGGAGATTTTTGAAGGAATAGAAAGCGTCGTCCTTCAGCGTCTCGGCGGAGACGGAAAGGGCGAGAACGGAAAAGAGAGAGACGAAGACAAATTTTTTCATAAGAGACTCCTTAGGTTGAACCGCTGATAGCGTAGCAAAAACGGCGGCCTTCCGCGACTCCCCTGCCGGACCGGGACGATTCGCCCTGCCGTCCCGGCGCGACGCTACCGGCACCAGTCCGCGAACACCTTCTCCGCGGGCTTTCCGGAGAGGGTGAAGCCCTTGTCCCCGGCGGGGTCCTCGTGGAACTCGGGCCGGTAGTTCTGCTCGTCCCACTTCCACCAGAAGAGTCCGCGCCACCAGGGCTCCGCCGAATAGGCCTCGAGGACGGCCCGCAGATAGTTCGCCTGCTCCACGCCGTCGTAGCGCTTCCCGTTTTTCCAGTAGTACGGGAGCCTCGACGCGCTCTCCGTCGCGCAGCACCCGCACTCCCCGAAATAGTAGGTCTTCCCGTACTTCGCCGCGAAGGCGCGGTGTTTCCGGAATCCCTCGTCGCCGCGAAGGAAGTCCGCCATCTCCGCGGCGGTCCCGCCCCCCGTCTTGGACGCCGGATTGTACATGCTGGTCCCGACGGAGTCGAGCGCGTACAGCCAGAAGCCGGGGTCGTCGAGGTACTGGATGTTGTCCTCGACTTTGGCGATAGAGGTCGTCAGATGCCCCTTGTAGCACGCCCGGGCGACGTCAATGACCCGTTTCCAATGGTCGGAGAACGGCAGCAGCTGGTTGAGCTCGCTGTCCATGCCGTAGGCCTCGACGCCGCACTTCGCCGCGATGCGCAGATAGTGGCGGGTCAGCGCCGCGTAGTTCTCGAACCAGTCGGTCCGGTAGTGGAAGGGCCGTCCGTCGTAGACACACCCCTCCTCCTGATGCACCTGCCAGCGCTGGGAGCCGTCCCACGACTCGATCATCGGGCGCAGCATGACCCGGACCCCGCGGTCGTGGAACGCGCGGATGATGTCGGCGACCTCGTCGTCTCCCGGGGTGGCGGCATAGTCGCGGAACATCCGCGTGCTGTAGTACGCCTCCTGCATCACGGTGACGACGAGGCACACCCACGGAATCCCGAGCGAGGCGATTTTCTCGACCTCCGCGAACGCCGCGGGCGACGAGAAGTAGCCGTTCCTCGCCCAGAATCCGAAGGTGACCCCTTTGAACATCAGAAATTCGTCCTCGCTCATTGTCTGCTCCTTTCCATCAGTCCCTTGAGATATCCGATCGCGAAAAGCCGCGCGGTGCCGGCATATCCGGGGACGTCCTCCCGCTCGCCCGGCGAAACGGCGGATCCCCGTTTCCGGCGGCGCGACGGGCCGGAGACTCCAGCGGGGATGAAGCCAAACATAGCGGAAACAGGGCTCCGAGGCAAGAGAAACTTTCTCCGGACTGTCTCCGTTTTTCCACGCGGGGCGGAGGGGCGTGGAACGCGGAGCTTGCTCCGGCCCCCTTGAGGGGGCTGGCGCCGAAGGCGACTGGGGGTGTACACCGTGCGTCCGCTTTCGGGCGGAGCCCGGCCCCCTTGAGGGGGCTGGCGCCGAAGGCGACTGGGGGTGTTTCTCCCTTCTCTGCGGCAACACCCTCCGGCGCTTCGCGCCACCTCCCTCAAGGGAGGCGCCTGCGGCGGGCTGCGCTCGCGAGCCCCAAAGAGGCACCGTGCGCCGCTTCCGGACAAAGCCCGGCCCCCTTGAGGGGGCTGGCGGCGAAGCCGACTGGGGGTGTACACCGTGCGTCCGCTTTCGGGCGAAGCCCGGCCCCCTTGAGGGGGCTGCCGCTTGCGGCTGGGGGAGTACACCGTGCGCCGCAAAGGTCCGGCGCTTGCGGCTGGGAGAGCCGCATTTCGCGTCCGAGAGAAAAAGGGCGAAGGTCCTGTTCCCCGCCCCGTTCCCGCGACACCCTGGTTTATGATATGATTCGCCCATGAACAACATGTCACGAAAAATCGCCGCCGCGCTCTGGTTTCTCGGACTGCTCGCCCTGCTCCTCTGCTGCGTCGACCTCTTCCGTCATCAGATTACGCCGTATCCCGACGGACGGTTCTTTTCAGACCTTCCCGCGCACATCGAAAGCGCCTTGGCCAATGATTCCTATTCGTTGGAAGGCCCCGTCTTCCGGTTTCTGATCTCCCGGACCGGCTCGGTCGTCTCCGTCACGCTTTTCCTCGGTCTGATCACGGTCCTCACCCCGGTCGTCCTGGCCGGATGGATGCGCTCGCTTCCGTGCGACTCCGAAGGCGGACGGATTCCCGCCGGCTGGCTCGGACTGGCCGCGCTCGGCTGTGTCCTCGCCAACGGTCTGTATGTCCCGAAAATCTTTCCGTGGTTCTTCGGGTGCCAGTTCGCGATGAACCCGCTGCACAGCTCGACCTATCTCTCCATGCGGATATTCGCGGTTCTCGCCCTCCTCTTTTATTTCCGGATCGACCGGAACTACCTCTCGTCGGAAAAAAGCTTTTCGCGGGACCATGCTCTCTTCGCGGCAAGCCTCGCGGTCTGCACGGGCTTCAAGCCGAGCTTTCTTCTGGCGTTCGCCCCGGTCATGGCCCTCTTTCTTCTTGTGGACCTCCTCGCGAACAAGAAGACGTGGCGGAATTTCGGCCGCGTCGTCCTTTTCGGCTGCATGGCGATTCCCGCCGGGCTGGTCGCCATCTGGCAGAATATGGTCCTCTTCGGCGGGGAGGAGGAATCCGCCGGCGGCATCGTTTTCGCCCCCGCCGACGCCTGGAAATACGCCTTCGGGACCACCTCCGCCGGAATCCGGAGCCTTGTCCTCTTTCTCGCGTTCCCGGCCGCGGTCCTTTGTTTCAACGCGTTCCGCGGAAATTTCCGTCCGCTCGGCCGGTGGCTTTTAAAACTCTGGGCGCTCTGGGGAGCCTTCGCCGTCTCCTGCCTCTGCTTCATCGAGACCGGCGAGCGCGCGAGCCACGGAAACCTTTGGTGGGGACTCTATTCCGGCGACTTCTTTCTCTTCGCGGGATCGGTTCTCGTCTTTGTCCGGAATCTGCACGGCCGGATTGTCTCCGGAACGTCCGGATTCTCCCGTTCCGCCGCCGCGACGCTCTACCTTCTTTTCGGCGCGGCGTGGCTTCTCATCGAGTTTCTCGAAGGCGCCTGGTACCTGCGCCTCGTGATGCGCGGCGCGGTTCCGTATTCAATCTGACGCGGGCCGGCGGACCCCGATCCGCATCGCCTCGTCGACAATCCACTCCGGCGGAATCGAGGCCAGGACCGCGGCGGCCTCCGCGCTCTCGCGGGCGATGGCCCGACGCCCCTCCACCTCCGGTCTGTGCACCGCGACCGCGCGGGCGCCGAGCGGTCCCGTCCGGGTCCAGTCGGTCAGCCCGAACACGGCGACGACTCCCGCCCCGACCGCGGCCGCGAGATGCATTCCGCCGCTGTCGTTGCACAGGACGACGTCGCAGAGCGAGAGCAGCGCGGCGAACTCCTCCATCCCCGTCTTTCCCGCGGCCGACACCGCCCGCGCCCCCGCGGCCGACGCCGCGGCGACCACCTCGTCGCAGAGCGCGGCCTCGCCCGGGGTCCCCATCGCGAGCACGATTCCGTTCCCGCCTTTCCGCCGCGCGAACATCGCCGCGGCCTCCGCGAAATGCGGCCACCGTTTCGAGGCTCCGCGCGCCGCGCCCGGAATCACGCCGAGCCGCCATTCCGCGCCGTCCAGCCCGAAGCGGCCGGACACGTCCCGCCTCACATCGTCCGGGACCGCGATTTCCGGAGGGGGCAGCGTATCGGTCCCGTCCCTCCGCCAGGCCGGCACAAGAATGGGCGCCGTCTCCCGCGACTGGTGCCGGTCGCCCGGGACCTCCGAGAGCGCGACGCGGTCCGTGAGCAACAGGCTCCTGCCGTGCGTCGCGACGCCGCGGCGCCGGCGCACGCCCGCCCACCACGCGATCAACGCGGAACGGAACGAGTTCGGCAGAAGAATCGCCTCGTCGAACCCTCTCCGGCGCACCTCCGCGGCCGTATGGAACGTGCCGCGCGTCCCGGGCTCCAGGACGAGGACGTCGTCGACCGCCGGATGCATCCGCCAGAGTCCCGCGTTCCCCTTTTTCGTGAGGACCGTCAGACGCGCCCCGGGATGCCCGGCGCGCCAGCGCTGCACGGCGGGCATCGCCATCACGGCGTCCCCGAGCCAGTTCGGGGCATAGACCAGTGTTCCGCCCATCGCCTACGCCCTCATCTTTCCCATCGCCTCGGTGAGCGCGAGCTCGAGAACCATCTCGGCCGGCATCGCGATGCTGGTCATCCGCTCGTGCGCGCGGTTCATCACGAAACGCGCCCTGCGGAGCTCCACACGGGAATATTTCATCGCCTGCCCCGTCAGCTTCCGGGAGGAATACGGCCGGGAGACGCTGCCCGTGACGCGCTCCGGAAGCTCCGCGACGGCTTTCGCCTCCTCTTCGGAAAGGGACGGACTCCATTGAAAGGCCCCGCCCCCGCTTCCCTGACGCCGGTCCAGCGCGTCGCGGACCAGAAGAAGGTCGGTGATCCGGTTTTGGAGCTGGATGACAAGCATCATCCCGCTCACGCCGGCGTCCAACAGGCGGTGCAGCATCGGAAGCGCCACGGACAGCTTCCGCTCGCCGAAGGCGTCCAGCAGGTCCCACGCCTCCGTCTCGGCCATCGGCGAGACGATCTGCTCGACATCGGCCTCCGTCGGCTCGCGTCCGTCCGTATACAGAAGAAGCTTGTCGAGCTCCGAGACGACCTGTCGCGGCGTCGTGCCGGCCCGCGCGACGATGGCCGCGCAGACCGCCCGGGAGATGGTCCGGCCCCGCTTCTCCGCCTCGGCCTGAAGGAGGTCCGCGGTCGCGTCGGCCGCCTGCCATTTCGACGGGACCTCGTATTTCCGGACGTCCGCCTCGCCCTTTTTCGCCATTTTCTGGGCGTCGGCGACGATGCCGCCGAAACGGCTGTCGATCTGCCAGCCGGAAAGGACGAGACTGTGGCCGTCGGGAATCGCGGCGAGGGCGGCCCGGAGCTTTTCCACGACGCCCTTGACCGAACCGCGGTCGGCGCCATCGTCGTCATCGTCTTCCGAACCGCGCCGGGCAGGAGCGAGGAACGAGATGTCGCGGATCCAGACCGTCTTGTTCCCGCCGAAAAAACTTGCCGTCTGTACGGCTCCGACGGCGTCGCGGACGACCTTGGCCACCGCCTCGCCGCCGGCGACGCGGCCGTCGAAGATCTCCAGAGACATCGCGCGGTCCGCCTCGGGGACAAGCGACTCCACGAGCGACTTCGCGTCTCCCGCGACGCGGAACTCGTCCGCGCCGTAGATGACGTAGAGTTTTTTTCTGGAATCGTTTTTTGCCATGGTCTGGAAATCCGTATGCCGCCCGGCCGGAGCCCGGAGACGCGTCGAAAGTGCGCGGACACGGATGAAACGCGCGCCGCGTCCGCGAGTCGGAAAGTATATCCCATTCCCCGCTCCCGGACAACCGCCGCTGCACGCGCGGGGCGCGACGGCGCGCGGAGCCGTCGGCGACGCGGGAATCGGTGTTCCCGCGCTACTGGTACACCCTCACGTAGTCGCACTCGAGCACGTCGCTCTCGGGAAGCTCGGACTCCCAGCCACTGTGCTGCCCGCACCACGGCGCCGCCTCGACGCTGAGTTTGATGTACTGCGGCACCTGCGAGGTGCCCTGCGAGGGGATTTTCGGCGCCTGGTCCGAACCGAGCCCCTTCGCGTCCATCTCGCCGACCGGCACCCCGTCGACATAGAACACGTAGCGCTGCTCGTCCCAATAGAGTCCGTACTTATGGAATCCTCCGTCCAGGATCTCGGGATGGGGACCCGAGGAGATGCCGCTCGCGTTATGTTTCGGACCGTAGCCGCCCCAGTGGATCGTATGGTGCATCGAGCCGCGGTTCCAAAGGTTGAACGACTCGAAGATGTCGATTTCCGTCCCCTTGCGCGTGTCGGAACTCGGATCGAAAATCCCGCCGGAGAAGAGCCAGAACCCGACCCAATAGTCCGTCCGGATATGCGCCGGCATCTTGAGCGAGGTCTCGACATATCCGTACTTGAACGAGTAGAGGCTGTCCTCCGGCTTATATCCTTTCGCCGTCCGGACGCACGCCGTGTCGTAGCGCCACACCGGATCCTTCGTCCGTTTGACGGCGATTTTGAGCGTTCCGTCCGAGACGGACACGTTGCGCGGATGCCACGTGGAGGCGCCCTGCCTCCGATGGATGGGCATGTCCCACTTCGTTTTGTCGATTTCCGTGCCGTCGAACTCGTCGCTCCAGACGAGTTTCAGAGCCGCGAGATCGGGAGCGGCGCCGGCCATCGGGGCCGTCCTCGGAAACACCTTCGCGAACACCGGCTCGAGCAGCGACCGCCAGACCTTGTATCCCTCGGGACCGAGATGGAGACGGTCCTTCCCGAAAAGCTCCAACCGCTGGTTTCCGTCCGCGTCGAGGCAGGCTTTCGCGAGGTCCACGAGAACCACCTGGTCCGGATACTTCGCGGCGGTCTCGCGGATGAGGCCGTTGAGCGTCTCCCACGCGCCGGGTTTGAGAGGGGCCTGCGGGTTGCTGGAAGGCGGAACGGTCATGACGGCGACCGGCATCTTCGGATCGTATTCGCGGAGCTCTTTGAGCATGAGCTCGAGGTTGTGGATGTTGTCAGCGGGGTCTCCGTGAGCGGTGAGGTCGTTGCCTCCGGAACAGATGCAGACCATCTGCGGCTTGAGCGGGAGAACATCGTGCTTCATCCGCCAGAGAATGCCCTGCGAGGTATCGCCGCCCACCCCGCGGTTGGCGATTTTGTACCCGGGGAAGCACTTGGCCACGTCGCGCCAGTTCTCGGTGAGCGAGTCGCCCGTGAAGACGATGGCGTTCTCGTCGGCCGCGCGCCGCGCGAAAAAGTTGCGGCGGATCCCGTCCTGCCATCCGAACGTGCGGATCGGGCCGCGTCCCGGCCAGAGCGACGCGTTGTTCCCGTCGGGATACGGGACATAGATATCCCCCGTGCTCTTCACGCCGGCGTCCTTCACCTCGACCGGGGACCCGTCGGCCGTGACGAGACGGTACAGGTAGTCGGCGTCCGTCGGAAGATGCGAGTAGGAGATCCATTTGACGGTCTTCGTGTTCCAGACGCGCTGGTCCTGGAGTTCCTGGTATCCGAACGGGATGTCGATTCCGAAGCCGCCGCAGCCCTCGGCCGAAAAACGAGCCTCCAGCGCGTCGCCCCGGAAGAGGAACGCGTCGGCCGGCTTCTCGGCGGAGAACGCCTTCGGCTCCGAGTTCTTGACCGACCAGCGGACGTTCGCCCCGAGGAGTTTGTCGATGTTCGCGCCGAACGTCTGCGAGACCTTCAGCGCGCCGTCCGGACGTTTTCCGAGGACAAGCCGCATCGCTCCGCCCTCCTCCGCCACGACCCGCGCGGCGGCCCCGCAGGGATACGAGACGTAGGCCGTCCGGTTCGTCACGTCCACCGACGCGGGCTGCTGCGGATTTCCGCCCTCCCGGAATACGAGCGGATACGAGAAACGGATTTTTCCGATCGGCGCGCCGGCGTCGAACTCGATGCCGTCCGGCGCGAGCTCAAGGGTCGCTGCGGAAGCGAGCGACGCGAGGACGGCGAACGTGGAGACTGGAAGGACGGATGTTTTCATGGCGATCGTATTCCTTGCTTTGACGAGAACGGGAACGATGTGCGACACGGAGAGTATACCAAAAATCGCGGTCTGTCCGGAACCTGTGCACACTTATCCCGCTTTTTTGAGAAGCGAAATGAAGATTGTTCTTGTGCGACAAGCCTTTCGAGACGGTTAGAACGACACAGGACTTTTTTCCACGCCGAGAAAATCGACCTATTCCATGCGGGAAACGAGGTCCTCTGAAAAAGTGGGATAAATTATCCCTGTTTTCGCAGAACATGGAAAATGCGGGCTTTCCCAGATGTTTTCCCCATGTCCGCGAC
>JAZUKQ010000059.1:0-4194 GCA_045643325.1 Kiritimatiellia bacterium | reverse complement strand
CCTCGGTTTTCGCGGCGGCCTCCGCGGGCGGCTCGAACAGGAACCGTGTCCGGCGGCCCGCCGTCTCGATTTTCACGATGTCCTCCTTGTACGCGGAGTAGTCCTCCCGCGCGACGAGGGACGCGCGGAGCTTGAGCGAGCGCCGCGCGACAAGCGTCTCGGCGTCCACCCACGCTCCGCTCTGCTCGTACTCGAACGCGACGCCGTCCACGCGCTCGGTCCCGGGGTCGGCGAGCAGCGCGCCCTTCGCGCCCGGCTCGAAGCGGATCCGGACCGTCTCCTCCTCGCCGCAGGTGGGAAGGATCTCGAGCGGGAACCGGCGCTTGTCGAGCCCCGTGTCGCCCATCACGCGGCCGACGAATCCGAGCCGCCCGGAGAGCCACGGGACGCGCAGCTCCCACGCGCCCGGACCGTCGACCGGCACATCGTACATCGTGTAGCGGAGCCTCACGGCGAGCGGGGTCCCGGTGTCGCCCATGTCCTCCGGAAGGATTTCCGCGTCCTCGAGCACCGCGCCGGCGAGCGTGCCCTTCAGCACGCGCTCGAAATAGAGCTTCCGCTCGCCGGGCTTCATCTGCGCGAACGAGTTGCGGTACGCGGAGTCGTTGAACCCGAGAAAGGATATCCGCGACTCGAGCGAGAGCGTGCGGTCCGCCTTGAACGTCCCCTCGGTGACGACCCCCAGAAGATTGTCCTCCGCGGGGGCGGGACCGGCGTTGAGAAGCCCCTCGCCCTCGGGCTTCGCGACGAGATAGTCGTAGTTATAGAGGTACGCGGGGAAGAGGTCGCGCGACTTCTCGTTCGTCGGGTCCATGAGGCGGTAGCGCGCGGCGCCCTCCCCCGTCCCGCGGTCCACGCAGACGATGGCGTGGTTGAAGAACGGCTGCGGGACATCGGGGTCTTTCCGGGATCCGACGCTGATGAGGACGGGATAGGCCTTGAACCCGGCGAGCCGGAGCATCGCCACGAGAAGCGCCGCCTTGTCGCGGCAGACGCCGTACCGGTTGTCGAACGTGAGGCTCACGTCGTGCGGCTCGTAGCCCGGAGCGACGTCCTCGTCGGTGATGCCCATGTAGCGGATCTCCTGCGAGACGAAATCGAACACCGCGCGGAGCCTCCCCTCGTCGTCCTTGTCCTTCGTGAGCTCGGCGACCTTCGCGCGCATGCCGTCCGTGACGGCCGCGAGGCGCGGCTCGCACAGCCTGTCGTACCACTTCGAGAGACCGCGCCAGTCGGACTCGGTCGAAAGGAATACGCCCTGGACGCACGTGTAGAGCGACGGCATGTCCGGCTCGGGGAAGGCCTGCGGGACGTCTTTCGCGATCCAGCGGTGGATCGTTCCCTCCGGGGTCTCCTCGGTCGAGGACGTCATCGTTCCCGGAAGCTCGTGCCGGACGCGGACCGAGCGGATGGGGCGCTCTTTCGGGGCAAGGACCTCGTAACGGGACTCGAGCACCGGAATCGTCCCCTCCATGATGCAGATGTCGGACCAGGAGTCCTGGACGCGCGCCTTGAAGACGGCGCGTTTGAGGACGACATGGAAAAGGTCTCCCACCTCGAGCTCCGGAACCGTCATCTCGACGACCTTGTCCATCGGGTCGTAGATGTTTTCGTCCATCGAGCTCCGGTCGACCACCTCGGTGCAGCGGTCCTCGGGATCGAGGGTCACGACCGATCCGTCCGGCTTCAGAATCTCCGCGGCCAGGAACTCCGGCTTTCTCGCGTAGCGCGCGGAATACGATGTGGACTGCGTCCGCTCGCTCCGCTTGCCGCGCTCAGTGAGAATCTTCGTGAAGTTCTCATAGACGTCCTCGTAGGTGCCGTCGGGCCGGTACCGGACGCTCTCGCCCTCGTAGACCGTGACCGTGTCCGCGTCGGGATACGCCTCGGCCGTCACCGCCTCCGCGCGCGCCCGGATCGCGGCGGCGTCCGCCCGCGCGCCGAAGGACGGAACGGACACCTCCGCGGCGTCCCCGCGGCTCCCCGTCTCCGGCCCCGCCGCCACGCATCCGGACAGCATCCACCCGGCCAGCGCCGCCGCCGCGGCGACGCCGGAGGCCCACGTTTTTCCCTTCGCGAAAAAATGACGTATGCTCATATCAAACCTCGGATTTCAAGCCTTTCCCGCGTACATCCGCCTCAGGAACAACACGCCGCCCCCGAGCGCGTACGCCAGCGTCAGCGCCATGTAGCAGAGCGAGATGGCGGCCGCGCTGGTCTCGGGGTCGGCCCCCCGCCCGGCCAGTCCGACCGCAGAAAAGAAGAAGACATAGCCGGAATCCCGGAGCCCGATGCCGTTGATGGAGAGGGGAACCGCCTCCAACAGGCAGACGAACGGGACGAACACGCAGTACTCGGGAAACGAGACGGGAAGCCGAAGCGCGAGCCCGACGACGTAGACCGCCACGAAAACGAGGAACTGGAACACCATCGAGAGCCCGAACGCCCGCGCGAGCACGGCGGGACGTCTCGCGTACGCGCGGACAGAGGAAAAGAACGCGTCGAGGTATCCCGAGACCTTCCCGCGGAACTTTCCGGGGACGAACCGCAGGAAGAAACGGATCATTTTCTGCTGCCACAGGAGCGCGGCGACGCACAGGAACCCGAGAAACACGATCAGCGGGATGACGAGCAGAATCCGTTTGTCCTCCGGAATGAGCCGCAGTCCGAGAAGCGGGAAAACGAACCCGTAGAGGGAGAGGGCCAGGAAACCGGTCAGGCGGTCCACCGTCACGGAGGCGAGGCTTCCCATGCCGCTTCCGCTTTTCCGGGAGATGTCGGCGATCCGGTAGACGTCGCCGCCGATGTTCGACGGGAGGAAGAAATTGAAAAACGAGGCGATCCAGTGGCTCGCGAAAAGCTTCCGGGTCGGGACGTCGACGCCGTCCGCGCGGAGGAGCATTCCCCACCGGAGCGAGGAGATCCACATATTGAGAAACGCGACCAGGAAGAAAAACGGCACGAGGCCCCATCGGAGCCCTCGGAGGACCTCCAGGAAGTCCTTCCCGTTCACCTTCCGGTAGAGAAGCGTCAGGAGGAGCAGTGTGACGCCGATCTTGACGGCCGTTTTCGCGCTTTTTTTCATTCTCGGGAACCTTGTCGGACCGAACAATAGCAAAAAGGCCCTCCGTAAACAAGGGGGGAGTCGGCGGCGGAACCGGCGGAGGGTATCGCATTTCGCTTCCGAGAGAAAAAAGGGAAATGCCGGGGCCTGAATTTCGCGCTGCCTGCTGAAACAGGTCGTTCAATGTCTGAACATTCCGGAAAACGCAGCGGTGGACAACTGGCTTAGCGCCATTCGAGGCGGCGAGGATCGTGCGGCAGGTGCCGGTGTCGCCGCGCGTCCCGGTTCCTCCTGTGCCATGCACGGAACAGTCGGACGAAATCGCATCGGATCAGTTCGTCCAGAACCTTCTTCAGGGGTGTCGCATGGCGGACAAACTGCGGCATCTCTTTTACGAGGGCCGGTCCGGAGCGGTCCACTCGCTTTTCGACCAATCCTATCAACGAATCCATTGGGCGTGTTTTATTCTGCCGCAGCAATGAGATAAATACAGCTCAACGCGCGTTTTCGTGCAGAAACATGTATCTGTCTATGGACTTCGACCATCGAACTGCATATTTCACGAGAGGTTTCGTCGGACTTGGCGAAGCCTATTTTCCGGTGATTTCGGAAAAACGCTTTCTATCCTGAATTCCCGTAATTCCTAACCAGAACGCCATTCAAGAACGAGATTACATACCGTTGGGGCTGAAAAATTCTTCGCAATTCGTCAAAAGAAAAGACACCAAGAGAAACGGGGACGGTTCATCAGGCGGATTTATTTCGTCAAATGCTGGACACTGAAGACGGCGTTTATCGTGTGGCGACAAGATTTTGACAAAACATACCCTTAAAGGGAATGTTTTGGATTGTCACACGTATCCCGCTTTTTGAGAAGCGAGATGAAGATGGTTGTTGTGCGGCAAGCCTTTCGTGACGGTCAGAACGACGCGGGCCTTTTTTCCACGCCGGGGAAATCGACCTATTCCATGCGGGAAACGAGGCCCTCCTAAGATGCATGGTCCGGTACATTTCCGGCCGCCCGAAAAAGCGCGCCTGGGCAGATCCGAGACAGCTCCATCCAGGGCTTGGCCAGGCGTAGAACAACGCCTTGAGCGCACATATCCAATAACACAAACTCTCATTCTATA
>JAZUKQ010000058.1:0-3456 GCA_045643325.1 Kiritimatiellia bacterium | reverse complement strand
GTGCCGGCCGCCGAGGCCGCGGAGCCCCCCGCCTCCGCCTCCGCCCCCGCGCCCTCCGCCCCCGCGGACACGGCCCCCCGCACGACGTTCGACCTCGAGAAGATCCGCTACGGGAAAATCGTCATCATGACCGATGCCGATGTCGACGGCGCGCACATCCGCACCCTCCTCATCACCCTCCTCTACCGCATGATGCGCCCGCTCATCACGAACGGACACGTCTTCGTGGCCCAGCCGCCCCTCTACTCGGCCAAGCGCGGCAAGAACGTCACCTACATCGAGAGCGACGCCGTCCTCAACCGCGAGCTCATCGCGCTCGCCAAGGACGACTTCCGCTTCGAGTCCGACGACGACGCCCAGATGGACAAGGTGAACTCCGAGGGCGGCGTCGAGACGCTTCTCGAGAAGCTCACCGCCGCCGTCGGCCTGCTCGACCGCCTCGAGCGCCAGCGCGTCGACATCCGCCGGTATTTCGCCTCCCGGGACCCCGTGACCAAGGCCTTCCCGCGCTTCCACATCGTCACCGACACCACCGGCGACCCCGAGCAGCATTTCGCGTTCACCCAGGAGGAGGCCGACGCCCTCAAGCGGAAGGTCTTCGACGAGCTTGTCCAGATCGACCCCGAGTTCACCATGGACCGCCTCGACGAGCCGGAGAACGCGAACTACACCTGCACGGAGATCAAGGACTCCAAACTCCTCTCCGACTATATGGACGCCTTCCGCGTCGATTTCGGGTTCGCCGAGGGCGACTTCCTCGGGCGCGACCTCCCCATCGGCCGGCTCGTCGACGTCAAGACCAACGCCTCCACCGAGGTCCACTCCCTCCGCGAGATTCTCGAGACCTACCGGACCTCCGCGAAAAAGGGCATGACGCTCCAGCGCTTCAAAGGTCTCGGCGAGATGGACGCCGAGGAGCTCTACGAGACGACCATGAAGCCCGGCAAGCGGAAGATGCTCCAGGTCCAGCTCGCCGACGCCGAGAAGGCCTCCCGCCTCTTCGACAAGCTCATGGGCGACGAGGTCGGCCCCCGCCGCCGCTTCATCGAGGAGAACGCGCTCATGGCGGCGATCGACGCCTAGTCCCGAGCCCCTCCGCACCGTTCCGCCCCCGGAAAACCCCGCGCAGAATTTTCCCTTTATCAACGTTTCTTACCCGCCATGTCCGAAGATACAACCCCTGTTTCCGAGACTCCCGAGACCAAACCCCTCACCGCCCAGGAGCAGCTCGAGGAGATCCTCCGCCACGAGACCTTCCCGCCTGTCGCCATCGAGAGGGAGATGCAGCAGTCGTACCTCGACTACTCCATGTCCGTCATCGTCGGCCGCGCCCTCCCCGACGCCCGCGACGGCATGAAGCCCGTCCACCGCCGCTGCATCTACGGCATGGGCGAGATGGGCAACACCCACAACAAGCCCTTCCTCAAGTCCGCGCGCGTCGTCGGCGACGTCATGGGTAAATACCACCCCCACGGCGACTCCTCCATCTACGAGACCATCGTCCGCATGGCGCAGGACTTCAACATGCGCTACCTCATGGTCGACGGCCACGGAAACTTCGGCTCGATGGACGGCGACGGCGCGGCCGCCATGCGTTACACCGAGGTCCGCATGGCCAAGTACTCCGAGGAACTCCTCGAGGATCTCGACAAGGACACCGTCGACATGGTGCCCAACTACGACGAGAAGTTCTTCGAGCCCACCGTCCTCCCCTCCAAGATCCCGAACCTCCTGCTCAACGGCTCGATGGGCATCGCGGTCGGCATGGCCACCAACATCCCGACCCACAACATGGTCGAGCTCTGCGAGGCCATCATCCACCTCGTCGACAATCCGCGCTGCACCGTCGACGACCTCATGAAGTTCGTCCAGGGCCCCGACTTCCCCACCGGCGGCATCCTCTGCGGCCGCAAGCCCATCGAGGCGATGTACAAGACCGGCCGCGGCTCGCTCTGCCTCCGCGCGCGGACCGAGTTCGACGAGAAGCACCACCGCATCCTCGTCACCGAGATTCCCTACGGCGTCAACAAGGAGGAGATGTGCGAGAAAATCGCCGAGCTCGTCAATGAGAAGCATCCCCAGCATATCGCCGGGCTCAAGGCCGTCCGCGACCTTTCCAAGGACTCGGTCCACATCGAGATCGACCTCGCCCCCGGAGCCGACTACCAGGTCACGCTCAACCTTCTCTTCCGCAACACGCCGCTCCAGTCGAACTTCGGCGCGAACATGCTCGCGCTCGACCACGGACGCCCCAAGACGATGAACCTCAAGCAGCTCCTCCGCTGCTTCGTCGACCACCGCGTCGAGGTCATCACCCGCCGCACCCGTTTCGAGCTCCGCAAGGCCCGCGCCCGCGCCCATATCCTCGAGGGCTACCGGATCGCGACCGACCACATGGACGAGATCGTCAGGATCATCCGCGCCTCCAAGGACGACGACGAGGTGAGGCGCGTCTTTCTCGAACGCTTCGGGCTCGACGACATCCAGTCCAACGCCATCCTCGAGATGCGCCTCCGCCAGCTCACGGGCCTCGCCCGCGACGCCGTCGAGAACGAGTACGCCGACCTCGTCAAGCGCATCGCCGAACTCGAGGCCATCCTCGCCGACCCCCAGAAGGTCCTCGACATCATCAAGGCCGACTGCGAGGGGCTCAAGGCCGAGTACCCCGAGGGACGCCGCACCACCATCCAGTTCGGCGGCGCCACCGACGACCCGCGCTCCGTCATCAAGAACGACCCCGTCGTCATCTTCCTCACCGAACGGGGCTATGTCAAGCGCCTCCCGCCCAGCGAGTTCGCCGCCCAGCGCCGCGGCGGCCAGGGCAAGATCGGCGCCAAGCTGAAGGACGAGGACGCCCCGCTGCTCATCCTCCACTGCCGCCTTCACGACCAGCTCCTCGTCTTCACCTCGCACGGACGCGCCTTCCTCCTCGACGCCTTCGACATCCCCGAGGGCGGCCGCGGCTCCCAGGGCCGCTACATCGTCAACATGCTCTCGCTCCGCGCCGAGATTCCCGAAGGCACGTTCACCGAGATCGAGCGGCTCGACGAGAACGGAAAGCCCGTCCGCGACACCAACGGCGAGATCGTCCGCGACCGCGTTCCGGTCGCCGCCCGCTCCGCCGAGAAGGTGGTCGCCCTCCTCTCCGTCGAGGACTACTTCCTCCGTCTCCGCGAGAAGGAGAAGCTCGCCAAGCAGGCCGACGCCGCCGTCGGCATCCATAAGCCCGACAACGAGGACGAGGCCGTCGTCGAAACCTCCGAGACGCGCTATGTCGTCTTCGTCACCGAGAAGGGCGTCGTCAAGCGCACCCCGCTCGACCTCTTCAAGAATGTCCGCGCCCTCGGCATCGCCGCCATCCGCATCGACGACGACGACGAGCTTCTCGGCGTCGCCCTCGCCGCCGACAACGACGAGCTCCTTCTCGCCACGCGCTACGGCAAGGGCCTCCGCTTC
>JAZUKQ010000057.1:0-14830 GCA_045643325.1 Kiritimatiellia bacterium | reverse complement strand
CGCGGTGTCGAGGCCCCGTACGAAGCCGAGTACTCCTCCTGCTACCGGAACGCGAACGGCGACGTGGTGTCGACGGACCACTTCACCATCAACGCCCTGAACACGGACGCCGTCACGAACAACCCGGCCAACGCGCTCCACATCCCCGGCGGCTGGCACGACGCGGCCGACTACGACCGCCGGACGTTCCATCTGCGCATCGCCGGCGATTTGGCGATGCTCTACCTCATGAAGCCCGAGAACTTCACCGACTCGCAGCTCGCCATGCCCGAGCGCGGCAACGGCATCCCCGACATCCTCGACGAGGCGGACTGGGGCCTGCGGCACATCCTCGCGAGCCAGCGCGCCGACGGCGGCGCCGGCACGTGGATCGAGACCACGCGCCACCCCGACGCCAAAGACCAGTGGATGCCGAGCGAGGACAATCTCCTCTACTTCCTCGCCACCCCGACCCGCAATTCCACGCTCGAGTACGTCGGCTACGCCGCGCTGCTCGCCCGCGCCCTGGAGAGCGTCGGCACGCCCGAGGCCCCCGCCCGCGCCGCGCTCTACCGCCAGAGCGCCATCCGCGGCTGGACCTTCGGAACCCAGTCGCGCCTCGCCCCGATGCCGGTCGTCGTGCGCGGCCCCGACGGGACCCCGGAGACCGGCTCCTACCAGGAACCTGCCGACATCGACGTCTCGTACTACATGAAGGCCGCCATCAACCTCGCCGCGCTCACGGGCGACGACTCGTACCTCGCCGGCGTCTCCGAGCGCGAACAGGAACTCGAGCGCTACGTCAACGCCAACGACTGGAAAATGAGCCACTACGCCTTCGCCGAGCTCAAGCTGGCCGACCACACCAACCCCGTGCTCAAGAAGCTCTACGACTACTACGTCAACCGCACCCGCTACAACGCCGACCCGATGCTGTCGCAATTGACGAACTCGACGCCCTACCGCGTGCCGTGGTACGGTGCCAACGATTGGCACATCGAGCAGATGAGCTGGGGCGCGGTCGTCCCGCTCCGCAGCGCGCAGACGCTCTGCCTCGCGCACTGGCTCACCGGAGAGCGCAAGTACCTCGACGCGGCCTACCTCGCCTGCGATTTCCAGACGGGCTGCAACCCCAACGGCAGCACCTGGACAAGCGGCCTCGGCGCGGTCTATCCGGCGCGTTTCCTCTCGCTGCACTCCGCGGCGGACGCCATCGCGGAGTACGTTCCGGGCATCACGCCGTACCGCAACCAGTACGCGATCCACTACCGGGCGAGGGACCTCCTCGGCGAGCCCTACACCAGCGAGGCCAATGCCAAGCCGCTCTGGCGCCGCTGGGAGAACATCGAGTCGCTCACCGTGAGCGCGAGCGAATACACGGTCTGGGAGACCATCGCCCCGTGCGCGGCGACGATGGGCTACCTGATGGCGCCGAACTCCACGCCGAACCTCCAGTGGAGGCAGCCCGCCGCCAAGTACCAGGACCTTCCAGGCTACTGGGCGCTGCCGTAATCCGGTCCGTCGGCGGTATTCGGGAAAACGGATCCGCGGCCATTGGCATGCCATCGGCCGCGGACGTTCGCGGGCGACGGCAATCAATCGCGATCGGTCGTTCGCAGGCGATCGTGTTCAATTGCCATCCGTTTCCGCTTGCGGGGGCGGGTTGGCTGGTTTATGCTATTCGCATGAAAACCTTATACTATGCTCTCGCGCTTTCTCTTTTCGCGCTTTCCGCCTCCGCCGCCGTCCCGGAAGGAGAGAAGCCCATCGTCCTTCCCGACCTCGACGAGAAGGACCGAGCCGCGAAGCGCTACGTCCTCATCAAGCTCGACGACGTCATGGACGGCAACGAGACCTCCTGCATCCATCCCAAGATCCGGCGCGTCACCGACTTCCTTGCGGAGCGCGGACTTCCCGCCTCCCTCGGCGTCGTCTGCAACTCTCTGGAGCGCGACAAGCCCTACTACATCGAGTGGATTAGGAAGAACCACTTCCGCAACGGCGGCCTTTTCGACTTCTGGCAGCATGGCTGGACCCACCAGATGAACATCCCCTGGAAGGACGGCAAGACCTATTTCGCCGAATACGGCATCCCGGACGCCGCCTACCAGCGCGAGACGTTCGACAAGTCGCAGCGCGTCTTCCTTGAGAAGGTCGGCCACCCGCTGGAGGGCTTCTGCGCCCCCTGCGGCCTCATCACGGCCGAGACGCGCGCCCTGCTCCGCGAACACACCGAAATCAAGACCTGGCTCTACGGCGACATGGACGACCCCTGCGGCAAGTTCTCCTTCCGCCGCACCTGCAACCTCGAGTCCTCCGTCGGCCGCGTCGAGTACAACGCCTTCATCCGCCAGTACCGGGGACAGCGCACCCGCGACTACATCATGCTCCAGGGGCATCCGGCCCAGTGGAGCGACGAGTCGTTCCGCGACTTCCGCGCCATCGTCGACCAGCTCCAGAAAGACGGCTGGATCTTCACCACAGCCACGCAGTACGTCGAGCTCATCGGATGGCGGCCGCCGGAGGACGCGCTCTTCCCGTTCCCCATGGGCGGCGACGCGCCCAACGCCGGCATCGCGGACGTGTCGTTCCTCAACGACAAGCCCGCCGGCGCGCACGGCCGCGTCACGGTGAAGGACGGCCATTTCGTCGACGGCGCCGGAAAGCGCCTGCGCTTCCTCGCCACCAACTTCACGTTCAGCGAGGCCTTCCCGGACCACGCCAAGGCCGACGCCCTCGCCGCGCGCCTCGCCTCCATGGGCATCAACGCCGTGCGCATCCACCACATCGACAAGCACGACGCCCCCTCCGGCATCTGGAAGAAGGGACCGTTCCTCGACACCCTCGACCCCGGCCAGCTCGACAAGCTTCCACTACTTCATCGCCGCCCTCGCCAGGCAGGGCATCTACACCGACTTCAACCTCCACGTCTCGCGCGAATACTGGCGCGGCGCCGACTTCTCCGCCGACGGCCTCAAGGACAACCGCGAGCGCGACGCCGTCCTGCCCAAGTACGGCAAGGGCCTCGACCGCATCTTCACGCCCTGGGTCGAGATGCAGCGCGCCTACGCCCGCGACATCCTCCTCGCCCCCAACCCCTATTCCGGCAAGCCCATCGCGCAGGATCCCGCCGTCTTTCTCATCGAGATCAACAACGAGAACACGCTCTTCAATCTCAAGGCCGCCACGCTCCCCGCCTTCTACCGCGCCGAGGTCGAGCGCAAGTGGAACGACTGGCTCCGCGCCCGCTACGGCACGACCGAGAAACTCCGCGCCGCCTGGGGTTCCGAGCAGCCCCTCGGCGACGAGCTTCTCGTCGGCCACGCCGCCGTCGTCGAGGGCCCCGCGTACCTGAAACTCCGCGGGCAGGGCGACCGCTCCGTCAAGGTCGACCTCGTCGCGAAGCCCGACCAGAACTGGCAGGCGCAGCTCCAGTGGCGCGACCTCACCCTGACGGAGGGCGGCCTCTACACGCTCTCCTTCGAGGTCCGCGCCGACGTCCCGCGCACGCTCTCCTTCACCACGCGCCACCAGGTCGCCGACTGGCACAACTGCGGTCTCGGCGGCTCGTTCAAGGCCGGCACGGAGTGGAAGCGGCACACGCAGTCCTTCACCGCACGCAATGTCGAGCCCGCGCTCACCCGCCTCGACTTCCCCATGGGCGGCGCCCCGCTCGGCGTCCTGGAATTCCGCGACGTCTCCCTCCGCCCCGGCGGAAAGTGCGGCCTCTTCCGGGAGGAATCGCTGGAGGACGGCACCGTCACGCTCGCCAACGACGGTCTCGGCGCCACGCAGCGCGGCAAGGACTGGACCGAATTCCGCGCCGACACCGAGCGGGCCTACGGCGCCGCCATGCGCGATTTCCTGAAGCGCGACCTCGGCTGCGAGGCGCTCGTCCTCGATTCGCAGGCCAGCTACGGCGGCATACGCGGACTCTACCGCGAAGCGCGCATGGACGTCGTCGACATGCACTCCTACTGGCAGCACCCGTCCTTCCCCGGAAAACCCTGGGACATGGACAACTGGGTCATCGGCAACACCCCGATGTCCTTCGCGCCGGACTTCGCCGCCAACCTCGGACGTCTCGCCTCCTTCCGCGTCTTCGGCAAGCCCTTCACCGTCTCCGAGTACGACCATCCCGCCCCCAATGCCGCGTCCTGCGAAATGTTCCCGATGGTCGCCTCCTTCGGCGCCCTGCAGGACTGGGACGGCATCTTCCAATTCGACTGGGGCTCCTCGCAGTACGGCGAGAACAAAATCGGCCGGTTCTTCGACCTCCAGAACCATGCGGGCAAGCTCGCCTTCCTCCCCGCCGCCGCCATGGTCTTCCGCTCCGGCGCCGTCAAGCCGCTCCACGAGATGTACTCGGCCGTTCTCCCGGCCGACGACTTCGCCGAAGGCATCGACATTCCCGGCGACCCGCTCCAGGTGCTCAAATCCCTTGGCGCGGGCACGGAGGACTTCCTCTCCTGCCGCATCGGCATCGAGTTCACCACCTTGCCGGGGAAGCCGAAACCGGGAATCACGGCGGGGCCGCGCCTGTCGCCGCTCTCGTGGTCCGAGACCAAGCCCTTCACGCTGGACACGCCCTCCGCGAAGGTTTTGGCCGGGCGCGTCCCGGGGGCGAGGCACGACCTGGACGGCGCGAGCTTCGAGGTTTCGAAGAACGAGTCCGGCTTCGCCGCCATCGCGCTCACGGCCATGGACGGCAAGCCCCTGCGCGAATCCTCGAAGGCGCTTCTCGCCATCGCGGGCAACGTCGAGAACACGGGCATGGGCTGGAACGGGGGCCGCACGTCCGTCGGCACGAAATGGGGCGGCGCCCCGACCGTCGCCGAAGGCATCGAGGCGCGTGTCATCGTCTCCACCGCGGCAACCTCCGCCACCGTCTACGCCCTCGACGGCAAAGGCAACCGCGTCCGCGACGTGCCGTCCACGCTTCAGGACGGAAAACTCTCCTTCCAGACCGGCGCCGAGTTCAAGACGCTCTGGTACGAGATCGAGGCGCGGTAGGCGGGGCCCACCACCTTCGATTGCGGCTGACAGCGTTCGAATTCAATCGGTCGCGAGCGGCCGGGCTAGGGTTCGCGCGTTCCTTTGCAGGCCGGGTAGGCGGAGCATCCCCAGAAAGGACCCCGCTTGCCGTTGCGCAGGCGCATGGGGGCCCCGCATTCGGGGCATTTGGGGGCGTCCTCGTCCGTCGCGGCGGCGGGTTGCCCCTGCGCTTTCTTCGCTTCCACGCGCGCCGTGGTCATGCGTTCCGAAAAGCCGCCTTCTTTCAGAAACTCCTCGCCTTTCCGCTCCATGAACGACTGGAGCATGTATAGCGAGCGCGTGATCAAAATCAGCAGGGCGTTGGCGAAGGCAATCGCTGCGGCGCCGCTGCCGAACCATTTCGCGAACTTCGGCCGCGAGGCGAGGATGTGCTTGCAGACATCGTGGTTCAGATCCTCCCCGATATCCGGGGCGTCCAGGCGAACGGCGAATACCTCCCGCGCCTCCGGCGATTTCTGCGGCCACGGCGGCACCCCGTTGTCCTTCAGGAACGTCAGGTAGTCGTCCCGGAGCTCGCAGAGACTGCCACGCGCCACGTCCAAGAGTTTCAGCGCTGTCTGCATCGACGTCGCCTGACGTTCCGAGCCTTCCGTGAGGTTCTTCACTCCGGAGCGGGCGGCTTGTGTCATTTGGTCGAACTGGCGTCCGCAGGGATCGTTGGTTGCTCCGAGGTAACGGCGGCAGAAGACCAGGGTCTCCAACTGGATAAGGTTCGTCAGGACGTACAGATCCGTGCGGCGGTATCCTGCGGAGGGCTTGAAGAGATCGGCCATGGAGAATCCTTTCGTTTGGGAGTGTTCGTTTTTGAACGAGGATACATGATCGCGGCTGACGAAGCAAGCCGAAAATCGAACGCGGCCGGACGCAGTCGAAGGCAATCGATCGACTGCGACCGATTGCCGTCGATCGCGGCAGAGATTTTGAAAGGAAAGACGGAAAACAACTCCTTCGGGCTCGTGCGCTCTTTTTCGACTTCCCGTCCTCGCTTTCGCGGAGCGGGTGTACCTCACGGTTGACGTGCGCGACACGCTGTCATTTGACGCCGGCACGACGCGATTCGCGGCAAAGCCGCCCATTTCATCGGGGCGGCCCCTTTTCTTGGCCGACCCAGTAGATGGTACAACTTGCCGGATGCGTGGAGAGTCATTGACATAATCGTACGAACAGTTGTATGATTTCGTACGAACGAAAGGAGAAATCGTACATGTCTATTACGGCAACGGAACTCAAATCCAATCTCGGGCGCTACCTGCTTTTGGCGGCGAAGGAGGATGTCTTCATCACTAAAAACGGGAAGGTCATCGCAAAACTTTCCGCGCCATTTGAGAACCGCGAGCGGCTCGTGGACGAGCTCGTGGGCGTGCTTCCCGCGGATATTTCCGTAGAGGAGGCGCGGGCGGAAAGGCTTGCCGCGCTATGAATGTCATGCTGGACACCTGCGTGGTCCTGGACCTTCTCCAAAACCGCGAACCATTCGCCGAGGATGCGATATCGCTGTTTCATTTGGCGGCGGCAGGACGCTTTGACGGTTTCATTACGGCCAAGTCCATGGCGGACCTCTATTACCTTCTCCATCGAAGTCTTCACGACGACCGTTCGACGCGTGAAGTACTGCAGCAACTTCTCTCCTTGGTCGGCGTCGTGGATAGCGCGGCTGTGGATGCAAGGAACGCGCTGTTCTCCACGATGTCGGACTACGAAGACGCCATGTTGGCGGAAGCCTCCAAAAGGCTGAAAATGTGCTATGTGGTGACGCGAAATGTACCGGATTTCGCCCGAAGTCCCGTTCCCGCTATCCTGCCTGCGGAATTCATAAAGGCGCTTGAGTCATGAAATGTAGCAAGAAGATCGCTTCTCGCGTCCTCAAGGTGGCCGCGGGAAACGAGTTCCGCTCAACGTGCGAGTGATCGAAAGAAAGACGGGCGCACGGAAAATGTCGTTGTCCCATCGGTCCCGTTGATTTACAATTTCCCGCGCACAGACGACTGTGCCACTTGGAGTCTCCGCAATGCGCACATCTTCCCAAACCCACATGCTGGAAACCTGGTTCGGGCTGGACCGGGCCATCGACATGATGCTCGACGCCGGCTATACCGGCATCGACATCAGCCTGTTCTCCCATGATTTCGCCTACCTCGACGACGCCGGCTGGCCGGAGCGAGCGAAAGAACTGCGCGCCAAGGTCGAGGCGCGCGGCGCCGTCTTCAACCAGGCGCACGCCCCCTTCGGCGGCGACTACGAGCACTACACCGGAGAAGTCGCCCCGGTGCTTCCGCGCGTCTTCCGGCACGTCGCGCTCCTGGGCGTGCCGGAGATCGTCGTCCACCCCGTCCAGCGCGGCCGCTATTACGGACACGAGAAGGAGTTGTTCGAGGAGAACCTCCGCTTCTACCGCTCCCTCGCCCCGCACGCGAAGGAGGCGGGCGTGCGTGTCGCCATCGAGAACATGTGGCAGGGGCATCCCGTGACGCGCCGCATCGTCGACGACGTCTGCGCGCCCCCGGAGGAACTGGCGGCGCTCTTCGACGAGCTCGACGACCCCGAGGCGTTCACCGTCTGCCTCGACCTGGGACACGCCGCCATCTGCGGCCGCGAGCCGGAGGACTGCATCCGCGTCCTCGGCGCGGACCGCATGGGCGCCATGCACGCGCACGACGTCAACTACCGCGAGGACAACCACACCCTTCCCGGCACGCTCAATATCCACTGGGACGCGGTCTGCCAGGCGCTCGCCGACATCGGCTATCGCGGCGACTTCACCTTGGAAGCGGACCATTTCTTCCTCGGCTTCGGGAAGGATTTCGCTTCGGAGACCTGCCGCTTCATGGCCGCCCGCGCCCGTCAGTTGGCGGAGAAGACGCAGGCCCTTCTGGACGCGAAGGCCAGCTGGTACTTGTCCCGGTAGAGTTTGGAGGCCGGCGCCGGGCGCCGGGCGTTGGGCGTTGGGCGTTGGACCGCCGGGGAGCCGCGGTTCGGAGAAGTTCCGGCGTGAGCGGATGGGGCGGCGGGAGGACGGGCGACGGGTCGTGTCCCCCGTTTTTCACCGCTTTCCCGGTCCTTTCGACCGCTCCAGCGTTCCTGTGTCATGGAGTATGCGGTTTGAGCCCGAATGGTTGCACGGGGTTCTGTTTTCCGGTATATTGAAACTACTTATGTCCCGAAACCGTTTCCTTTCGGAGCGATGACTATGACGAAAAAGATGAATTTCCTTCCTGCAGGCGCGGCGCTTCTTCTTTTGGGTGCCGCCGCCGTCCCGCAGACCGCGACGGCTCAGATGGAGTCGTCCGGGAATCCCGAGCTCGATCAGGAGTTGTACTACATCAAGATGCTGGGCGACCGGTTGATGATGCCGGACTACGCCGAGTTCGTCCTGAACCAGGTGAAGGTGCGTTTCCCCGAGGCCGGCCCTCTCCTCAAAGTGCTCCAGATCGAGCAGCAGCTCGGCCAGGGCAAGTTCGACGACGTCCGGAAAGTCATCGCCGCCGAGGCGGATCCGGAGTCCGAGGAGGTCTGGGCGATGAAGTCGACGATGGCCGACTATCTCTACGCGTACGGCCAGTACGACGAGGCGCTCGGCATCTACCAGGGACTGGTGAAGAAATACGGCGAGAAGCCGCCCGAGGCCCTTCTCTCGTTCTATTCGAACTCCCTGTACAAGTACGCGCAGATGCTGATCCGCATCGGGAAGAGCGAGAACGCGGTGGGAATCTACGAGACGTATCTCAAGCTTCCGTTGAGCAAGGACGCGAAACGCCCCGTCCAGTTCGACGCCGCCGAGCTTCTGGTCAACGTCGCCGAAGAGCAGACCGACGGTTCGAAGAAGAGCGCGCTGCTCGCCAAGGGCAAGAAGATTTGCGAGGAGATTCTGTGGGTTCAGGACCTTTGGTTCGGGAAAGGCGTGGCGCTGCTCGCGCGCATCCGCGTCATCCAGGGGGACGTCGCCGGGGCGCAGAAGCTTGTGACGAGCTATCTCCCCACCGTCAAGCAGATCGACGACGCGCTCATGGAGCAGGGGAAAGAGACCGGAGAGGACTATTCCAGCCTCAGCCCCGCCGCCCAGTGCCGTTTCCTCACGGGCAAGATGCTCTGGCTCGAGGCGAAGAAAGTCGTCGACGCCATGGACAAGGAAGGGCGGACGGACTTCACGCCCGAGGAGAAGCAGCAGGTTGTCGAGTGCCTTGTCGGAAAGAAGAACGAGGACGGCACGAAGACGACGGGCGCCTATCAGGAGCTTCTGAACGTCTATCTCAACTATCCGGGAGCCAACGACGCCCCGGAGGCGATGGAGCTTTGCGGCGAGATCGAGAACCTGATGGTGTCGCGCCAGCTCGCCCGGTCGATCCGCCCGAAGAACGTCACGCCGGAGAAGCAGGCGGAGGTGGCCCGCCGCCAGTTCGATAACGCCCGCATCTCCTTTAATATGTCGAACTGGGAGGAGGCCGCCGGCCGGTTCCGTTCGGCGATCAACCAGTTCCCCGCGGATTCCGGAGCCGTCTCCGCGATCAGCTCGCTCGCCCAGTGCTACATCAACCTCGCGGAGGACGCGAAGCGGGCCGAGACGATGGACGACAAGGCGGTCGAGGGCTACGAGATTTTCGCGGACATGGTGGTCGGCCATCTCGCCGAGCAGTTCGGACGCGCCCCGCAGGCGCAGATGTCCGACGCCGGCAACGAGCTTCGCCGGATCGCCGACATCTATGAGAACAAAACGACCAGCCCGGAGAAGGCGAAGGTCGTCTATGACCGGTTCTTCTCCCTGTTCCCGGACCATCCGATGGCCGCGCCGCTTCTCATGACCCATGGCGAGACCGCGTTCAAGGCCGAGGATTACGACACCGCGGTCCAGAACTACTACAACCGTCTCGCGTACGAGTATACCAACTCGCCGCTTTCCATCGACGCGCTTTCCCGCATCGCGGAAATCCACCGCAAGCGCGAGGAGCCGAAAGAGGAGATCAAGGTCCTCGTCGAGATGTCGAAGCGTCTCGGCGCCGAGGCGAAGCCCGGCCAACGGTACATCAATGTCCAGTACCTCCTCGCGCAGGCGGTCCGCGGCATGATTCCGCTCGCGACGCTCCATTCCGACGATCCCGCGAAAGTCGAGCTGGCCAACAAGAACCTCAAGACGGCGATCGGCCGCTATCAGAGCATCGTCAAGATGCTGGAGGGCGACAAGCTCGCCAACTATCAGGCCAACGACGAGGAGGCCGCCCGCAACCGGAAAATCCTGGAAAGCTGCTATTTCGGCACGGCGCTCGGCACGTCGCAGCTGACGGAGAAGGGCCAGGAGGAGGCCAACCGCCTGAAGGCCATCGAGACCTACGAGAATTTCTTGAAGAAATTCCCCGACTCGGATCAGGGCGCGCGCGTCCTTAACCAAATCGGCACGCTCTGGATCACGGCGGGCGACAACGAGAAGGCCGACGCGGCGTTTACCCGCCTGGCCTCGAAATATCCGGATTCCGAGGAGTCGAAGCTCGCCCTCTTCATGCAGGGGCGCGCGCTCATCGAGCTCGGTCACCGCAACGAGGGCCTCGAGAAGCTCCGCCAGATGTTCGCGGACACCTCGAAATACAAGCCCGGCCAGATGCTTTCCGTGGGCGACGAGCTCAAGACGGCCCGCGAGTGGGATCTCGCCGAGGAGGCCTACCGGGACGCTCTGAAACGCGCCGCCGACAACGAGGGCGTGAGCATGCGCGCTATGCTCGGCCTCGCGGATGTCCTCGCCGGCAAGAAGGACCTCGCGGGCGCGGCGCGGAGCTACGAGGAGTTCGTGGCGAAGTATCCGAAATCCGGTCTGATGGTCGACGCCAGTCTCTCGCTGAGCCGCGTCGCCAGCCAGCTCGCGGTCGATACGTCCGACGCCCAGGAGCGCAAACGCCTGTTCGACGCCTCTGTCAAGGCGATGAAGGACGTGCGCAAGCACCGCACGGAGCCGGCGGAGCTCGCCGCGACGGACAACGACATCGGCGACATCCTGATCCGCCAGGCGTCCGCCGAGGAGAAATTCGGCGACAAGGAGATCGCGGCCGAGACGCGCCGCGCCGCCGTCAGCCATTTCATCCCGATCCTCGACGCCTCCGACCCGAAGGACGAGACGACGTCTCCGCATGTCCAGAAGTCGTACAAGACGGCCATCGGCATCATGGTCGATCTCAAGGAATACAGCGACGCGCTGGTCTACTGCGAGCAGTACCTCAATGATTTCCCCTCCGGACTCTACACCACCGATATCCGCACTTGGTACAACGAGGCGAAGGCCAACGCCGGGGAGTAGGCTCCGCCTATATTCCGAGGCCATGTAGACACTTTCGACCACCCACCCCTTTTTTGACCTTTCCAACCTTCCAACCTTCCAACCTATGAAACGCATCACGTTCCTTTCCCTTGTTGTTTCGCTTCTTGCCGTCACGGCCGGCTCGCTCCAGGCGGATATCGTCACCCGCATCTATAAGAAGGACGGCTCCATGACGCAGGGCGCCACCCGCTGGTTGGCGTCGAAGAAACAGTACGTCCAGACCGTCAAGCAGGGCAACGTCGACATGACGGTCGAGATTCCGATCTCGCAGGTCGATCGCGTCCAGGCCGTCAAGCCCGCCAAATGGGACGAGATCCGGAAGAACGTCAGCTCGAAGAATTTCGGCGCCGCCATTCCGGCCCTCGAGGCGATCATGAAAGAGTACACGATGCTCCAGTACGACACCGAGGCCGGTTCGTATCTCGCCCGCATCTATATGGCGCAGAACCGTCCCGCCGACGCCGTCCGCATCTGCCAGAGCCTCATCGCCACGCAGCCCGAGGCCGGCACGCGCTCCTCGCTCGCTCCGGTCTACTGGAAGGCTCTTCTCGCCACCGGACAGGGCGCGAATCTCGCCCCCACGCTGGACGAGGCGGTCCGCACCGCCCCCCGCAACATCGCGGCCCAGGCGCTGATTGTCCGCGGCGACCTCCTCAAAGAGCAGGGGAAGGTCAAGGAGGCGCTCGCCGACGGATATCTCCGCGTGGTCGTCCTGTTCGCCAATGTCGAGGAGGCGCAGCCCGAGGCCCTCTCGAAGGCCGCCGCCGCTTTCGACACGCTCCAGCAGGGGCAGTACGCCGAGAAGATGCGTCAGCAGCTTCTTTCCCGCTATTCCCAGTCCGAGGAGGCCCGCAAGCTCCGCGGCCGGTAGACCTTTACACTCCCGGCCGAATCAAGTATCATTTTAACACTCAACCCCAAAACCAAGATTATGAAAAAGTCCATTCTCCTTTCTTTCGCCTGCCTTGGAATCGCCTTGGCCGCCCCCGCGGCGTTCGCTCAGGAAGACATTGAGGCCGCTGCCGCCGCCGGCGACAACGCGATCGAGGCTTCCGCGTCCAGCCCCGCTCCGAGGAAGCAGAGCGAGTTCATGCAGGTCCTCTTCGGGTCCGGATGGCTTGGAACCGTCCTCTGGATCGCGCTGCTCTCCACCATCGGCATCTATATTTGGCTCGTCATCGACTGCTCCCTCACGGTCACGACCAAGAAGATCATTCCGCAGACCCTCATCGACAACGTCGAGGGCGCGATGAAGGAGGGCGACGTCGTCAAGGCCCTTCAGTGCTGCGCGAACGAGCCCGGCCCGATGGCGAACATCCTCTCCGCCGGGTTCAACCACGTCGAGGAAGGGTTCGATGTCATCCAGGAGGCCATCTCCACCGCCGCCGACCTCGAGGTCGAGAAGATTCAGCAGCGCCTCGGTTGGTTCTCTGTCGACGGTAACGTCGCGCCGATGCTCGGTCTGCTCGGTACCGTCCAGGGCATGATTCTCGCGTTCAAGAACATGGCCGGCGCCACGGTCGATGTCGCGGTCCTCTCCAGCAACATCTCCCAGGCTCTCTGGACGACGGCCTTCGGTCTGGTCGCGGCCATTCCCTGCGTCGTCACCTACTACGCCTTCCGTAACAACGCCAACAAGATCGTCCTCCGCATGGAGGCCATCACGATGGAGCTCGTCAAGGGTCTCCGCAACGTCGAGGTCGTCTCCGAGTAACAAGGGGCGCGGGAGGCGCGCCGCGCGGCGCGCCTCTTCATACCCTCGCGCTTAGGAGGAACCTATGGCTAGAAGAAAACAGGAAGAGTGCGAACTCAACATGACGCCGATGATCGACGTCGTGTTCCAGCTCATCATCTTCTTCGTCGTCACGATGAATATGTCGGAGGCGAAGAACGAGGACATCAAGCTGGCAATGGCTCCGCACGGTCCGGAGATCATGGCCGACGATCCCTCGTCGTCCCTCGCCATGGTCATCGAGGTGGACAAGAAGGGCAAGATCACCATGGCCGGCCGCGGCGTCCGCATCGGCGACCTCAAGACGATGATCCAGCGCCGCTACAACAAGTATGGTGTCTTTCCGGTGATGATCCGCGCCGACCAGAACGCCCGCCACAAGCACGTCCGCCAAGTCATGGACCTCTGCACGGCCTGCGGTCTCGCGCGCGTCAGTTTCGTCGCCATCAAGGAAAAGCACGAGAACGACTAGGAGGCCTCCATGCCAAAGAAAAAGAAGGAACGCAACAGCGGCTCCGAGGCCAAGCTCGAGATGACGCCGATGATCGACGTCGTGTTCCAGCTCCTCATCTTCTTCATCGTCACGCTGAAGCAGGAGGATATCCTCTCGCAGCTCGAGGCGATGCGTCCCGCTCCGGATTCCAAGGCGACTCCGGACAATCCTCAGGAGCCTGTCAAAATCTCGATCGACGGCAACGGAATCATCTACCGCGGCCGTCCCGTGAGCGAGGAAGCGCTCAGCCGGAGTCTCGCGACGGTCGCGAAGTACAACAAGAAGACGACCATCATGATCCAGTGCACGGACAACTCGCCGCACAAGTTCCTTGTGAAGGTGCTCGACGTCTGCGCGCGGAACGGACTCAACAGTCTGGCCATCTTCAGCCTGGACTAGGCCCCGGAGTCGGCAGGCCGTCTCAACGCGGAGGCATGACCCAAACGGTCGGCCTCCGCGTTTCCTTTTTTTTGTTGAAAAGGGGTCAGACCCTTATTTTTCAAGAAGTATCGTTCTGTAAAGAAGGGCGTCCGCACTCTGACGATTCTTTCCGCACCGTAGTTTCATCCACCGAAAAGGGGTCCTGAAAAGGGGTCAGACCCTTATTACGAGGGGGGCACCTGCGGCGGGCGGCGGGCGCGAGCCCCAACGAGGCGCGGGGGCGATGGTTCGGAGCTTGCTCCGGCACCCTCCGCGAGGGGGCTGCCGCTTGCGGCTGGGGGAGTACACCGTGCGCCGCAAAGGTGCGGCGCCGCAATCGGGCGGAGGAAATAGGCGGCACCGTTGCAAGGCGTGCGCAAGTGCGCAAGTGCGCGAGACGGCTTGGCCGCCGCGTTTCCTTTTTTTGTTGAAAAGGGGTCAGACCCTTATTTTTCAAGAAGTATCGTTCTATAAAAAAGGGCGACCGCACTTTGACGATTCTTTTCCGCACCGTAGTTTCATCCACCCTGAAAAGGGGTCAGACCCTTATTTTTCAAGAAGTATCGTTCTGTAAAGAAGGGCGTCCGCACTTTGACGATTCTTTTCCGCACCGTAGTTTCATCCACCCTGAAAAGGGGTCAGACCCTTATTTTTCAAGAAGTATCGTTCTATAAAAAGGGCATCCGCACTTTGACGATTCTTTTCCGCACCGTAGTTTCATCCGCCGAAAAGGGGTCCTGAAAAGGGGTCAGACCCTTATTACGAGGGGGCACCTGCGGCGGGCGGCGGGCGCGAGCCCCAACGAGGCGCGGGGGCGATGGTTCGGAGCTTGCTCCGGCACCCTCCGCGAGGG
>JAZUKQ010000056.1:0-12117 GCA_045643325.1 Kiritimatiellia bacterium | reverse complement strand
CCCCGACCCCGCTCGGCGAGGGGAAGACGACCACGACGATGGGGCTTGTCGAGGGACTCGGAAAGCTCGGACGCCATCCGGTCGCCGCCATCCGCCAGCCCTCGGGCGGCCCGACGTTCAACGTGAAGGGATCCGCCGCCGGCGGCGGCCTCGCGCAGTGTCTCCCGCTCGCTCCGCTCTCGCTCGGGCTTACCGGCGACATCGACGCGATCACCAACGCGAACAACCTCGCCATGGTCGCCCTCAACGCCCGGATGCAGCACGAGCGCAACTACGACGACGAGCGCCTCGCGAAGAGCCGCCTCACGCGTCTCGACATCGACCCGGAGCGCGTCAATATGCGCTGGGCCATGGATTTCTGCGCGCAGGGCCTCCGCAACATCACCATCGGCCGCGGCGGGAAGATGGACGGCTTCGAGATGAATTCCGGCTTCTATATCTCCGTCGCCTCCGAGGTCATGGCCATCCTCGCCCTCTCCAAGGACCTTCAGGACCTCCGCGACCGGATGGGCAAGATTGTCGTCGCCTGGTCGAAGAGCGGAAAGCCCGTCACCACGCGCGACCTCGAGGTCGACGGCGCGATGACCGCGTGGATGGTCCGCGCGATCAACCCGACGCTCATGCAGACGCTGGAGGGCCAGCCCTGCCTCGTGCACGCAGGCCCGTTCGCCAACATCGCCATCGGGCAGAGCTCGGTCATCGCCGACCGGGTCGGCGGCCTCCTCGGCGACTACCTCGTCACGGAGAGCGGATTCGGCGCGGACATCGGCTTCGAGAAGTTCTGGAACATCAAGTGCCGCGCCACGGGCCTCACGCCCGACGCCGCGGTCGTCGTCGCCACGGTGCGCGCCCTCAAGTCCCACGGCGGCGGTCCGGCCGTCAAACCCGGCGCCAAGCTCGACGAGGCGTACACCAAGGAGAACATCGGTCTTGTCGAGGCCGGCTGCGAGAATCTCCTCGCGCACATCGAGACGGTCCGCAAGGCCGGCGTCACCCCGGTCGTCTGCCTCAACTCCTTCTACACCGACACCAAGGCCGAGCACGACGTCGTCCGCCGCCTCGCCGAGAAGGCCGGCGCGCTCTTCGCGGTCTCCGACCACTGGCTGAAGGGCGGCGAGGGCGCGATCGAGCTCGCCGAGGCCGTCGAGGAGGCCGCGAGGCGGCCGGGCGCCTTCAAGTTCCTCTACGACCCGAACGACCCCGTCCCGGAGCGCATCGGGGCGATCGCCCGCGAGGTGTACGGCGCCGACGGCGTCGACTACGACCCCGCCGCTGCCGAGAAGCTCAAGGTCATCGAGGCCGACCCCGAGGTCCGCCGCCTTCCCATCTGCATGGCGAAGACCCAGTACTCGCTCTCGCACGATCCGGCGCTCCGCGGCCGCCCGAAAGGCTGGCGCCTCCCCATCCGCGACTTCCTCACCTACAGCGGCGCGGGCTTCATCGTCCCCGTCTGCGGCGACATCAAGCTCATGCCGGGCACGGCCTCCAACGCCGCCTTCCGCAATATCGACGTCGACTGCGCGACGGGCAAGGTCAAAGGGCTCTTCTAGGCGTTCCCCGCCCGTAGCCCGGCGGCTTCGCGCCGGAGAAGGATGCAGGTCATGACACATTTCGACCGCGCGGTGACGACCCTCAAGGGCGGAACACCCGACTATGTCCCGACGTTCGAGCTCGAGTTCCAGCTCGCGCCCGAGATGTTCGGCGGCGACTTTCTCCGCGAGGAAGATCTCGCGGGGAAGTCTCCCGCCGAGGTGGACCGGCTGATCCACCGGAACGCCGAGTTCATGGTCGAGGTCTATTCCGGGCTCGGCTATTCGATCATCCCGGTGCACTACCTCGGCGAGGAGCACGCCGTCGAGACGGCGAAAATCATCCACCGGCTGACGAACCACGGATTCCTCCTCACCCACCACGGGGACGGGACGTTCGCGCTCCCCGACGGAAACCGGATGTACGAATTCGCCTACCGGATCGCGGACGATTTCGACGGGCTCGTCGACGAGGCCCGGAGGATGGCGGACTGGGCGGTCGCCCGGAACCGCCGCCTCTTCGACGCCGGCATCGAGAGCTTCATCCTCTGCTCGGACTACTGCTACAACATGGGGCCGTTCATCTCCCCCAAGATGTTCTCGCGGCTCGTCACGCCGTTTCTCGCGCGGATCGTCGACGGCATCCGCTCGATGGGCGGATACGCCATCAAGCACACCGACGGCGACATCATGCCCGTCCTCGACCAGATGCTCTCGGCGCGCCCGCACGCGATCCACTCGCTCGACCCGATGGCGGGCGTCGACCTCGCCGTCGTCAAGAGGCGCGCCGCCGAGGCGGGCGTCGGAATCTGCGGCAACGTCAACTGCGCGCTCATGCAGACCGGAACCGACGCCGAGGTCCTCGAGTCCGCGCGCTACGCGATGGAGCACGGAAAACCGGGCGGCGGCTACTTCTTCACGACATCCAATGTCCCGTTCCGCGGTCTTCCTCCCGAACGCTATCGGATGATTCTCGACTTCTGGAAGAAGAACAGGGACTATTCCCCAGCGGACTAAGACAGATGATCTACGATGTCGAGCGCCTCGGCGAGGCGCAGATGAAGCGTTCGCAACGCTACCTTTATGCTTTTAACGCCGTCAACGGGTTCTCCTACATCTGTATCGGAGACATCGTCGTGTCGCTGCTCGCCATCCGCGAGGAGTTCCCCGACTGGGCGGTCGCGACCATCGGCTGCTTTCTCTATCTTTGCTACCTTTTCATGCCGCTCGGCCGCCGCGCGATGGGGCGGTTCGGCGCGGCCCGGGCCCAGTCCGTCTTCTGGTTCTTCCGGAACGTCTGCTCGCTCGTCGTCGCCTCGAGCGCGCTCTGGTGGCGGCTCGGTCTGCAAGGCGCCGCCATCGCGTGCGTCCTCGGCGGCATCTTCGGCTTCTACCTCCTCCGCGCGCTGAGCGTCGTCCTGACGACGCCGATCATCGGGGAAATCTGCGATCCCGAGGAGCAGCCCCGCGTCATCTCGACCGGAACGGCGCTCTTCAACGGCTTCTGCGTCGCCTCGCTCGCCGTCATCGTCCCCATCGTGTGGCGGTGGCCTTCGGTCTGGCTTCTGGTGGGCATCATCGGCGTCGGCGCGTCGCTCGGCATCGTCGCCTCCCGTTTCCTCGCGAAGATCGACGAGACCTCGAAACTCCGGGAATCCGCGAAAGGGCCGATTCTCCAGGGCGTCCGGCATCTTTGGAAAGACCGCCTGTTCCGGCATCTGACGTTCTCGTGGCTCACGAGCTATCTCGCCTATCTGCTCACCTACCCCGCGTCGATTCTCCTGCTAAAGAAGGGATACGGCCTCACGGACTCGCAGGCCCTCGTGTTCTCCGCCGTGCGGTACGGCGCGAGCATCCTCATGAGCGCGCTCATCGTCTGGCGTTCCAACCGCCTGGGCCCCCGGCTCCTCGTCCTGTACTCGCTCCTCTCGGGATTCGGGCTCTGCCTCTGCTGGATCGGCGCGCCCGCGACATGGAACGCGGGAACGGCGGCGCTCGCGACCGTCGTGTTCATCGTCTCTGGCGCGATGGATGTCGTCATCTACGCCTGTTACGCCCACTACTTCCTTCAGGTGACGAGGACGGAGGACCGGGTCACGGGCTCGATTCTGTCGAACATGGTCTCGGGCGGGGGCGCGGGCGTCCTCGCGCTTCTTCTCTCGGGACCGCTCCTCGAGGGGCTCCGCGTGTTCACGGAGACGCCCGTCGAGCGCTATAAGCTCTACTTCGCGCTGGTGTTCGTCCTGATGATTCCCGGCTACATCCTCACGTACCGCCTGCCGCCGCTCCCCAAGGAGAAGCGGCACATCGTGCGCCTCTGGCTGAACCACCGCTAGCCGGCGCCCGGTCCGAGCGTCTCGCCGACCTTCAGAGGAAAGGCGCCCGCCGCGCATTCCACGGTCGTGCGGGCCCGCAACGGGCCGAACACGAGCCGTCCGGGGCGGACCGCCCGCCGCACGGAAAGCACCCTGCCCTGTTTGTCGAGAAACGCCACGTCGATGGCGATCCGCATTCCGACGGTATGCACCGAGCCGCACCGCGGAAAGACGTACAGCGTGTCCGCCGGGAGCCGGGTCTTTCCCAGAAGCCCCCGCATTCTCTCCCACGTGCCGGTGAAACGCACCGTGTCCATCTTCCCCTCCGGTCTTCACGCCGCGCCCCGGCCCGTTTTTCCCTGCGGGACGGACCGCCGCGCCGCGGCGCTACAGAAGGTGCCCCATCTTTTCCTTTTTCGTGGAAAGGTACCGCGCGTTGTACTCGCCCGGAGGAAACGCGATCGGAACTCGCTCCACGATATGGAGCCCGTGCCCCTCCAGCCCCGCGATTTTCCGGGGATTGTTCGTAAGGAGCCGGATGTCGGAAAGCCCGAGGTCGCCGAGAATCTGCGCGCCGATTCCGTAGTCGCGGAGGTCCGGCGGGAAGCCGAGCCGCACATTCGCCTCGACGGTGTCGAGCCCCTCCTGCTGGAGCTTGTAGGCGTGGAGTTTGTTGACCAGGCCGATGCCGCGGCCCTCCTGGCGCATATAGACGATGGCCCCGCGGCCCTCCTTCTCGATCATCGCCATCGCGGCGTGGAGCTGCTCGCCGCAGTCGCAACGGCAGGAGCCGAGCACGTCGCCGGTGAAGCACTCGCTGTGCACGCGCACGAGCGGAGCGGGACCCGGGGCCGTAAGGTCGCCCTTGACGAGCGCCACGTGGTCGAGACCGTCCGCGCACTCGTAGGCGCGGAGCCGGAAGTGGCCGAAATCGGTCGGCATCTCGACCTCCTCCACGCACTTCACCATCTTTTCGGAACGGAGCCGGTACGCGATCAGGTCGGCGATGGAGCAGAGTTTCAGCCCGTGCTCGGCGCAGAACGCGCGGATGTCGTCGAGCCGGGCCATCGTGCCGTCGTCCTTCATGATCTCGCAGCAGAGGCCGCACGCGCGGAGCCCCGCGAGCCGGACGAGGTCGACCGTCCCCTCGGTGTGCCCCGCGCGCCGGAGGACGCCGCCCTCGCGGGACTCCAGCGGAAACATGTGCCCGGGGCGGCGGAAGTCGGAGGGCTTCGCGCCCGGCGCGACGGCTTTGAGCGCCGTGAGCGAGCGCTCGGCCGCGGAGATGCCCGTCGCGGTGTCCCGATAGTCGATGGAGACCGTGAACGCGGTTCCCTGGCGCTCGGTGTTGTTCTCGACCATCTGGGCGAGATCCAGCGCCTGGGTGAGCTCCCGGGACATCGGCATGCAGATGAGGCCGCGGGCGTACCGCGCCATGAAGTTGACGTTCTCCTGCGACGCGAACTCCGCGGCGCAGATGACGTCGCCCTCGTTCTCGCGGTCCTCGTCGTCGACCATCACGATGCACTTGCCAGCGCGAAGGTCGTCAAGTATCGATTCGATCGAGTCCATTTAAAGCGTCTTGTACACGTCCTCAAGCGTGAGACCGCTCGCGATCATCATGACCTGCGCGTGGTAGAGCAGCTGGGAAATCTCCTCCGCCGTCCGGTCCTTGCCCTCGTACTCGGCCGCCATCCAGGACTCGGCGGCCTCCTCGACGAGCTTCTTTCCGATGAAATGTTTCCCTTTCGCCAGTTCTTTCACGGTCCCGGACTCGGGATTTCCCGCGGCGGCTTTCGCCTGAAGTTCGGCAAACAGGGTCTCAAAAGTCTTCATGATTCATTTTCTCCGACAGGCGGACATCGCCGTCCAGATTCTCGCGCACCGGAACGCTCCGGAATGCTTTGGAACATTGATTTTACCACAGAAACCGCCTTGAAACAAGCCGTTGCCAAGCCCGGCGGAACGGGTGTATTTTAATGCCTCTTCCAGCACTTTCCCATGAAATCCCGACTCCTTCTTCCCGCCCTGCTTCTCGTCTCCCTCGCCGCCGCGCGCGCCGCGGAGGACGACGGCTGGGCCTCTCTCCCCTCCGCCCCCGCGGACTCCGCGTCCCCGGTCTCCGGCGAGGCCCTTCTTCAGGACTGCCGTTCCCGTCTCCCGAGTCAGACCGTCGGGATGAAAGGCTGGATCCGCGACCGCCGCCCCCGCGGGGTCGTGGAGCGGGAAGGAAAGTTTGAGGCGGTCCTCCGCTGGACGGACGAGAACCCGGGCGTCTCCTACGAGTTCTCGGACAACGCGGGCAACCCCGTCCTGCGCGCCGAATTCGTTCCGGCCCCGGAGGGCACGGAATCCGTCTTCGAAAAGCCCGGGGAGGACGGGAAGCCGACGCGGATTCCGGATTCCGAGGCCCCCGCGATGAACGGCTCCGTGCTCGGGACCGATATCTCCTGGAATCTTCTCTCCCTCGACTTCCTCCGCTGGACGAACGCCGTCCTCACGGGCGAGGCGAATGTCAAGGGCCGGCTCTGCGACCTCGTCGAGGTCTTTCCTCCCGGAAAACTCGAAGGCTGCGCGAAAGTGCGGCTCTGGGTCGACCGCGAGATCCGCATGTTCCTCATGGCGCAGGAGCTGAACGACGAGGGAAAGATCGTCCGGCAGATGTGGGTCCGTTCCGTCAAGAAGATGGACGGCCAATGGATGGTCCAGGACCTCGAGGTCGAGTCCTCGCTCCGCCGGGGCCACCGCACCCGCGTCCATGTCGAATCGTGCGACTTCATGGACGCCCCTCCGTCCCCCTAGTCTTTTTCCCCGCCGTCCGCCCGTTTTCTCCGTCCCCACCTCCCTTCTCCCATGCCCGCCTTCGACAACGCGAAATACATCGAACTTCAGAGCGACGCCATCCGCAAGCGCGCGGAGCGTTTCGGCAACAAGCTGTACCTTGAGATCGGCGGCAAGCTCCTCAAGGACCTCCACGCCACCCGCGTCCTCCCCGGCTTCGAGCCCGATGTCAAACTGAAGATGCTCCAGAAGCTCGGCGACCAGATCGAGTTCATCGTCTGCGCCTATGCCGGCGATATCGAGCACCGGCGTTTCCGGGCCGACTTCGGGACGACCTACGACACGGAGATTCTCCGCCTGATCGACGATGTCCGGGGCCGCGGGCTCAAGGTCTCCTCGGTCGTCCTCACCCGCTTCGACCCCTCGTTCCAGGCCGCCTCGAATTTCGCGGAAAAACTTCGCCGGGAGGGACTCAACGTCTATCTCCACACCGCGATCTCCGGCTACCCGAACAACGTCGACGTCATCTTGAGCGACGAGGGATTCGGCCGCAATCCCTACATCGAGACCACCGCGCCCATCGTCGGCGTCATCGCTCCGGGGCCTTCCAGCGGCAAACTCGCCACCTGCCTCTCGCAGGTCTATCACGAGAACCGCCGCGGCGTTCCCGCCGGATACGCGAAATACGAGACTTTCCCCGTCTGGAACCTCCCGCTCTCCCACCCCGTCAACATCGCCTACGAGGCCGCGACCGCCGATATCTCCGACGCGAACCAGATCGACTCGTTCCACCTCGAGGCCTACGGCAAGACGACGGTGAACTATAACCGCGATTTGGCCGCCTTCCCGATTCTGCGGACGCTCTTCACGCGGCTCTTCCCGGCCGACCAGGTCTACCGCTCTCCGACCGACATGGGCGTCAACATGGTCGGATTCGCCATTGCCGACGACGAGGCCGTCCAGGCCGCCTCCCGGCAGGAGATCATCCGCCGCAAGCTCAAGGGCGAGTGCGACTATATGATGGGGCGGATCGAGGAACGCGTCGCGATCCATCTCCGCACCATCCTGGGGCAGATCGGACTTTCCGAGACCGACCGGCCGGTCGTCGCGCCGGCCCGCGGGGCGGCCGCCGAGGGCAAGGCCGCCGGACGCGGATTCTACGGCATCTGCTGCGCCGCCGCGCTCCAGCTCCATGACGGCACGATTGTCACCGGGAAGAACTCGCAGCTTCTCCGCTCCTCGTCCGCCGCGATTCTCAACGCGGTGAAGAAACTCGCGCGCATCCCCGACGAGCTCCAGCTTCTTCCCGAGTCGACCGTCCGGTCCGTCATCGAGATGAAGACCGGCCTTCTCGGCAAGCGCACCTCCTCGAACCTCAATGTCGAGGAGCTGCTCATCGCGCTCGCGCTCTCCGCGGCCAGCAACTCCGCCGCGGCGGTCGCCCTCCGGCGCCTGCCCGAGCTCCGCGACTGCGAGATGCACCTCACGCACATCACCAACGGCGCCGATTTCGCCGGTCTCCGCTCGCTCGGCATCCGCGTGACCGCCGACCCCTGCTATCCCGCGCAGTCCCTCTCCTCGCACGCGTAGGCCGGAAAGGCTTCCGCCGGTTCACCGTAGAGACACCCCCCTTCGGGACGTCCTCCGCCCCCCCCCCGGCACAGGGCCCCGCTCCTCACATACCGGGATACCGCGTGCCGCAGGGGCATGAAAGCGACGCGCGGAGTCTCCGCGCGCGACTCCATCGCGCGACAGCTGGCGGAATCTTTTGGAGAACGGGGCAAGCCCCCGCGGAGTACTATTTCCGGGCTTCGATCCAGTCGAGTATCCGGTCCGCGACGTCCAGTTTGGACTGAAGCGGATATGGCGTGATTCCGTCTTTCGTGACGAACGTGACGCGGTTGGTGTCGACTTCGAATCCCGCCCCGGGCTGGGTCACGTCGTTGGCGACAATCAGGTCGAGTCCCTTCCGCTCCAGTTTGCCTCTGGCCTCTTCCAGCACATCGTTCGTCTCCGCCGCGAAACCGACGAAAATCCGGTTCTCCTTGAGCGGCCGGATGGTCTTCAGGATGTCCGGATTCGGCATGAGCTCCAAGGTCGCGCGCATCGTCCGCTTTTTCAGCTTGACGGGCGAGACCTCGGCCGGACGCCAGTCCGCGACCGCCGCCGTCATGACCAACGCGTCGCAGGCCGGGAGATTTCCCTCCACCGCCGCGAGAAGATCCCTCGCGGAAACAACCGGAACGACCCGGACGCCGTCCGGCTCGGCGAGCGCGACGGGGCCGGAGACGAGAACGACCTCGTGGCCCCGCGCCGCGGCCCGGCTCGCGACGGCATATCCCATCTTTCCTGTCGAACGGTTGGAGAGGAACCGGACGGGATCCAAAAACTCCCGGGTCGGACCGGCGGTGACTAGGATTCGCATGGACAGTCGCTTTCGTTGAATGTCGCGGAGACGGGGGCGGAGGCCGGGGCGGCGCCGTCCGGAACGGCTCCTTCGCCTCCCGAACAGCGGACGAAATGGCCCCCCCCGTTCCAGACCGGTCCGCAGGCCGCCGTCGCGGACGCGCAGCGCGGCCGGAACCGGCATCCCTCCGGCATCTCCCCGAGCGACGGGACCGTCCCCGGGATCGCGGCGAGTCGTTTTCCCCGCGTCTCAAGCGAGGGACGGGCGGCGAGAAGCGCCCGCGTGTACGGATGGCGGGGCGAGGCGAAGAGCTCGCCGACCGGCGCCTCCTCGACGATCTCTCCCGCGTACATCACGGCCACGCGGTCCGCGACGCGCCGGACCACGCCCATGTCGTGCGTGATCAGGAGGAGCGCCGTCTCGGCGCCCTTCGCGCTCTTCATGAGATCGAGCACCTGGGCCTGCAGGTTCGCGTCGAGCGCGGTCGTCGGCTCGTCCGCGATGACGAGCGCGGGGTCGAGAATCAGGGCCGAGGCGATCATCACGCGCTGCTGCATTCCGCCGGAAATCTGGTGGGGAAAGTCCTTGAGAAGCCGCGCCGGCTCCGGAAGTCCCACGCGTCCCAGCCAGTCCTCGGCCTTCGCGAGCGCCTCCTTCCGCGAGACCTTCTCGTGAAGGAGCACCGTCTCCGCGAGCTGGTCGCCGAGCCGGCGGAGCGGGGAGAGCGAGGTCATCGGATCCTGGAAGACGACCGAGATCTCTTTCCCGCGGATGGCGCGCAGCCGTTCGGGAGGCAGGGTGAGCAGGTCCTCGCCCCGGAACAGAATCCGCCCGCCGAGCCGGCGCGACGGAGGCGACGGAACCAGCCGGAGGACGCTCAGCGCCGTCACCGACTTCCCGCAGCCGGATTCCCCGACCAGTCCGACGGTCTCCCCCTCCCCGACCGCGAGCGAGACGCCGGAGACGGCCTCAAGCAGCCGCCCGTCCTCCGCCTCGAAGGCGATCCGGAGGTCCTCGATGGACAGGAGAGGTGCTTTCATCGCTTGTCCGGAGGCGGGGGCCTTCCCCTACTCCCACCCCTGGATTTCGAGCGAGAGGTCGACGGCCTTGACGCTGTGCGTGAGGCAGCCCATCGAGATGGCGTCGACGCCGGTCGCGGCCACCGCCGCGAGGTCGCCCGCCTGGATTCCGCCGGAGGCCTCGAGCTTGCAGCGCCCCGCGACGATCTCCACGGCCTTCCGCATCGCGTCGGGCCTCATGTTGTCGAGCATGATCCACTCGGGCTTCCCCTGCAGCGCGCTCTCGAGCTCCTCGAAGGTCTCGACCTCGCATTCGACGGGGATTCCGGGGAATTTCGCGCGGGCCGCGGCGATGGCCTGGTCGAGACGCGTCGGGTCGCCGCCCTTCCAGAGATGCCGGTGGTTGTCCTTGATGAGCACCATGTCGTGAAGGCCCATCCGATGGTTCGTCCCGCCGCCGCAGAGGACGGAGTACTTGTCGAGCACGCGGAGTCCGGGCACGGTCTTCCGGGTGTCGAGAATCCGGCATTTCGTCCCGGCGACGGCCTCGACCATCGCGCGGGTCGCCGTGGCGATGCCCGTCATGCGCTGCATGAAGTTGAGCGCGACGCGCTCGCCGGAGAGGATGGATCCCGCCTTCCCGCGGATGCGGAGAATCGGCGTGCGGGGAGCGGCGTCGGATCCGTCCGGGAGAAGCTTCTCGACGGAGAGCGACGGATCGACCTCGTGGAAAACGGCGGCGCCCACATCCGCGCCGGCCGTGCGGCAGGCGGGTCGCGTGAGCAGGATGGCCGTCACCTCGGCGTCGGGATCGACCAGCGAGAGCGTGGTCACGTCGTGGTCCGCGCCGTCCTCGGCCAGGGCCAGGCGAATGACGGGAAGGACGTTGGGATGTTCTGCGATGTTCGGATACATGGGAAAGTTCGGTGAGGTCTGAGAGGGTCGGAGTGTCGGGACGGGGCGCGGGGCGTCACAACGCGTGGCGGTTCACGAAATACACGGCGCCGAGCATGCAGAGGAACGCCCAGAGGTAGTCCCACCGCCATTTCTCGCCGATATAGAACAACATGAACGGCAGGAACACGCAGATGGTCACCACCTCCTGGATGATTTTGAGCTGCCCGACGGAAAGGCCGGCCGACGCGCCGAGCCGGTTCGCGGGAACCATGATGGAGTACTCGAAGAAGGCGAGGCCCCAACTCATGAGGATGACGAGAAACGCGGGCTTGCTCGCCGCGACGTTGCCGTCCGCGCCCTTTTTGAGGTGCCAATACCAGGCGAACGTCATGAACAGGTTGCTGCAGCAGAGCAGTCCGACGGTCGCCGCGATTTTCCAGTTCATTCCGGCTCTCCCGGCTAGACCGCGCGGAAGGCGAGGCAGGCGTTGTGTCCGCCGAATCCGAGCGAGTTGTTGAGCGCGGTGCGGACCTTCCGCTCGCGCGCGGTGTTCGGCGTGCAGTCGAGATCGCACTCGGGGTCGGGGGTCGTGTAGTTGATGGTCGGGGGAATCACCCCGTCGCGGATCGCGAGAAGGCACGCGACGGACTCCAGCGCGCCGGCGGCCCCGAGGAGATGCCCGGTCATCGACTTCGTCGAGGAGATGGAGACCTTCCGGGCGGCGTCCTCGCCGAGCGCCAGTTTGATCGCGGCCGTCTCGGTCTTGTCGTTCATCGCGGTCGAGGTGCCGTGGGCGTTGATGTAGTCGAGCTCCTCCGGAGCGACGCCGGCCTCCCCGAGCGCCATGCGCATGGCGCGGGAGCTCTGCGAGCCGTCGGAAAGCGGCGCGGTGATGTGGCTGGCGTCGCAGGTCGTCCCGAAGCCGCCGACTTCGCCGTAGACGCGGGCCCCGCGGGCCTTGGCGTGCTCGTACTCCTCCAGGACGAGGATCGCGGCGCCCTCGCCCATGACGAAGCCGTCGCGGTCCTTGTCGAACGGGCGGCAGGCGTGGGCCGGGTCGTCGTTGCGGCGGCTGAGCGCGTGCATGGCCGCGAACGAGGCGACGGCGATCGGGCAGAGCGGGGCCTCCGTGCCGCCGGTCACCATGACGTCCGCCTCGCCGCGCTGGA
>JAZUKQ010000055.1:0-8315 GCA_045643325.1 Kiritimatiellia bacterium | reverse complement strand
GGCGTGAGCACGAGCTCGGCGCCGTACGCGGCGAGCAGCATGCGGCGCTCGACGCTCATCGTGTCGGGCATCACCAGCACGGCGCGGTAGCCTTTCACCGCCGCGGCCAGCGCGAGCCCGACGCCCGTGTTTCCGCTCGTGGGCTCCACGACGACACCGCCCGGCCGGAGCGTTCCGCGGGCCTCGGCGTCCTCGATCATCGCGAGCCCCACGCGGTCCTTCGCGCTTCCGCCCGGATTCGCCCGCTCGAGTTTCGCGTCGATTTCCGCCCCGCCCTCGGCCTCCATCCGCGACAGCCGCACCAGCGGCGTCCCGCCGATCGTCTCAAGAACACTTTCAAAAATTCTCATCGGACCTCTCCAACCTTTCCGTTCCCCGGACCATCCGGGATTTTCCAAAGGAAAGAGCCCGTCGGATTCGCATCCGGCGGGCTCCCGTATCAGTCTAGACTGTCGCGCGGACCTTAGAACGTCCAGCCGGCGCCGACCGTGTAGATCCAATCGGCGTCATACCCGCCGTTCCAATTGCCGTCCTCGTCCATATAGTGGTCGGGGAGGATGTCGTCGTCGAGCTGGGCGCAGTACATGACGGAGGCGTAGAGGGCCTTCCAGGAGAGCGTGACCGTGAAGTCCGCGTTGTTGAGGCCTTCCTCGCCGTCGGGCGAGACGTCGCACTTGTTGATGTACCAGATCTCGGCGGCAAGCTTGAGGCCGAGGTCCTCGGCGAGCTCGTACTTGTGGGAGATGTCGAAGCCGATGTTGTACTTCTTGGCGGAGTCGCCGTCATAATAGTACTTGATGCGGGCGCGGGGGTTCACATAGCAGGAGTACGAGACGTCGAGATCGACGAGACGGTCGGGAGTGTAGCCGCCCTGCGGATAGAGGTACTCGAGCGCGCAGAGCGAGACACCGAAGTTGCTGTCCTCGACGCCGCAAAGCGCGAGAAGGTCGACGCCGGCCCAGATGTCGATTTCCTGGAAGTGGCCTTCTTCGATCGTGTCGTCGTACTTGGAGTCCTCGAGGTCGAGGTTGCCCCAGATACCCGCGAAGACAGGAAGCTTGGTCTCGCCATACATGAAATCAGAGAGGTCGGCGCCCATCTGGAGGACGAACCCCTCGTTGCAGGTGTAGCCGTTGGCGATGTAGGCGTTCTTGGCCTCGATGTAGGCGTCGACAGAGGCGGCCGAGGCGGCGGTGGCGCAGATTCCCGCTGCAGCGAGAACCGAGGAAGCAGTGGAGAACTTCATTGAAGTTGTACCTTTGATTAGAAGTGTTGGTGAAACGTCCACACGCCACTCGGCGTTGAACGAACCACAGTATGCACGATTTCGGGGGAAAATGAAAGCAAAATCTTTCTCTTGACGTTTCGCTCCCTAAAGAATACCCTTTTCGCATTTCATTTACGGACATCCTTCAATGAACAACGCCCTTCTCCAAATCCAGCCCTCCGCGACGCTCGCCATCTCGAGCCGGGCGAAACAACTCGCCGCCGAGGGGCGCTCTGTCTGCAGCTTCGCCGCGGGAGAGCCGGATTTCGACACTCCCGAGACCGCGAAAAACGCCTGCGCGAAGGCTCTCGCCGCGGGCCGCACCAAATACACGCCGGCGGCCGGCGCGCCCGATCTCCGGGCCGCCGTCGCGGAAAAACTCGCGCGCGTCAACAACCTCCATGTCGGGCCCGACCAGATTGTCGTGAGCTGCGGCGCCAAGCATTCGCTGGCGAACGTGTTCCTCGCCCTCTGCAATCCGGGAGACGAGGTCGTCATCCCCGCCCCGTACTGGCTCAGCTATCCCGCGATGGTCCGCATCGCCGGCGGCGTGCCCGTTTTCGTCGAGGCCTCCGCCGCCAACGGGCTTAAAATCACGCCGGAACAGCTTGAGGCCGCCCTCACCCCGCGCACCGTCGCGCTCATCCTCAACTCCCCGTCCAATCCGACGGGCGCCGTCTATACGGAGTCCGAACTCCGCGCGCTCGCCGAGGTCTGCGTCCGGCGCGGCATCTATATCGTCTCCGACGAAATCTACGAGTACCTTGTGTACGACGGGGCCCGGCACACCTGCGTCGCCGCGCTCTCCCCCGAGATCGCCGCGCGCACCGTCACCGTCAACGGATTCTCCAAGGCGTACGCGATGACCGGCTGGCGGATGGGATACGCGGCGGGCCCCAAGGACTTCATCAAAGCGATGACGACCGTCCAAAGCCACACCGCCGGCCCGCCCGCGACCTTCGCGCAGTGCGGCGGAATCGAGGCGCTTGTCTCCTGCGGCGCCGACATCGCCGCGATGGTCGCCGCGTTCGCGGAACGCCGCGTCCGGATCCTCGAGCTCCTCCGGGGCATCCCGGGAATCACATGTGTCTGTCCGCAAGGCGCGTTCTACGTGTTTCCGGACATCTCGTCCTTCGGCCTGCCCTCCGAGGAGTTCGCCCGCAGGCTTCTGGAGGAGAGGCATGTCGCCGTCGTGCCCGGCGTCGCGTTCGGGTCCGACACCCATATCCGCCTGAGCTATGCCTGCTCCATGCAGGAAATCGAGGAAGGGCTCGACAGACTCCGCCTTTTCTGCGCGTCCCTGTAGTCCCGACCGCCCCCATTTCCGCGCATCGGACACTCCATCGAATTATCCGTTGACGGAACGCCGAAAATAAAGTACTTTAGTAGATACACACGGCGGATAGTATGTCGCCGCCGCTTTTCTTCAGGAAATCCCCTATGAAAACCCTCCGTGCCATTTCTCTTACCGCGGTCCTCGCGATGTCCGCGGCGTTTTCCGCGTCCGCCGAGTTCTATCACCTGTTCCGGGTCGGCAAAGGATCCGGGAAATTCGAGGTGTTGCGTCCCGGTTGCGAGACCAATGAACTGGGAATCGCGAAAAAGGCCTATCCCTACGGGACGAAACTTTTTGTCGGCCAGGGACAGCGCGTCTACATCTTCCTCGCCCCGGACCAGCAGGTGCATCTCATCAACGGCGCCGAGGCGGTCATCGCCGACGCCGGCGAGGGCGACAGCAGCCGCGGTCCCCAGAAACTCGAAATCACGCTCGAGAAAGGCTCGCTCGAGACGCTCTTCCCGAATCTCGAGGAGGCGCGTCCCGTCCTGGTGAAAACGCCGACGCTCAAGGCGGAATCCATCGGAGGCCGTCTCATGGTCTGGGGAAATCCGCAGGGCCGCCCCTCCCGCGTCCGCCTCGTCGAGGGCGTCGCGACGGTTTCGCTTCTCGACAAAGCCGAGATCATCCCCTCCAAGTTGACCGTCGGCTCGGACCTGATTATCACAACGACCGAGACGCCCGCCACGGAGACGGAGACCGCCTCGTCCTACACGCAGATCGACGGCAAAGGCAATGAGACCGAGGTCCTCCTCAAGCGTGGATGCGGCCAGTTCGCCGCGAAACTCCGCTCCGGGGTCCGCGCGAAAATCTGGCGTACGCATGCCGACCTCGGCGGGCGCCTCGCGGTTTCCGTCCTCGTCGACGCCGCTCCGATCGTCTCCTACGCCTATCTGGACGGAAAGGACGAGGTCATCGATAATTCTCCGGGCGCCGTGCCGACCTCCGAAGAAGGCGCGGAGGTGTCCGAGGAGACCGACGCCGAGACGCCTGCCGAGGAGACCTCCTTCGGCGACTTCGGCGACGAAGGCTCCGAGACCGCCTCCGACGAGCCCGCGGCCGCCGACAGCGACGACAATCTCTTCTTCTAACTTGTCCAACCTTTCCCGCATAAAGAGAGGAATCCCATGAAAAAAACAATCATCACGCTCGCTTCGCTGTCGCTTTTCGCGACGTTCGCATACGCGGCCTCGCCGGCCGACTCGATCAAAGCCATTCAGAAAGCTGTCGCCGACAAAGGGGATTTTGTCGCCGCGACCGCGAAAGCCTATGCGGACGCCGCCGAAGGTTGCGCGACCGAAGACGCCTTCCTTGAAAAACTTTTCGATACCACCGCGGCCGTCGGGGCGTTTCTTCCCTCGTTGGAGAAAGAGCCCGCCGACCAGATTGTGAAGGCCGTCTATGACGCCGCCGGCGGCTTTGCCGACAAGATCAATGCCGCCGAGAAGCGCGAGGGCGACGCCGCGAAGGAAACGCTCCCGAAGTGCTACGCCACGGTCGCGGCCGCCCTCTCCATCGCGGACGGAGACAAGAAGGATAACGGATTCGCCTCCAAGTTCCTCGCCCTCCTTCCCGCCGAAACGGCCGCCCTCGCGACCGCGGCCGCCCAAAACCCCGCGGACTATGTCGGCCGCGCGCCCGCTCTCCGCGCGGAACGCCTTGTGAACGACATCCGCGCCGCCGCCAAGCCCGCCGCCGCTACGGCCGCCACGGCCCCGATCGCCGGCTCCTCGACGACGACCACCACCACCACGACCACCACCACCACCACGCGTGTTCCGAACCGCAAGGTCGTCGCGCCGTCCATTCCCGTCTCCTCCGGTCCCCACCGCGGCTCCAAGAAGTCCTGCGACGGCAAGGTCTATGTCGACGAGTGCGGTTGCTACTACATCATCAACGAGTGCGGCTGCAAGATTCTGACCGACGAGAAGGGCAATCCTGTCACGCCGTTCCCGCCGCCCTATCCGCCCATCATCCCCCCGACCAAGCCGTCCCCCACGCCGCAGGGCAACCGCTAACGGACCATCCCGTTTTCCACAGGGGCGGGCGCCTGCGTACAGCAAGGCCCGCCTCTCTTTTCGTACCTGAAACCTCCCTAGAACTGAAAAGAGTTCCCCGTGTTCATCAATAAATTCAACAATCTCATCCGCAACAAGTGGGTCTGGGGTATCTTCGCCGTCTTCGTCTGCCTCGCTTTTGTCGGAACCGACCTTTTCTCCAGCCGCGGACGCGGCGGCGACGGCTCCTCGATGGGCACGCTCGACGGGAAACCCGTCACCTATCAAGAGTACAACCAAGCCCGCACGGTCGCGGATTTTGAAATCCGTATGCAGCGGAGCGCCCAGTCCGAGGTCGATTCCGCCGCGGTCGAAAAGCTAGCCTGGCAGTACCTCGCCGCGCTCCGCACCGCCGAAAAACTCGGATTCTCGGTCTCCAACGAGGAAGTCCTCGCCGCCATCGCCAGCGACCCCGCGTTCCAGAACGAGGCGACCGGCAAGTTCGACGCCGCCCGCTACGGGTACATCCTCTCGAACTTCTTCCAGCTCACCGAGTCCGGCTACCAGCAGCTCCTCGCGACGCGCATGCTCATCGCCAAGACCGTCGCCGCTTTCTCTTCGGCCTCCTGGTCTTCCCCGTCGCTCATCGAACAGCAGAGCCGGGATCTCTCCGACTCGTACACCTTCCGTATGTTCACGCTCTCCAACGAGTTCGAGAACGCGGAGCTCGAGATTACCGACGCCCAGCTCGAGGAGTTCTACAACGCCAATAAGACGGTCTACACGCTCCCCAACCGCCGCTCGGTCCGCTATGTCCTCTTCCACGCCAATAACTTCTCGAAAGACGCCTCCATCGAGATTTCCGACGAGGACGCCCGCTATTACTACGACGAGCACCTCGCCGACTTCGCCACCGAAATCGAGGGCGTGAAGACCAACCTCACCTTCGAAGAGGCCCGCACCATCATCGACACCAAGCTCCGCCAAGAGAAGGCCGCCGAACTCGCCGAGGACGCCGCCGCCGACTTTGCCGATATCTTCTACTCCGCCGCTCCCGAGCAGCTCGCCGACTCCTCCTTCTTCGAGGCCACCGCGGCGGCCCGCGGCTCGACGGTCGTCACCTCGGAACTCTTCGCCGCCGACGCCCGCTTCGTCCACGGTATCGCCGCCGACGCCGTGGAGGAGTTCGTCGAGCGCGCCTTCGCGCTCTCGCCCGACTCTCCCCGCGACCAGTACAGCGACGCCGTCTCCGGAAAGGACGCCTTCTATGTCCTCGCCTTCGGCTCCGACGATTCCTCCCATGAGCCCGGTCTGGACGCCGTCCGCAATCAGGTCAAGGCCGCTGTCCTCGCCAACGGAAAAAACAAGCTCTTCACGGACAAAGCCGCCGACGTCATTGAGAAGTTTACCGCGGCCTCCCGCGAGGGCAAGGCCGACGACGCTCTCGCCGCCGAGTTTTCCCTCGTGATGAGCACGAACGTCACCGCCACCGTCCTGGAGGCGGACTCCCTCAAGATTCTTCCGCGCGGATTCGATTGGGCGGGCGTCCTCTCCCGTCTCGGGAACGACGAGCTCTCCCCGCTCAAGTTCGTTCCCTCCGCCGCCGTCTTCTTCCGCCTTGTCGACCGCCAGTCCGGCGATGTCAACAAACTCGCCAACTTGAAGGACTATGTCGCCGCCCGCGAGATGCGGATGATCGCCGACACGGTCCACGACGAATGGCTCGTCTCCAACCTCGCCGCGATGAAACCGTCGTCGCCCCTTCTCGACGATCTCAACGCCGAGGAGAATGAGGCCGAGGAAACGTCTTCCGAAGACTAATACCCCATGAACACCGCGCCAATCCGTATCGCCGCGATCGGCGCGGCGCACCGTCCGCAATCCAATATCGAAGGCCTCATCAAGGCCGGCGCGAGCATTGTCGGGCTCTGCGATGTGGACACCCGTTTCACGGAGCCTGTCCGCAACCTCGCGCCAAACGCCCCGTTTTTCCGCGATTGGCGGGAAATGCTGAACAAGTTTGAAGGGCAGATCGACGCGGTCACCATCGGGACGCCCGACCACTGGCACGCGGAGATGGCCATCGAGTGCCTCCGCCGCGGTCTCCATGTCCAATGCGAGAAACCCCTCTCCTCGTCATTTGACCAAATCGACCGGATGGTCGCCGCCGCCAAGGCGTCAGGGAAGGTCAATCAGGCGATGAACCAGGGCCACGCCTACGACTCGATCCGCGACTTCCGCGAATGGATCGAGGCGGGTCTCATCGGCGAGGTCTCCGAAATCCACTGCTGGGCGACCGCCAACTATTCCCAGGTCACCCGCCTCGGAGAGCTCGCGGTCGAGGAGGCTCCTCCGCCGGAACTCGATTGGGAACTCTGGCAGGGACCGGCGCTCCCGCACGTTCCCTACCACAAGCTCTATCTCCCCGGCGTCTGGCGGTTCTGGACGAAATGGGGCTGCGGAACGCTCGGCGACTGGAGCTGCCACGTTCTCGATCCCGTCTTCTGGACCTTCGAGCCCGGTCTCCCCGTCGCCGTGACCGCGGAGCCCGTCGGGGACTGGAATCCGGAGACCCAGGGCTGCACGTTCCCTCCGGGAGCCCGGACCACGTTCGAGTTCGCCCCGGCTTCCTCCGGCCGTCCCCTCAAGCTCGTCTGGTATGACGGCATCGCCAAAAGCCTCATCCCCACCCCTCCCGGCTACCCGTCCGACGAGATTCTCGAGCCGCTCAAACCCCGCGCGAACGGCTATATGCCCGAAGGCGCCTTCGTCTACGGATCGGAAGGCGTCATCCAGTACGGCTCCCACGGCGCCCTCCACACCCGGATTCTTCCGAACCTCGACAAAGGGGCTCTCCGGGCCGCCGGCCGACTCCCCGCCGAGCGCTACGCGCGCGTCCCCGACGGCTCGCCCTACGTCGAGTTCCTTCAGGCGATTCGGAACGGGACACGCGTCGGGTCTGATTTTGAGTACGCGGGCGCCATGACGAAAACCGCGCTCCTTGCCATCGCGGCCCTCTTCGAGCCCGGACGCCGTCTGGAGTTCGACGCCGCGGCGCAGTCTTTCCGCGACGCCCCGAAGGCCAACGCGTTCCTCCACCGGAAATGACCCGGACCGGCTCGCCGTCCCTCGGATTAAAAGGAAGAGCCGCCGATGCCTTGTTTGGACTCTCGACGGCTTTCGTTCCCCCACATTCCCTTAAAAAGAATGGAGCCAGCAATGGGCTTCGATCCCATGACCTGCGCATTACGAATGCGCCGCTCTACCGGCTGAGCTATACTGGCTTGAAAACGGGGAGAAGTATACTCCGTTCCGCCTGACGGGTCAACCCCCTTTTTTCACTTTTTTCTGCATCCCATGTCTCCGACCGTCACGCCTCCCCGAAAACGCCTCCGCCGCCTCGCCACGGTCCTCGTGCCCCTCCTCCTCCTCGCCGCGCTTCTCGCATACCCGCTCTGGGCGCCGTCCGTCGCGACGCCTCTCGCCCGGAAGGCGCTCGCGTTCGGAAGCGGTCTCCCCGCGGAACTCCACGTGGAGGAGTTGTCGTACTCCGGTCTCCGCGTCTCCGGGCTCCGGATTCCAGCGCTCCCGGGCGCGCCCTCCTGCGAACTCGCCGACGTCCGTTTCTCCCTCCGCGGACTCCTCTCCCGCCGCGTCGAGCGGGCACGTCTGGACGGTCTCTCTTTCGACAAGTCGGATCGTAGCCATGTCGTTC
>JAZUKQ010000054.1:0-10315 GCA_045643325.1 Kiritimatiellia bacterium | reverse complement strand
CCCCGGGCGCCAGGGGCGCGCCAGGAGCGGGGAAGGAGTTGGGATACGGGGAGCAGAACGGGGCGGGCGCTAGGGGAGGTGAGCGCGACGTCGAAATCCCGTCCCGTGCGGGCCGCGTGTTCGAGGAGGACCTGCCGGCAGACGCCGCAGGGCACCGCCTCGTCGGCCGCGGTCGATGCGATGGCGAGGATGTCGACATCCGGCTCGCCCGCCGCCGCCGCGCAGGCGAGCGCGTTCATCTCGGCATGGATGTTGGTCGAATGGTTGAAGGAGGAATACTGCCCGGCGGCGAAGATGCGGCCGGTGGCCGCAGACCGGACCGCGGCCCCATAGCGAGTTCCCTTGTCACCGGTCAGAAACGCCGTAGCCGTGGCGGCGCGGGCGGCATTCACGACCGGGATGGCGGCAAGCGCGCGGACCAGGGGGCGGATCGGCCCGGCGAGATTCCGGCCCGTTTCTCCGGCGGAATGCTCGCGGTTGAGCCCGTGGATGGAGCCATGAAGAACGCCGTCGGCGTCGGGCGTAAGGGGCGAAATGGAAAACTCCGCCTCGGGTTGGGAGGAGTCGAGAACGGCCATGATGCGGTCCTGGAGGCCGAATTCGGCGAGGGCCTCGGTCCATCCACGAAGAATTTCATCGTGCTTGTCGATCCGGCAGAGAAGAACGAAGGCGTCGCACTGCCGGAACATGTCGGCACGGGTCTCGTGCCCGATGCGGACGGGGTGCTCAAGCGCCTTTCCGGCATCGTCCTTGTGGCGGCCGCCCGGGAGGTCGGCAATGACCAGGTCGAGATTGGTGCGGAGGACGCCGAGGTCGCTCGCGCAACGCCGTTCCATGGACTCGGACCACAGCACCTTCTGCGCGTTCCGGATGGCCTTGTAGTCCTCGACGGCGTCACCCCCTGCCTGAATCAGGGCGGTGCAATACCAGTCGGGCGTCGGGCTCGCGAGGTCGCAGTCGTAGATCCACGTCTTGAACCAGGCGGGCGTCGAATCGCGCAGGGCCATGTAGAAGGCGCGGGAGAAGACGGACTTGCCGCTGTTGGGGTCGCCGATGATGCCCACGACCACGCCGGCCTTCTCGCTGGCGATGGCGACGGTCTCCCCGGCATGGCCGGGCGTGAAGCGGATGGCGTACGGGATGGACGGCTTGGCGATGCTGGCGCCGGCAAGCCCGGCCCGCGCGGCGGAAACGCCGAGAAGCAGGTACATGCAGACGGCGCCCGAACCGGTGAAGGTGACATTCCGGGCGCCGGTCGGCAACAACGCCGGGGTGGAATAGTCGATTTCCTCGTCCGTCCATTTGCCGTCCGGCCGGGGGGATCCTGCAATCGAGGCGACGGCGGAGTCGCCCCGGTGCTCGAAATGCAGCCACGGCTTGTCGGAAGGCGCGGCGCCGGAAAGCGGCATCTGGACGCGCGGCATGGCGTTCGCGCCTTCATAGACGACGGCGGCGGCGCCCAGAAGCGTGGCGTAGTAGCCGGCGGCGAAATAGCCCTCGACGGGGCCGCGACCGGTGACCACGACGACGCGGCCGGCGATGCGGCTTGCCAGTCCGCGGAATTCCTCGTAGCGGGCGGGGAGGATGTGGATGCGGTCGGCCAGTCTGCTGTCCTTGGGGACATCCGGTCCCGCGCTCTTCGTGAGGAAGGCGATGGCAAGCGAACCGTCGGGGCGGTCGGTCGCCTCGAAGAACGGGAACGGCGAAAAAGTTTCGTTGTTTTGCATGTCTTTCTCCATATGTTGGATGCGGAGTCTACTGGAGGACGGATTCCAGATACGAGCGGACGGCGGCGGCGGCCTCGTGGACGCTGCCGGGATAGACGGCGCCGGCGGAATGAAGGTGCCCTGCGCCGCCGAAGTGCTCGGCGATGTCCCGAGCGGTGACGGGGGAGCCCTCGCGGCTGCGCGCGCTGATGCGCGCCCCGGTCGGGTGGTCCACCGGGAAGGGATAGAAGTACAGGGAGACCTTCGTGCCCTCGATGGCGCGCGGGATGTTCGGAAACTCCTCGGCGTCCTGCTTGGTGCAGCCGGTCTGGGCGAAGTCGTCCGAGTCCAGGGAGATCGCGGCGGCGAGGCCGCCGCACCACGTCTCGAGGGACTTCATGGCGCGGGTGCGCAGGTCGAACACGTTGCGGGCCTCGCTCATGTAGATGCACTCCGAGAGCCAGGCGGCGCGGGCGCCTGCCGCGAGGAGGTCGGCGGCGCAGCGCAGCGTGTCGGCGGTGACGGCGGTGAGCGTGAAGCGGTTGGTGTCCGTCACGAGCGCGCACCAGAGGGCTTCGGCGGCCGGACGGTCCAGCGGCCAGCCGGCGGCGGCGGCGATGTCGTGGACGAGTTCGCCCGTGCTGGAGGCGTCGTTGACCACGTAGTTCCAGCGGCCGAAGAGCGCCTTGCCGTGATGGTCGATGTTGAGGGTCGGGACCGTTTCCGTCCAGGCGGCGATGCGGGGGTCGCAGATGCGGCCGGGATCGGAGCAGTCGAGCGCCAGAAAGAGGTCCGGGGGGCAGGAGAAGTCGAAGTCGTCCGGGTCGCGCACGGCCTCGAAGCCCTCCAGGACGCGGACGGGGCCGACATCCTTGCGAGGGAGGAGGACCGTCACGTCCTTGCCCCGGGCGCGCAGGAGACCGGCCATGGCGAGGCAGGAGCCGACCGCGTCGCCGTCCGGGTAGGTGTGGGCGGAGATCGCGATGCGCGTGGCATTGTCCAGGGCGGAGAGGATGTCGGAGAGGGGGGAGCCGCGGTGGGTCTTTTCGAGGGAGGTCTGCATCTGTTTCATGGGGGGGGATCCTTTTTTTGTGGAACGGCGGTCAGTTTAGCGGAAAAGCCGGGGAAGATAGCGGACGGGGATGTCCGTGGATATTCGTGGCTAGCGGTTTCCCAAAATCTCCGAAAACGAGGGATGGGGATGGATGGTCTGCCGGAGGTCTTTCTCCGTGGCGCCGAGGTGAAGCGCCAGGGACGCCTCGCCGATGAGCGTCGAGGCGTGCGCCCCGGCGATGTGGACGCCGAGAAGCCGCCCCGTCGCCGGGTCCGACAGAATCTTCGCGAAGCCGTCCGTCGCCGATGCCGCATGGGCCATGCCCAGGGCGCGGAAGAACGTCTTCCGCGCCTCGTAGCGGACGCCTTCCTTCTGAAGGGACTGCTCCGTCTTGCCCGCCATGGCCACTTCCGGGTGCGTGAAGACGCACGCGGGCACGACGGACAGGTCCGGCGCCTCGTCGCGGGCGTCCAGAATGTCGGCCATCGCCGTCTGGGCGGAGGCGTAGGCCCAGTGGGCAAGGCGAATCGCCCCGTCCACCACATCGCCCGCCGCATACAGGCCGGGAACCGCCGTGCGGAACCATCCATCGACCGGAATCCCGCCATGGGGGCCCGGCGCGAGACCGGCCGCTTCGAGGGACAGGCCCTCGAGGTTGGGGCTCCTCCCCGCGCAAACCAGCAGGGCGTCCGCCCGGAACATCCGGTCCTCCGCGCAGACCACGCGGACGGCATCGCCGGATTCCTCCGCGGAAACGACCTCCGCCTGCGGGACGAACCCGACGCCCAGGAAGGCGAGATTCCGGGCCACGAACGACGAGATGTCCGCATCCCACCCCGGAAGCGGCCCGGACGCCGTCTCCAGAAGCGTCACCCGCACCCCCAGACGGGCGAAGAGCGTCGCGAATTCGCAGGCCACGGCCCCGCCGCCCAGAACAACGAGGCTTTGAGGCAATTCGTCCCAGAAAAGCGCCCCCGTGGAGTCGACGATCCGGGCCCCGCGCGGAACGCCGGCCGGGAAAACGGGGCGCGACCCCGTCGCCAGCAGGACGTGCGGCGCGGACAGCGTCCGCTCCCCTCCGGCGCCGCAAACGCGAATCCGATGGGTTTCACTTCCCGGAAGGTTTGCGGCAAAGGAGGCCGATCCCCGAACGATGTCCACGCCCGCCTTCACGAGCGCCGTCTCGGACGAGCGGCGCAGGCGGGCGACAACCGCCTCCTTCTTTGCCTGCAGCGTTTTCCAGTCGGGGACGGCGCCTTCCGCCAGAGCCGCATGGAGCAGCGCCTTGGTGGGGATGCACCCCGCGTTGAGGCAGACGCCCCCCACGGCCTCCGGTTCGACAACGGCGACCCGTCTGCCGGCCTTCGCTCCGGCAAGGGCCGCGTCGCAGCCGGCGGGACCCGCGCCCAGGATGCAGATGTCGAAGGTGTCGCGCTGGGAGGAGGGTGTGTTCATGTCATTCGCAAAAGACGGATTCCGGGAAAAGCCGCCGGGTCTGGGCGTCCGCAAGGAGTTCCGGCGGAAGGGGGCGCTCGTCCCACCCGTTCGCCTGAACGCAGGCCCGTGCCAGGCGGGCCATAAAATCCTCGGTGGTTTCGGGAAGGAATTCGACGAGGTTCGCGACCCGGGCCCGCACGGAGGGCACTCCGTGCCGGCGGAGTTTTTCCGGCGGCGGGGTCAGCACGCGCGAAAGCGTTTGCAGGTCGGCGTTGTGGAGAATGCACCCGTGGAACAGGCGCATGCCGTTCGCAAGGGCCTGCGCCGTCCCGACGATTTTCCGCCCGCCGACGAGGACGTCGTTGCGGTCGGTGGCGATCCCCGCGACGCCGAGATGCGGAAGCAGCCGGCCGAGCAGGACGGCGGGGGAGTCTCCGTCGGCGGGGACGACGAAGGTGAAGTTGACGACCCCCGCGTCGTGGTAGACGGCCCCTCCGCCGGTCCGGCGGCGGTAGACCGGGATGTCCTGCTCCGTGGCATACGCCCCGTCCACTTCATCGGCCACCACCTGGTTGTTCCCGACGATGACCGCCGCGGCGTTCCTCCAGAGCAGGAAGACCCCGCCCCGGGGCGCTTTCCACAGAAAGGCCTCTTCGAGCGCGAGGTTGAACCCGGGATCGGTGGATGGGTTGAAATGGAAGGTCATGGGGCGGTAAGAGAGCGGAACGCCGTCTCGTCGAGAAGCCCCGCCGACCAGTTGCCGGCGGCGGGCCGGATGGTCAGGAGGGGAAGGCTTCCATCGGCCGCGCCGTCCAGGCCGGCGGGGTCTTCCAGCACGTCCTCGTTGCGGGTCTCCAGCACGGCGTCGAAGGGAAGCGACAGGTCGAACGCCGTCTTCTGCGTTTCCACGCATCCGAAGGGAACGCAGCGGGAAAGCGGCGTTCCGGGAGGGGGGAGCCGGACGAATTCCGGCGCGCCAAGAAGCGTGAGAAGATGGCGGGTGAGGCCGACGGACACGGTCCCGTCGGGGAGCGCGCGATGCCAGAGTCCGGTGGCGTACGAGAAGAAAAGCGGTGCGTCAGTGGGTGCCATGGGAGGATTCCTGTTCGTGGGTGTGGACGACGACGAGATGGCGTCCCTTTGCCGGCAGGCCGGCAAGGAAGCGCTCGATATCCGCGCGGGAGAGCGCCGGGTAGTCCAGTTCGTGGAAAGTGAAGGAGGCGGGATGGGTTGTGAGGTCGCCGGGGATGCCCTGCCCGCCCGTGCCGAGGGCGCCGCCGTTTTCCAGGACGAGCACCGTGGCGTCCACTCCGCGCGCCTCCATTTCGTAGAGACTCTGCTGCCCGGAGTGGAGATAGGCGGCGTCGCCGATGACGGCGAAGACGCGCGTTTCCGGCGATGCCTCCGCGAACCCCATGGCCACCGCCGTCGCGACGCCGAAGCAGAGGCAGAGGTGGAGCGTGCGCCCGGGATCCATGGTGTAGCCGCCGAGGTCGCCGCTCACGACGGATCCCGGCACGGCGCGGAGCGCGCCGAACAGTGTTTCCATGAAATCGTGGTTATGGTACTTGGGGCGCATTCCCGCCATGGGGGGCATGTCCCGGTGTTCGCAGGCGGGCGTCGGGCGCAGAACGGCATCCACCAGCGACGTGGCGAACGGCGTGGCCCCGTGCTCGTAGACCACGGGGGCGGGCTTCCCCGCGAAGGCCCTGCGGATCGCCTTCGCGGGCAGCGGCAGGGTGCAGGCCCGGAAGGGGGCCGTCGCGAGACAGGAGCGCCGGGCCCCCACGACGATGGCGTCGGGCGCCGCCCCGCAGTCCCCGTGGAGCGTTTCCACGAAGTCCGCGATGGCGGCGTTCTTCCGCGCGAGATCCGCTTCCATGCGGTGCGCTTCGGACGGGTGGACGACCCAGGGCGAGGCGTCCGGCAGGCGGCGCAGCGGCTCGAAGGAGGGAGGAGTCTCCGTGGCGCGCTCCCAGACGGCCGGCGCGAGCCCCTGGTCCCAGAGGATGTTGGTCACGCGGACGACGACGGGGAGGCCGAATCGCTCCGAGAGGCCGAAAGCGCGCCGGGCGAAGTCGTAGGCCTCTGGAACGGACCGGGGCTCCAGCCACAGGCCGCCGTAGACGAGGAAGTACGGGCGGATGTCGATGCGGCTCTGCGAGTGCTGGATGTCGCAGTCGTCGAACAGGAAGAGGACGAGCCCGGCGCGGCAGCCGACGAAGTGGGCCCCGAGGAAGGCGTCCGCCGCGTCGTTGAGGCCGACGTTCTTGAAGGAGACGGCGGCGCGGCGCCCCGCCAGGGAGCATCCCCACCCGTAGGCGAAGGCGCTCTTCTCATCGGGCGAGGTGACGGTGCCCCCGAGCGCGGCGTGCAGTTCGTTGGAGTGGAACCCGGGGTAGTTCGAGAAGTGCCGGACGCCGGCGTCCTGGATTCCTTCGGAGAGGGCTTTGACAAGGAAGTTCATCGTGCGATGGCCTTTTGCAGAATGAGGTCGGCGACGCGGTCCTTTTCGCCGTCCTGTTCGAGGTTGGAGGTATCGACGACGACCGCGTGGAAATGCTCTGCCGCCGTCTCGATGAGGATGTCCTCCATGCGGTGGAAGCCCTTGGGGTCGCGGCAGATGAGAAAGTCCTCCGGATTGTCGTTGTGCCGGCTGCAGCGGCCTTCGAGGCGGCGGAGGCGGACTTCGTCCGACGCCTGCAGGATGCAGGTCGCGGTGAAACGCGGATGGCGGGGGAGGAGGTCGCGGAACCGGTCGGCGAGTCCGGGGTCCCCGAAGACGCTGTGGTACGCGATGGAGCGGAGCAGAATGGTGGAGTCCTGCACGACGGGCGCCGCCGGGGCCTCGTAGTGCTCCAGATCGTAGAGAAGCGTCCCGAGGAAGATCCAGCCGAGCCCGGCGGGCGAGAGGAGGTCCTTCTTGCGGAGGATTTCCGCCTGGTCGTGGACGGGGTTGGACGCGAGGATCGAGTTGTGGCGGTGTTCCATGCCGGTCTTCTCGACGATTTTGCGGCAGACGGTGGACTTTCCGGCGAGGTCGAGGCCTTCGATGTGGAGGGTGTAGGGTGTCATGGTCGTGGGGCGGGTTAGAGCCAGGGGGTCGTGGCAAGAGGCGTCTGGCTTGCCAGACGCTGGGCATGGGACCGGTAGAGCGCCGCCATGAGGCGGACGCCCATGCGGTGGTCCGAGAAGGCGGAGAGAAGTTCCGCGTCGGGTGTGCCCGGACGGCGGATGGCCCGGATCCATTCGGCGATGGAGCGCTCCTTCACCTGCGTGATGAAGAGCGTGTCCGTGTGGAAGGCGCGGGCCTCGTCGATGTCCCGCAGCGCGACGCGCTCGAAGGGGCGGCCGCCGATGATCCGCTCGTTGCGGAATACCAGCAGTTCGAAGTGGTTGTTTCCGCCGGGTTGCTCGTCGTCGCCGGGAAGGCAGACGTCGTGGCGGTCCTTGGACTGGTACGACTGGATGCGCACGTTGAGGAAGGGGCCGACCTGGATGGAGTGGTCTTCGTGCTTGACCCGGCCGTTTCCCTTGTAGAGGTCGCGGTCCGGGGCAAGCCACGCCCGGCGGGAGTAGCTGTTGTGGAGCAGCCCCAGGGAGGCCGTGGAAAACGGAACGCCTTCGCGGCGGAGGGTGAGGACGCACTCGGCGTCGATTTCCCCGCAGGCGGCATAGCGGCGGAGAAGGTCCCCGTCGTCCTCCGGGCAGGCGGCCTCGTAGGCGTCCTCCCCGAAGAACCGGTGGTAGTCGGAGCGGGACATCTGCCGGGCGAGACCGTCGGGGCGGATGAACGAGGCGAAGGCCTCGACATCGTCCGCCGTCTTCCCGGCCGCGGCGAGGCCGTCCCGCCAGAACTCCGCGATGCAGTCGATGAAATGGAAGCCGCTATGCGAGAGTTTGCCATGGCCCTGATTATAGGAGTGGTGGCTTTGGTGGCAGATCTCGTGCGGGAGTCGCCACTGGCCATCGGCATGGGCCGCGCGGATGTGCGTCACGGGGCATCCCGTCCGGGAGCAGACCTCGCGCACGATCCGCCGCGCCTCGAGGAGACCGGGATGGTAGCGCCGGTGCGCGCACAGGACGAACGGCGGACGGGGTTCCGGCTGCGCCAGGTACTGGGCGAGGAGCGTCTCGTAGTCCTCTTCGATGCCCAGGGCCTGCGCGACATCCAAGGCGGCGTTCTCGCGCGTCGTGACCGGCTTGTCCATCAGAAGCGGGACGCGTCGCGACAGCGCCCATTCCGCATACGGACGGTGGTGCAGCGGGTCGGTCGATACGATGACGGCGTTGACGGCGTGGCGGGCGAGGAGTCCGTCCAGCAGCGCGCCCGCCTCTTCCGGGAGCGCGTTTCCGCCGAACGGCTCCACGAACCAGGCGGGGATGTCCCTGCCGAACGAGGCGAGATCGGTCTCGACGGCCTCGCGGCGTGGCGCGACGTCGACGACACCGGCGAGCGTGATGTCCGGATGGTCATGTGCCATGCGCAGGATCGCGGGCAGGTAGAAATGCGTGGCATGGGGGCCGCAGCCGACGACGAGGATTTTGATTTGTGTTTCCGTGGTGCTCATGGATGGATTCCGGACATGGATCTGACGTGGAATGATGGACAGTTTAGCAAAAATCCAAAGGGGATGTTGTTTTTTTATATAGCATCACCTGTACCACTTCCTGTGTTCGTACCGGCCGGTTCCCCCGCACTTCCTGCACGTGTCTCCATGGACGGAACCGGTTCCGTCGCAACGGAAGCACTTTCCCGTGACGTGGGTGTAGTTGCCATGCGTCCGGCTGGTGCCATGGGTCACGATCGTGTCGTTGTCGCCCGGCGTCGTGGAATCCGTTTCGCACCAATAGATGACCAATCCGAGGAGCACGGGAAGACCGATGAAAGTATATAGTATGCCATAGAACAGCGACGTGATGACCCCAATCATTTTCTGCATCCTTTCCTGTTTGATTTCCGCACGGACGAATCCCGGACATGGGCCTTTCCTGTGGAACGGCGGAAAGTCTAGCGGAAAAACCGAAGTGGGGGCGGAAAAGGATGTCCGCGGTTATCCGTACCCTCCGCAACTGCGCGGTCGCGGAGGGCGCGGCGGCCGCCGCCATTCGAGTGAGGTGCCCCGCAAAGGGGCGGAGGGTGTTCACCTCCTCCTCACACGCCTTTCGGCTTGAAGTCAGTTGTGACAAGCTCGCGGAGAAGTCCACAGCGAGCATTCTCGTGGGTCTCAATCGCCTTTCGGCTTGAGGTCAGTTGTGACAACTTTGCGGCGAGGAAGTCTACGCCACGTCATATAAGGTCTCAATCGCCTTTCGGCTTGAGGTCAGTTGTGACCTTCACCGCGCGCAAAGTCGGGGTAAACAACCTCGACGTCTCAATCGCCTTTCGGCTTGAGGTCAGTTGTGACGAGCGCGTACTCGGTCGTCCAGCCGTACCGTTCGCACGGTCTCAATCGCCTTTCGGCTTGAGGTCAGTTGTGACAAATGGATTACTACGGAGGGAAGGTGTTCGAGCAGGACGTCTCAATCGCCTTTCGGCTTGAGGTCAGTTGTGACAAATGGATTACTACGGAGGGAAGGTGTTCGAGCAGGACGTCTCAATCGCCTTTCGGCTTGAGGTCAGTTGTGACTCGACATCGGGAGTTATTGGAATAGATCTCCTGGAAAGTCTCAATCGCCTTTCGGCTTGAGGTCAGTTGTGACCTCCTCCCACGGGAACGGGGGTGATGACGGCATGACGCGTCTCAATCGCCTTTCGGCTTGAGGTCAGTTGTGACTTGCCGACGAGTTCGTCGGCGTCGCCGGGTCTTTTGACCCGTCTCAATCGCCTTTCGGCTTGAGGTCAGTTGTGACTCGACCGCGTTCGTGAGAAACGCGACGCGGCCGAAGAAGTCTCAATCGCCTTTCGGCTTGAGGTCAGTTGTGACTCCGTCAGGACTCGATGCGGTCCGGAATGGCCGCGTCTCAATCGCCTTTCGGCTTGAGGTCAGTTGTGACTGTACAGCCATTCGGCCATACTGTACAACCTGCGTCTCGTCTCAATCGCCTTTCGGCTTGAGGTCAGTTGTGACTGTCGTACGGGGATATGACGTCGGAGAGGCGGAGCGTGGGTCTCAAT
>JAZUKQ010000053.1:0-11397 GCA_045643325.1 Kiritimatiellia bacterium | reverse complement strand
CATGGTCCGGTACATTTCCGGTCGCCCGAAAAAGCGCGCCTGGACAGATCCGCGACAACTCCGCCTGGGGCTTGATTAGGCGCAGAACAACGCCTCGGGGCGCACATATCCAACAACTCAAACTCTCGCTCTACAAAAAAGTGGGATAAGTGTGTCCTCGAACTTGCTCTTGTGGATTCCCCGTAAGATTGTTAGAATAGTTTGATTCCCACCGATGATGCCCGGTGCGTTTTCACGCGCCCACGCGTCCGATTTTGAAAGGTTCAGCCATGGAAGAGAAAATCAAAGCCAAACTCGAGGAACTCCGCCTCATGCTCCAGTCCCACGGCGGCGATCTCGAATTCGTCGAACTCGTCGACAAGACCGTCCGTCTCCGCCTTCAGGGCGCCTGCGGCGGCTGCCCCCACGCCGCTCAGACCATCAAGATGGGTGTCGAAGCCGCCCTCCGCGAGGAAATCGACCCGGAGCTTGTCGTCGAGCGAGTCCTCGACGAGGAATAGTCCGAAGACCGACCCGCCGACCGCTCGCCCGGCTTCCCTGTCCGCCCGCTTCCAGTCCGTCCAACCGCCTTTTTCATGAATAAAATCCTGTCCAAAGAACTTCTCTCTCCGGACGTCTGGCGGATGCGCGTCCATGCGCCGCACATCGTCGCCGAGCGCAAACCAGGTCAGTTCATCATCCTTCAGGTCAACCACGACTTCGGCGAGCGTATTCCTCTCACCATCGCCGACGCCGACGAAACCGAAGGCTCGATCACGCTCGTCTTTCAGTCCGTCGGCGCGACGACCCACAAGCTCGCGGAACTCCCCGTCGGCGCGGAGATTCCCGATCTCCTCGGCCCCCTCGGCCGGCCGACCGACATCCGGAATGTCGGCACGGTCGTCTGCGTGGGCGGCGGCATCGGCGTCGCCCCGATGCTCCCCATCGCCCGCGCCATGAAGGCCGCCGGCAACAAGACCATCGTCATCATCGGAGCCCGCAACAAGGACCTCGTCATCTTCGAGAAAGAGATGCGCGACTTCGCCGACGAGGTCATCCTCTGCACGGACGACGGCTCCGCCGGCCGCAAGGACCTCGTCACGGCCCCCCTCAAGGAACTCTGCGAGTCCGCGACGCCGCCCGACGAGGTCATCGCCATCGGTCCTCCGATCATGATGAAGTTCTGCTGCGAGACCACCCGCCCCTTCGGCGTCCACACCGTCGTCTCTCTCAACACCGTCATGATCGACGGCACGGGCATGTGCGGCGGCTGCCGCGTCTCCGTCGGCGGCGAGACGAAGTTCGTCTGCGTCGACGGCCCGGAATTCGACGGGCATCTCGTCGACTTCGGCAACATGATGCGCCGCATGAAGGCCTACAAGGACTCCGAGACCGCCGCCCACGACGCCTTCCACCGTTCGCACGACTGCAACCTCATGAAACAGGCCGACGCTCTCGCGAAAAAATAGCATCTCGCGACGACCGAACAACCGTTTCCGGAAATTCCACCGCGTAATCAGCCCCTCCCATGACCGAAAATCTCAAAGCGCGTCTTGAGCACAGCTCTTTCGCCCCCGCCCTCAAGAGCTCCACCAAACGCGAAGTCCTCGCCGAACTCGCCGACCTTCTCGTCGCGGACGGCGCCATCCCCCCGGAGAACCGCACGGCCGTCCTCACCGCCCTCCTCGAGCGGGAGAACAAAATGTCGACCGGAATGCAGCTCGGCGTCGCCATCCCCCACGCCAAGACCACCGCCGTCTCCCAGCTCATCACCGCCGTCGCCCTCTCCCCCGCTGGCGTCGCTTTCGACTCGCTCGACGGACAGCCCTCCCGCATCTTCGTCGTCACCGTCTCCCCGCCCACCGATGTCGGCACCCATATCCGCTTTCTCGCCGACATCTCCCGCCAGCTCTCCTCCGAGCGCGTCCGCTCCGCCCTCCTCGGCGCCCGCACCTCCGCCGAGATGGTCTCCGCCCTCTGCGACCACCCCATCAATTGACCTATCCCCGGTCCATCCTGCCTTTCCGCCCTCCAGCCCCGTTTCCTTCCATGAACCTCTCCTCCGCCAATCCCCTCGTGCGCGAGCTGCAGAAGCCCGCCGCCGACTTCACCAAGGCCGACATCTTGCGCGTTGTCCGCGACAAGGGAATCCGCCACGTCAATTTCATGTATCCCGCCGGGGACGGCCGCCTCAAGACGCTTAACTTCGTCCTTAACGACGAGGAGTATCTCGACGAGATTCTCACTTGCGGCGAGCGCGTCGACGGTTCCAGCCTCTTCTCGTTCATCGAGGCCTCTTCCAGCGACCTCTACGTCGTCCCCCGGTTCTCGACGGCGTTCCTCGACCCCTTCGCCGAGGAAAAGACGCTCTGCCTTCTCTGCTCCTTCTTCAACAAAGACGGCGAACCCCTCCAGTCCTCCCCCGAGTTCACGCTCCGCAAGGCCGTCGAGGCCTTCCGCGCCGAGACCGGCATGGAGTTTCAGGCCATGGGCGAGCTCGAGTACTATGTCATCGCCCCCGAGGACCCGCTCTTCCCCGCCGCCGACCAGCGCGGCTACCACGAGTCCGCCCCGTTCGCGAAGTTCAACGAGTTCCGTCAGAAGTGCATGATCGCCATCGCCGAAGCCGGAGGCCGGATCAAATACGGACACTCCGAGGTCGGCAACTTCACGCTCGACGGCAAGGTCTACGAGCAGAACGAGATCGAGTTTCTCCCCTGCCCCGCCGAAGACGCCGCGCGCCAGCTCACCCTCGCCAAATGGATGATCCGCAACCTCGCCTACCAGTACGGATTCGACGTCACGTTCGCCCCGAAAATCACCACGGGAAAGGCCGGATCCGGACTCCACATCCATATGCGCCTCATGAAGGACGGCGTCAACCAGATGCTCGAGAACGGCGAGGTCTCCCCTACCGCCCGCCGCGCCATCGCCGGCATGATGGAGCTCGCCCCCTCCATCACCGCGTTCGGCAATATGAACCCCACGTCGTACTTCCGTCTCGTCCCCCACCAGGAGGCCCCGACGAACGTCTGCTGGGGCGACCGCAACCGCTCCGTCCTCGTCCGCGTCCCGCTCGGCTGGTCCGGCCGCCAGGACCTCTGCCGCCAGGCCAACCCCAACGAGCCGGACTGCACGTACGACACCAAGCAGAAGCAGACGGTCGAAATGCGTTCCCCCGACGCCTCCGCCAACGTCTATCTCCTCATGGCCGCGCTCTGCGTCGCCTGCCGCCACGGACTCTCCCTGCCCGACGGCCTCGACATCGCCGCGCGCACCTATGTGAACGTCAACATCCATAAGAAGGAGAACGAGGCCCTTCTCGCCTCCCTCTCGACGCTTCCCGACAGCTGCGCCGCCTCCGCCGACCGTCTCGCGGCCCAGCGCGCCGTCTACGAGGCGAAAGGCGTCTTCAGCCCCGCCATGATCGACGGCATCATCGCGCAGCTCCGCGCCTTCGGCGACGCGACGCTCCGCGCCGACCTCGCCCAAAATCCCGAGGGCATGGCCGCTCTCGTCAAGACCTACTTCTACTGCGGCTAGAAGCCTCTTGACCCGCCCCTCTCGTTTTAGTATCATATCCCCCCTGTACCCGCAAAGAAAAGGAACTCTCTGATGGAAGCCTACGCTGTCATCGCGACCGGCGGCAAGCAGTACCGCGTTGCCCCGGGCCAGAAAATCGCAATCGAACGCCTTTCCGCGAAGGAAGGCGACGACGTCACGTTCGAAGACGTCCTCGCCCTCTCCGACGGATCCTCCCTCAAAGTCGGCGCGCCCAAGGTGGACGGCGCCAAAGTCGTCGCCACGGTCGTGAAGAACTTCCGCGGCGAGAAAGTCATCTCCTTCAAGAAGAAGCGCCGGAAGGGCTACAGCCGCAAGGTCGGGCACCGCCAGGAGCTCACCGAAGTCGAGATCAAGACCATCGCCTAGTCCCCCAAGGCGCAAGAAAGGAATCTCACCATGGCTCGTAAAAACGGCGTCAACGGCCGCGACAGCAACGCCCAGCGTCTCGGCGTGAAGCGTTTCAGCGGCGAAACCGTCACTTCCGGAACCATCCTCGTCCGCCAGCGCGGCACGAAGTTCCAGCCCGGCAAAAACGTCCGTCGCGCGTCCGACGATACGCTCTTCACCGTTGTCGACGGCGAAGTCAAGTTCGAGAAGAACGGCCGCGTCGTCAGCATCTATCCGAAAGCCGAGGCCTAGACCAGGCCCCGCATAGGAACGCCCGGCACGTCCGGTCCGCTTTCCCCGAGGAGTCCCTTCCATGAAAGCCCGTCAATTCATTGACACATGCAAGGTCCTCGCCCGGGGCGGCGCGGGAGGCCGGGGCTCCAACAGTCTCTGCCACGAAAAATTCGTCCCCCGCGGTGGTCCCGACGGCGGTGACGGCGGTCGTGGCGGAGATGTTGTTTTAATCGGCGACGAGGACGTGGACTCCCTTGAGTCCCTGTTTTTCGACGCCCAGCTTTTCGCCGAAAACGGCGGCCCCGGCGGCGGACGCCGCATGCACGGCCGCAACGGCGACACGCTTTTCGTCTCCGTCCCCCTCGGAACAACCGTCACCGACATCGAGTCCGGTCTTTCCGTCGGCGACATCCTAGCGCACGGGCAGACGCTTCTCGTCGCCCGCGGCGGCAAAGGCGGGTTCGGCAATGTCCATTGGGTGACGCCCCGCCATCAGGTCCCGCACGAGTACGGTCCCGGCGAGCCCGGACAGGAATTCTCGCTCCAGCTGGACCTCCGCATCGTCGCCGACGCCGGTCTCGTCGGCTTCCCCTCCGCGGGAAAGTCCTCCCTCCTGCGACGGATTTCAAAGGCCCGGCCGAAGGTCGCCGCGTATCCGTTCACGACACTCAATCCGATTCTCGGGACCGTCCTCTACGAACACCCCGAGTCCTCGGTCCGTGTGGCGGACATCCCCGGGCTAATTGAGAACGCCCACCTCGGAGTCGGCCTCGGCGACCGGTTTCTTCGGCATATCGAACGCTCCAAGATTCTCGTCTATGTCCTCGACATGGCCGGATCCGACGCCCGGAATCCGTGGGACGACTATGAGATTCTCCGCCGCGAACTCGCGCTCCGGAACGAGGAGCTGCCCGAACGGCCCCATCTCATTGTCGCCAACAAGATGGACCTTCCCGAGGCCCGGGAGCTCCTCGCCGAGTTCACGGAGCGCACGGGCGAGTCGCCGATTCCCCTTTCCGCGGAGACCGGCGACGGCGTCGAAGCGTTCAAGCAGGCGCTTTTCGATCTGGTGAAGCCGGAGCCGCACGCGGCCCGCTCGCGCGCGAACTCGCCCGTCACCGTCAAAATTCAGACGGTCGGCGGCCGCAAAAAAATCGCGCAACCGAAGAAACGCCGCGAGAAAGCGGACCGGGGGACCGTGGCCCCCCGCAAGGGCTACACGCCGCCGCGCCCGCTGCCCGGCGCGGGCACGTCCGCCGACGGATCCGACGCGCCCGTCTCCGCCGAGCGCGCCAATTCTGCGACCTTCTTCCGTCTCTAGGCGCGGACGATTGCGGCGACGCCCGTTCCGCGCTCCGCGGCCGCAGATATTCTTCGCCGTGGACAGATAATCGTCTTTCTGGACGGAATACTTTTTTTAGACGGAAGAAACTCCCGTCGCATGCCGCGCTCCGCGTTCGCGTCTCCGCCGGAAAAACTTTCCGCACCGTAGTTTCATCCCCTTTCCCCGACCTCCCTCCGCGAAATTTTCCGCGGCGTTCGGGGTCTTGACGCGCTCCCCGATTCCACGCATAATTTGAAAGTACTTCAAATTTCGTGTTTTCGCGCCTGTCCGCCGCCCGCCATGCTTCCGCGCGCGGCCAACTCTCGTCCGCAGGGACCGTCGTCATTTCTCCGTTGCAATACACAAGTCAATCCGCCTTCGACATTCCGCGCCGATGAAAATCTCTCTTCTGCCCGCGTTCGCCGCGTTTTCATTTTTCGGCATCCAAACACTCCGCGCGGCGCTGCCGTTCGCCGTCTGGGACCAGAAGGGCGGAACGTTCGACACGCACGCCGACCTCGACCCGGCCCGCGCAGAACAGCTCTCCGAACGGATTTCCGCAGCCGGTTTCCCGTCGCGGCTTGTTTCCGCGGAAGAGATTGCGTCTGAAGAATTCCTCGCGCGCCCCCCCCCTTCCCGGCCTGGTGTTCTCCGGCATCGGCTTTCCCCGCTCGGTCATCCCCGCGCTGAAAACATATCTGGACCGCGGCGGGGTCCTCATCTCGCTCGGCGACAATGTACCGTTCCTCATCGCGATGGCGCAATCGGAGTCCGGCGTCTGGGAGCCGTCTCCGCCCGAGCCGCAGTTCGCATGGCAGACCTATGAAATCGAGCAGGCCATCGGAATCAAATACATCTATGACCCGCCGCACCACGATCAGGGCGTCTCCTTCCGGCCGAGCGCGCTGTTTCTCCGCCATGCCCCGGATATTCCCCAACTCTCCGGCCGCCTCGCCTCACGCTGGGTCGTTCCCCGCGACGGCGCGACATACTTTCCGCTGATCCGCGCGTTCCGGACGGATGACGTCGAGATTCCCGGCCCGCTCTATCTCATCCGGAACGGGCGGAGCACGGCCATCGCCTGCACCGATCCGCTCTTTGTTTTCCCGACCCGTCAGGACCTCTGGACGTCGGCGGACGCCGTCCTCGCCGGCATTCTGCGGCTGGCCGACGCGGTGTCGCGCGGCGTGGAACCGGGACCGGGCGATGCCGTCGCGCTTGACCTCGACACACCGCCCGCCCCGAAAGCCGCTTTGGACCGCTCGCCGTCCGATGGTGTCGATCCGGAGGACGCACGTCCCCTCGTCCGCTGGGGCAGGTTCAACGGCTCATGCCTCGAACTCGACGCCTCGCCGGAGAAAGGGGGACTTCCCCGCGTGCTCGCCCCCGGGCAGACCGCTGCGCTCGGCCTCCCTGCGGACTTCACGACTCCCGCCGCCGGATGCTTTCTCCGGATCCGCGGCGGATACAATGTCTCGGGCACCGGGCTGAACGTCTCGCTCGGCGACCGCGCGCTCTGGAACGAGCGTCTTGTCTACATCGACACGAAAGATCCCGGGAACTTCTGCGGAACTCTCGCCGGCGTCCCCCAGGAGTTCACCCGAATCGTGTTCGTCCCCGCAAATGCGTTCGCGGACGGGGCTGTCCTCCGCATCTCGAACGAGGGGACAGGGACCCTCGCGTTCGACGCCGTCCAGCTCGAGACGCCTCCGGAGCGACCGCGCGAGCGCTGCGTCGGCATGGGCGCCGGGACCTACCACAAGGGGCTCTATCCGCTCTCCGAGTCCGCCCGCTGGGGCGGCATCCGGATGTCCCTGCGGACGCAATGGGTCGGCGAGCCCGGCGACCCGCACCGGTTCGACAAAGTGGACGCGCAACTCGACGCGATGCTCACGAAGGGGACGGCCGTGCAGCCGATTCTCGAAGGGACGCCCGCGTGGGCCGCGATCTCGGAGGAGCGTCTCCGCGCGGCGGAACGGGCCAAGCGTCCCACGACGGTCCCCCCGGACCCGGAGAAATACGCGGAGATTGTCGAGTCGTTCATGACGCGCCACGCCGGACGCGTCCGACAGTTCGAAATCTGGAACGAGGCGGACATCGAGCGGTTCTTCCGCGGCTCCGTCGAGGAGTACGCGGCACTCTTCCTCCGGATTGTCCCGATTATCAAAAAGTACGACCCGGACGCGCGGGTCACGCCTTCTGGCATGGCCGGTGTCCAAACGGCTTTCATCGACCAGCTCATCCGGCTCAAAGTCCTCGACGCGGCGGACTTTGTCGCCCTCCATCCGTATGCGGGCAAGAGTCCGGCGTGGAATCTCCCGTACGGTCTTCTGGAGGGATATCTTTTCTCCAAGGGCGTAGGCCTTGAGATTTTCTGCAACGAGAGCGGGTTCCCGTCCAGCAATCTTGAGTGGTTCAGGGCACCCCCGGTCCTCTCGCCGGAGACACAGAAACGGAGCATCGACATCGCCGTGTCGCGAATTCTCGCGGACGGGCTCGTCAAGCTCTCGGTCTTCCACGCGGGCGAGGACACCCATGGATACGGTCTGTTCGACGATCACGGCGCGCCGAAACCGGCCTATGCCGTGATGAGCGACTACATGAACCTCAACGGGCCGGGATCCGTGCGGCAGGATGTCTCGATGGTCTCCGCGGTCGGCGCGCCGCTCACGGGCGTCTACGTCGCGGGAAGCCGCCATGCGGACGGCAGAGTCGCCCTCGTCGTGAATCCTTCGGAGGCTCCGTCCGGAAGCGCGCCGGGAATCCGTGTCCTTGTTCCCTGCGCCAAGGCCCCCGCGGAAGTCCATGCGACGGCCGAAGGCTCCGACGTGCCGGTGCGGTGCGTCCCCGGCGACGGTTTCGCGGAGTTGGAGTTTTCTGCCGGAAAACGGACCGTGGTCGAACTCGCGTTCTAGATTTCCCGGACTTCGGCGGCCGGCACACGGTGTCCCGCCCCGCCCATTGCGCCCGGCATCCCGACGCATTCGTTGCTTTTCCGACTTGCACCTCCGTCCGGAGGACCGAACCGCGCGTCCCCTCGCGGCAGGGCCGCGGCCCCAAGCCAACTCGATCCAGCGTCCCAGGCACGGTTGAACCGTAGACTCACGCCAGGGCGAACAGAAAAAACGCTTCAAGTTTCATCAAAATTGTTGCGTTTTCGCTTGATATTTTACGCGATTCTGCATTTTTATACGTTATTGGAATAAATTTTATTTCACAGACTATCCGGTGAACGGTTCAGGAAATTCCCGGAGCGAGAACATCGGCACAACAAAATTTCACCCTCTTCGAACGCCTTCTCTTCTTTCGGCCCATGCCGCGGCAGCGGAAGCCGAACCGGCCCTCGGAATCACTCTCCGGTGCGCGCGGGATACCGTTTCGCGACAAAGGCGATGAGATCGGGCCCGAGCATCTCCACGGTCTGGTTCAGCGTGCGGACGTACAGACGCTTGTCAAGATAGACCGGCACGTCGGAGGGCTTCACCCGGATAAGGCACACATCGTGTCCTCCCGCCGTCCGGCGCTCCATCTCGTAGTGCATGAGAAGCGTGGAGGAGTCCAACCGAGTCCGGAGGACGTTTGCGAGATACAACTGGTAGCCGTCCCAGTTGCTCTTGCCGCGGTCAATCACGGCATACTCGTCCTCGATGCCGCAGATGCTCCCGTTGTCCTCCACGCCGATGAGAAGTGTCCCTCCAGTCGCGCTGTTGAGCATCGCGGCGACCGCCCGTACGACACTCCCCACACCCTGGACCTTCCCGTCCTCGCGGTGCTTCGCGGGAACGATGGTGTGCGCCTTGAACTCCACCTCCTGCGACTCGCCCCCCGCGACGAGGTCCATCAGTTCCGGATCCTGCGAAAACTTCCCGTACGCGGCAAGGCCCATGCGCGTCGTCGCGTCGTCCGTCGGGTTCACCAGTTTGTAGATGGGATAGGGATCGTCACCCTTCGCGAGGGCGATTTCGACGAGCGTGAACCTCTGAAGCATCCGGTCCGCCGCCGCCCGGAGACGCTCCACCGAATACGCTGCGAACCGTTCCCCCGCCTCCGTATGCACCGCGACGAGCGGATGCCCCGCGTCGGGCGCCGGCTTTCCGAGGACAAGCGACTCGAAGGCGGCGCGGTCGGCGGCAAGGACGAGGCTCTTAAGTTGTGCCGCCCCCGCGCCCTGCCGCAAAAAACACGCGTCGTCGATCCGCCCCGCGGCCTCCGCGTCGGCCTTCCCGAGAGCGTCCCGGAGCGCAAGCATCACCATCAGCGTCATCTGAAGTCGCTGATTGCCGTCAATGAGAAGTTTCTTCTTGCAGCCGGAATCGGGGCGACCCAAATCACGCGTGACGGCTCCTCCGAGGAAGAATGGTCGCTCCCTCTCCAACGCGTCGAGCATCCGCCCGACACGTCCGCGCGCCGGCGCTCCGAACGGCCGCTGGAATGTCGGCGTCACATAGACCACCGGACCGTGGAAAAATTTCTCCAGACAGACTTCCCTCGCGTTCATGCCGGTCCTACTCCTTCCGTGATCCAACCTGCCCGGGAAGACGGAGACGCGCCCGCGGCGAAAAGCGCGCGACGAACGCCTCCGCCCCCGAACCGTCGATGGGATGGACAGCCGGGGCCACGTAGGTCGAGGGCGTTCCGGAGCTCGGTATGACGTTTCCGTAGGCGGATCATGGCGGAATTTCTTATGCGTTCTTCAAAGTGTCCAACGTATCCAGGAACCGGTCGATGAACGCGTCGACCTGACGCCAGTCCTTGACCGCCTCAAGCCAGCGGCGCGGGACGGCGGAGAAACCATAGTACGCGCCGGCGATCTGTCCGCAGACCGCTCCGATGCTGTCCGCGTCGCCGCCGAGATTGACCGCGGCGATCAGCGCGTCCTCGAACGAACGGGTCGAGTTGAACGCCCAGAGGGAGGTCTCGACCGTCGAAACGGCCCAACCGGAATTGTTGCACGACTCCGCGTCCGCATACATGCTCGCAAACGGGGTACGCGTTCCGGAGAGGTGCGCCCGGAGAATATCGGCCAGACGTCGGACGGTCTGCCGGACGGCCTTGCTGTCGTGCGTGAGGTCGCTGACCTCGTCCAAGATCTCCGGTCGACCCAGCGTTTCGGCGAGCAGGAAGACCGGAGCCATGCGCATGACGCTGCCGTTGCCCTGACGTTCCTCCGAGCCGTTCCGGTATTTCCCAGACCGGATGCCGAACATCGCGTCTGTTGTCGCCTCGCCGACGTCGAAAGCCCGTTCCAAGCTGGACCACTTCCCGTTGAAAAACCAGGCGAGAAACTCATTCCCTATGTCTTTCAAATCATACCCGCGACGGTTGATGACGGACTCCGCGACGCAGAACGCCATGGAGGAATCGTCCGTCCAATATCCGGGAGGGCATCCAAAAATGTCGCATGGCTCCATCTCCGTGATGTGGCGGTGTGCGTATTTCGGCGTGAACTGGATTGGAGAGCCGAGGCAGTCTCCAATTACCAGCCCCCAGAACATCCCTTTCGCGCGGTCACGTGTCTGTAAAGTCATATCAACCCTTTCCAGTTGTGTTTTCCAACCGCGGTCTATTCTCGCATATTTTCCCCTCCCGTACCACCATTCCCAAAATAACATCCGACGAAAACGTCTGAGTTAAATTGAAAAGGGGTCAGACCCTTTTTATACTTGAACACTCGTTTCTGGTATGCTATCCTTTGCGGCGCCGTAAGGCACGATCCGGGTTCAAAGCGCCCTAGAAAGGCAGTTAGCTATGAGAACGTTGCGAAAGGGGTTGCGAAAGGGGTCAGACCCTTTTTATGCTTGAACACTCGTTTCGGATATGCTATCCTTTGCGGCGCCGTAAGGCACGATCCGGGTTCAAAGCGCCCGAGAAAGACAGTCAGCTATGAGAACGTTGCGAATAAAGAATAA
>JAZUKQ010000052.1:0-5372 GCA_045643325.1 Kiritimatiellia bacterium | reverse complement strand
GTTCCAACCGCCGGAACGTGAGGCTCGCGGAGGCGTCCTGCACGAACACGATGTCCCGGGGAATCTCGGGGAGCGACGTTTCGTCGCGCGGCGAGACGTCGATCCGGAAATATACGAATCCGTCGTCCGCGCGCGCCGCGTTCACGCCGAGCGTCAGGCGGTCGTCGAGCGGGACGGCCGGGGCCACTTTCTCCGGAGCCTCGGCCATGAGCTCGGTGACCACCTCGCCTCCCGCGACAGGGCCGAGTTCGGGCATCCGGTCCGCCTCGGACGCCGGATTCCGGGAGAAGACCGGGGCGGGCAGGAGCACGCTCGCGTCGCCGTAGTCGCTCGCCGCGAGCACCCAGCCCTTGATGCCGTCGAGCGCCTCCTGGGCGTCCATCCGCGGAAGGTCCTCGGTCACACTGTACGACTGCGTGATGTCCGGCGAGAGCTCGTGCTTCTCGATGGGAGCGATCTCCCGGCGCGGTGTCGGCGTCGCCATCGAGCGCTCCCGGGCGTCGGTCACGGCGAGGATGTCCGGCATCGGAAGCTCGCGCGGGACGGGAAGTTCCTCCGGCGCCGTCTCCGCCACCTCGGGCAGTTCGGGCACGACATTTCCCTCCGGCATCTCCGGCGGGTCGAACACGGAGACGGGCAGCGCCCGCTCCATCAGGTCTTTCGGGACATCGGCGCGCACGGCGAGCGGGTCGCTCGTCCGCATCGGATCGTCGCCGGCGGGCGTCGTGTCCGGCTGATACATCTCGACCTTGGCAGGACGCGCCGGATCGCGCGCCTTCGCGTCCGGGTCGTCGCCGGGGCGGGTAAAGAAAAGCACCTTGTCCCGCACCACCTCGTAGGCCCCGAAATGGAGTCCGAACGACAGGATCACGACAACGGCGAGAAGCGTCGCGTTGCGGATGTCCGAAAGGATCGGCGACGGGCGCCTCACGAACAGGGAATCCTCGCTCCGGCTCATGGCGCGGCCTCCTCTCCCCCGTTGTTTCCGGAGGTCATGGACGCGAGCTCCTCCTCAAGGACGCGGGCCTCCTCGTCGCGGCCGAGTTCCCGGAGCAGCGGGACCGTCTCCCGGATCACCGACGGGATATACGTGTCGTCGCGGTTCATGAGGCAGACGCCCAGAAGGAGCCTCGCCGCGTCAGACTTCTTTCCGAGCGCCTTCCACGCGCGGGCGAGCCCGACCGTGGCGTGGACACGGACATCGGCGAGCTCCTCGTTCTGCGAGGCCTGCATCGCGGCGTCGAACCGCTTTTCGGCGGACTCCGCGTCGCCCGCCTTCAGCCGGTACTCGCCGGCCCGGAGAGCCGCCTCCGCGGCATACCGGGAGACCTTCCCCTCGTCCGCCGCGGCCTGATACGCCGCCTCCGCCCCCGCGTCGTCGCCGCGCGCCGCGCAGACGCGGCCGACCCACGTTCCCGCGGTCTGCCGCCACGAGGCGTCGGGGGCCTTGGAGAGAAGGAACCGCGCGGCGGCCTCCGCCTCGGGATACTTCTTGCGGAAATACTGGTGCTCGACAGCCCAGGAGACCTGCGTCGGCTTCAGCCGGGAGGCCATCGACGCGTCGGCGAGCACGGCGCCGAGCTCGTCCGCCGCCTCGTCCAGCTTCTCGAGTTTCTGATAGGCGAACCAGAGCTGGTAGTGGACCTCCGGGACGGGAACCCCCTCCCCTCCGGCGGCGAGCGTCTCTTTGAACGCGTCGACGGCCTTCGCGAACTCGCCCTTCTGGGAAAGCAGCGAGGCGCGCCAGAACCGGACCGCGGGAGCTTTCGGCCCGCCGGCGGCGAGGTAGGCGTCGAACGTCGCGAGCGCGGCGTCCCAGCGCTCCAGGGCGTACTCCTCGACTCCTTTGGCGAAACGGGCCTCGGCGGCCTGTCCGTCGGACGGATACGCGGCGAGCATCGCGTCCCAGGCGGCGACGGCCCCCGCGGGGTCTCCGCCCGCCTTCCGGCAGATTCCCTCCGCGTATTTCGCGCGGCCGGCGAGCTCGCTCGCCGGGAAGCGTCTCACGAACCCCGCGTAGGTCTCGGCGGCGGCCTTCCAGTCCTTCTGCGCCTGACTTTGGCGGGCGAGGCGGAAGGTGGAGTCCTCCGCGTACTCGTCGTCGGGGAACTTCTCGACAAGCTCGCGATAGCAGGCGACGGACTTCGCGATGTCGCCCGTCTCCGCGTGGCAGTCCGCGAGAAGGCGGAGCACCTGGGGGCGGTACGGATCGTCCGCGGGGATGAGGACCGCCATGGCGACGGCCTCCCGGTAACGCTTCAGACGGCGTTCCGACTGCGCGCAGACATACGCCGCGGAGGCCATGAACTCGGACGTGTCGAACTCGTTGATGACGGCCGCCGTCGATTTCGCGGCGTCGGCGAATTTCTCCAGCCGGAATTCCGCGCGTCCCTTGAGGAAAAGCCACTCGTCGCGCTTCGCGACCTTCGGGTCGGCGAGCGCCGACTCCGCCGCGGAGAGGACCTCGGCGGGACGGTCGGCGCGCTCCGCGGCCCAAGCGGAGCGAAGAGCCGCCTCCGCGGTGCGTTTCGACTCCGGGAAACGGCGCCGCAGCTCCGCGAATCCGTCCGCGCTCGCGGCGAAATCGCCCCGCACGAAATCGCCCTGGGCGAGCAGATACAGGGACTCGGCGGCGAGCGCGGCGTCGGATCCCGAGGCGACCTCGCGGAGAAGCGCCTTCGCGCGGGCGACATCCCCGCCTGTCCGCTCCAAGGCGGTGGCGAGGGACACTTTCGAATAGGGGACGTAGCGGCTGGAGGGAAACTCTTTCAGAAACGCCTCGAAATGCGCCACGGCCCCGGCGTCCTGGCCCGACTTGCTCTCGGACTCCGCGCAGTAGTAGAGCGCGTCCTCGCGCATTTCGCCGGAGACCCCGGACGAAAGCAGCGCGTTGAAGTGGCCCGCGGCGTCCCCGAACCGCTCGGCCGCGACGGCGACGGCCCCCCGCTGGAAACGGGCGCGGTCGCGATACACCGAGGACGGACATTCCGCGAGCAGGCTCTCGAACCGGCGATCCGCCTCCTCGTTCCGTCCCTGCGAGCGCAGCGACTCGCCCAACCGGAAAAGGACGACGTCCTTCTCGGCGAAATCCGGCGCGTCGCGGAGAAGCGCCTCATACTCGCGGACGGCGAGCTCGTGAAGGCCGCGGCTCTGCAGTCCGTCGGCAAACGCCTTGCGCTCCGGCGCGGACATCGGGTCCGGCGCGGAGAACGCCGTAAGGAGGGCGAGCGCGATGCCTCCGCCGAGGCAGACTCTGACTGATTGTGTGTTCATAGGCATGGAAATCCAAGAGGAAATCATACCAAAGCTGTTGCGCGCGCGCAATGTGCGGGAACTTCGAATTCGTTCGACTTCCGCCGCGGAATACGGTATCTTATTCTCCGACATCTCCCGGCGTCATGCCCGGTCGTCGGCAACCCCTCCTTGTGACACCCATGAAAACAAGCTCGCTCGCGTTTCTTTCCTCCGTTGTCCTCGCCGCCTCCGCCATCGCGGCCGCACCCCTCCACGCCGCCGATGCCGTCGCCAACAACAGCGGCTTCCACATCCCGTTCTCCGGCGCCACCATCGACTTCGAGTTCCCGCAGCTCGACTTCAACGACGGCCGCGAGCGCGTCAAGCCCACCTCCGTCGCCCTCGCCGGCTCCACCGCCACCCTCGACTACCCCGGCGGCGGCCAGGCCGAACTCACGCTCGCCGCCGACCACATCGCCTTCCGCTTTCTCAAGACGCCCGGCAACCTCAAGAACTACCGCTTCGAGCTGCACATGCCGCTCTCCCTTTCCACGAGGAAGACCGGCTGGGCCATCAACGGGAAGACAGGCGGCTTCCCCGCCGAGTTCAGCGGCAATGAAAAGCTCTACCAGGGCAACGCCGGCGACTTCAGGCTCGATACGGACGGCGCCCAGTCCCTCGTCTTCCTCTTCCCGGAGAACTTCGCCTGGATGGAGCTCCAAGACTTCCGCAAGTGGAACTGGGGCATCTACGGCCTTTCGGTCGTCACCCCCTTCAACGCCGACAAGCGCATCCACACCATCCCCTTCGGCCCCGACGCCAAGGCCCTCCCCGGCATCCGCTCCAAGGCCGAGAACGCCTTCTTCGCCAAAGCCGGAAACAATGGCGGCGGTTCTCGCGGCGCCGGAACGCAGCCCCCGACTCTGTCCCCTTCCCTTTCCGGCAAAGGGCTGGAGCTCAACGTCGGCTCCATGGGCCATTTCTGCCTGGAGTACCCGCGCCTCGACCTCGCCTCCGAAGGCCGCTCCAAGCCCATTGAAATCCAGGCCTCCGGCAACACCGCCACGCTCAAGTACAAGGACGGCGGCGAGCTCGTCGCCACCCTCGATGGCAAACGCCTGCGCTACGCCTTCCGCTCCGTCCCCGCCGGCTACCGCGGCGCCTTCTACGAGATGTACGTCCCCGGCAACTTCAACCAGGGCGGCACCTGGACCGTCAACGACGACCGCTCCGGCGAATTCCCGCTGGAGAAGGCCCCCAAGGGCAAGGTCGTCCAGGCCAACGCCTCCCGCTTCTCCTTCGCCGACGCCAACAAGACCACCCTCGCCGTCGCCTTCCCGCGGGGCACGTGGTTCGAACTCCAGGACAACCGCGAATGGGGCTGGGGCATCTTCGTCGCCCTCTTCTCCGTCCCCGGCTCCTACAAGGACGGCTGGACCTTCGACGTCGCCCTCGACACCTCCGCCTTCGCCGTCCAGAAGATTCTCGACCGCTTCGGCCAGGTCCCCCGCGACTTCCCCGGCAAGATTTCCTCCGAGGACGAGCTCAAGGCCGACCTCGCCGCCGACGCCGACTACTACAAGTCCCTCGACTTCCCCGACAAGCTCGCCAAGGCCCTCGGCGGCCAGGTCGCCGGCATGAAATGGTCGGGCAAGCTCGACAAATTCGGCGGTCTCGACGGCCTCGGCGCCCCCCTCGGCCTGAAGAAGACCGGCTTCTTCCACGTCGAGCGGCACGACCTCAACGGCGCCCGGCGCTGGCTCCTCGTCGACCCCGAGGGCAACCCCTTCTTCCACCTCGGCATCTGCGGCTTCGACCCGTCCGACGACTACACCGACATCACCGGCCGCTCCGACGCCTTCGAATGGCTCCCGCCGCACGACGGCCCCTTCGCCGCCGCCTGGAAGGACAAGCCCGGCGACTGGTGGAACGCCCGCGCCGTCTCCTTCTACGTCGCCAACGTCATCCGCAAGTACGGCGCCTACGACCCCGAGGCGCACAACGCCCGCCTCGTCCAGCGCGCCCGCGCCGCCGGCTTCAACTCCATCGGCGCCTTCTCCCCCGTCCACAACACGGCCCGCGAGGCCAACTTCCCCTACGTCGGCTTCATCTCCACCGGCGACGCCCCCGCGCTCAAG
>JAZUKQ010000051.1:0-3677 GCA_045643325.1 Kiritimatiellia bacterium | reverse complement strand
AAAAAGCCGGAATGTCCCGGCCCGTCGCCGCCTTGTCTTCCGAGCCGGGTTTGTGCTATCTTTGTTTCATGCAACCGATCCACGGATTCACGTTCGCTCCGTTTGTCCGGCGCGGTGTCCTCTCGCGTCCGGCGTGCCGCCGGAGTTTCGACACAATGCTGGAGCGCACCGGCGCGAACTTCGTCATTTTCGTCCCCTGCGGTTTTCAGGCGACTCCGCAGTCGGAGGACATCTGCTTCGATTCGCCCGGCACCATGGGCGACGAGGAGCTCTCCGCCTTGATCCGCTACGCGAAGGAGCGGGGCGTCCGCGTGGCCGTCAAGCCGACCGTGAACTGCTGCGACGGCACATGGCGCGCCTATATCGATTTCTTCGACAAGGAGGTCGTCTGCGAGCCGAAATGGAGCCGCTGGTTCGCCTCCTATACGGCGTTCCAGCTCCACTACGCGCGTCTCGCCGAGGACCTCGGATGCGACATGTTCATCGCCGGCTGCGAGATGGTGCAGAGCGAGCGCCGCGAGGCGGAGTGGCGGCGGTTGATCGCGGACATCAAAGGCGTCTATTCCGGCCCCGTCTCCTACAACACCGACAAGTATCAGGAAGACAATGTCTCGTGGTGGGACTGCGTGGACGTCATCTCCTCCAGCGGCTATTATCCGGTGGACGACTGGGAACGCCAGCTCGACCGCGTCGAGAAAGTCGTCCGGAAATTCGGCAAGCCGTTTTTCTTCGCGGAAAGCGGCTGTATGTCCCGCGCGGGATCGGACCGTGTCCCGAACGACTGGCGTCTCCGGGGCGAGACCGATCTGGAGGCGCAGGCCGCATGGTACCGCGCGGCGCTAGAGGCCGGCGCGAAACGCGACTGGCTCGGCGGTTTCGCCTTCTGGAGTTGGGAGGCGGTTCTTCCGAAGTGTCCCGAGAAGGACGGCGGCTACGGCGTCTTCGGGAAGCCGGCCGAGGCCGTCGTGAGGGAACTGTGGGCCGCGCGTCCGGAAAACGCGTAGTCCACCCCCGCCCCTGTCCGGCGTTTTTCCGCGCCGCCGGTCCTACACGTGTTTCAAAAACGTGAGGACAAGCTCGGCGATTCTCGCGTGCCCCTTGTCGGAAGGATGGAGACCGTCGGGCATATAGATCTTGCGGATTTCCTCCACCTCCGGGGTCAGACCCGAGAGGTTGTACAGGTCGAGCACGGGAATCGAGTACTTCCGGGCGACGAGCTTGACGGCGTCGACATAGTCCGCGAGGCCGGCGACGTTGCGGACGCCGCGCTCGTTGACATAGCGGTTCTCCTCCAGACGGTGGGTCGGAGTGAAGAAGACGATCCGCGCGTCCGGATGCTCGCGGAGAAGCTTTGTCGCGAGGTTGTTGAGCGCGCCGTAGAACGTGTCGTCGCGGAAGTCGTCGGGGCGGCCCATCGGCGCGTCGCCGTGGCCGTAGTCGTTCGTTCCGCCGAAGACCGCGATATAGTCCGCGTCGGCCGGGATGCGCTCCGCGCGCAGCGCGTAGTATTCGGGATAGGACGGCTCGGCGGAGCATTTGGCGATCCGGGTCCCGCCGACGCCGAGATTGACCGCCTCGGCGCCGCTGATACGGCCGAAGACGGATACGAAGCAGTTCTCTGGGCACGACGCCCCGCTGCCCTGCGTGATGCTGTCGCCGAGGAAGACGACTTTCTTTCCTTCGAGATGGTTCATGGTTTCCGATGGGTTGGAGATTGTCATATTCCGCGGTCTACGGACACTTCCGTCTCCCCGCCCGTCCGGCGGGATATGCCGCGCGGGCGCCGCGGGGGAAGGCAAAAATCGCCCCGCGCGCCGGCATCATGCCGGCGGGGGGCGACGGATTCCCGGAGGACGTGTCGGCCTAGAGCGCGAAGGAGATCTGCGCGATCAGAGAGAGGTCGTCCTTCTCGCAGCCCTCGGCGGGCGTCTCGTCGTAGTCGTACTTCAGGACGAGGCCGATCTTGACCGATTTGCGGAGGGCGGACTCGACGCCGACTTCGGCGTTGAGGAGCGAGTTGTCGAAATCGTCCGCCTGGACGATGTAGTTGACGGACTCCCAGGCCTTGGCGGTCTCGGAGATGATCCAGTCGACGCGCTCGGCGAACATGAAGACGGCGTAGTCGTCCTCCTCGCCGGCGACCTTCTCCCAGAGTTCGCCGGCCATCGCCTGGACGGAGGCGCGGACCTCGGCGGTGTCGACGAGGAACGTGCCGACACCGGCGCCGAGAATGCCGCGATAGGAGATCTTGCTCATGTCGTTGTTCTCGAGGGAGGCGAGGCTGCAGAGGTAGTAGCCGTCGAGGCGGTACTTATAGTCGGCGACGGCCTTCGCGTTGGAGACGTTGGTCTCGTCCTCGCCGGCCTCGTTCTCGGTGGTGCCGTAGGCGCCCTCGACCGTTCCGAGGAAGAGGGACTTGCCGTAGAACTTCTCGGAGGCGAAGCGGCCGTTGGCGGCCGTGGTCTCGCTGTTTCCGCGGGTCAGCGAGCCGCCGAGCGAGAACGTGTTGGTCCATTCCTTGGCGCCGTCGAGATCCTTGTTTTCGGCGAGGTTCGCGGCGATGTCCGCGGGCGGCACCGGATCGGCGGCGAAGCAGAGGACGGGAAGAACAGCGAGGGGAAGAATGATTTTTTTCATGGATTGGATGATGATGGGTTGAATGGAAGGGTGGGTGGTTGAAAAAGAGGGAAAAGGGAGGGCGCGGCGCCTCAAACGGCGAGGGTCGCGCAGAGGAAGCGCTCCGCGCCGGAATAGTCCTTGCGCGTCTCGACGGATCCGAATCCGAGGTCCTGCAGGAAGGGGGCGAGCGCCTTCGCCTGGTTCGTCTCCGCGTTGAGCTCGAGGAAGAGCCGGCCTCCGTCGGCGAGCGCCATGGCGGCCGACTCGGCGATGTCGCGGAGAACGGTCATCCCGTCGGGCCCGCCGTCGAGCGCGAGCCGTGGCTCGTAGTCCAGAACGGACTTTCCGAGGCGGTCGACATCGGCGCTCGGGATGTACGGCGGATTGGACACGATGGCGTCGACAGACGCGGGCTCGAAGACGTCCGCCATGTCGCCGGCCTCGACGAAGTGGATGTTGCCGGAGACTCCGTTCAGCACCGCGTTGGCGCGCGCGGCCGCGAGCGCCTCGGCGCTGACGTCGGTCGCCACATAGCGTCCCTGCGGGCGTTCCTTGGCGAGCGAGACGGCGATGCAGCCGGACCCCGTCCCGACGTCCACGATCCGGGGCGACGGATTTCTCCAAAGGGATTCCGCGCCCAGGACGAGGTCGACGAGAAGCTCCGTCTCGGGCCTGGGGATGAGCACGCGGGAATCGACGCGGAAAGGATGGCCGCGGAACTCCCACTTGCCGAGGACATATTGGACGGGCTCGCCCGCCGCGACACGCTTCAGCTGCTGCCGGAGCAGCGCGAGCTGGTCCGGGGTCAGCTCGGCGCTTCCGCGCGAGGGCAGCTCGAGACGTCCGCATCCGAACAGCTCGGCGCCGAGCCATTCGATGCAGAGCCGGGGCTCCTCCACGCCGCGGGCGGCGAGCCAGGGCGCGCTGACGGCGGCGATTTCCCGCCAGGTCTTCGGGGGCGTGCCGTCGCCCATGTCCTAGAAGGGCATGTCGCCCATATCGACATCGTTGACCGGCGCGAGGGGCACCGGGGCGGCGGGCTCGGCTCCCGTGCCGGC
>JAZUKQ010000050.1:0-2753 GCA_045643325.1 Kiritimatiellia bacterium | reverse complement strand
GGAGGGGACGGGGTAGGTGGGGCCCCGGACGGGCGTGAGCGCGCCGGGAGCGGAGGGGGAGAAGACCTCGGAGGCGAAGGCCCGGTAGCGGCCGTCTCCCTCGTGGACGCAGGCCGCGATGAAGACCGGGACATCGCGCCGGACGGAGAGGACGCCGGCGATGGAAGAGACGGTGGCGGGGTGGCCGAGGAAGTCGACAAAGAAGCCGCCCTGCACGGTGGGGGTATGCTGGTCGAGGAGCAGGCCGACGATCTGCCGCTCGCGGAGGGCGCGGAGGAGGGCGACGGCGGCGCCTTTGCGCGGGACCATGTGCTGCCCGTTGGCCTCGCGGGAGCGGATGAGCTTCCGCTGGGTGTGGGAGGTCCCGATTTTCGCGAAGACGCTGGTCACCTCGCGTCCGTACTGGCACATGGCGTGGGCGGCGAGCTCCCAGTTTCCGATATGGCCGGTGACGCCGATGGCGGGCGTCGTGCCGGTGGCGAGCGCGCGGAACGAGGGGTCGATGGTGACGTATTCCGCGACGCGCTCGCGGGTGTTCCGGGAGAACCAGAAGCAGTCGAGGACGACGAGGGCCGCGTGGTTCCAGATGTCGCGGGGGGAGGGCGGGACGCTCCCCGGGGCGGGCCGGACGCCGCCGCCGGAAGCGGGGGGCGCCGAGTAGACATACTCGATGTTGGCGCGGATGTAGCGGGTCTCCTTCCGGTCGAAGCGGAGGGCGAGACCGCCGAGCACGCGGGCGAGGCGGAGGATGGCGGGGCGCGAGAGCCGGGGAATGAGCCGGAGCGCGACCGAGGTGAAGGCGAGCTCCGGGAGATAGCAGAGCGCGCGGTGGATCGCGTGGCGGACGGGATGCGCTTTGTAGCGGGGAATTTCCATGAGCGGCCTGACGGGGGCGGAGGAAGCGTGGCTAGCGGAGGAACTGGAGGTCGCTCAGGTGCTTGAAGATGCCGTTTTTCGCGAGGAGTTCCTCGCGGGTGCCGTATTCGGCGACGCCGCCGTCGCCGAGGACGGCGACGCGCTCGCACTGCTGGATGGTGGAGAGGCGGTGGGCGATGACGATGACGGTCGTATGCTTCATGAGACGGTCGATGTCGGCCTGGACGAGGCGCTCGGACTCGGTGTCGAGGGCGGAGGTGGCCTCGTCGAGCACGAGAATGGGCGGGTGGCGGAGGATGGCGCGCGCGATGGCGAGGCGCTGGCGCTGGCCGCCGGAGAGCCCGACGCCGCGCTCGCCGAGCATGGTGTCGTAGCCCTGCGGGAGCGACAGGATGAAATCGTGGGCGTTGGCGTGGCGCGCGGCCTCCTCGATTTCGGCGCGGGTGGCGTCGGGGCGGCCGTAGGCGATGTTGGCGGCGACGGTGTCCGCGAAGAGGAACGTCTCCTGGAGGACGAGACCGATCTGGGAGCGGAGCGAGGCGATCGCGACGTCGCGGATATCCTTTCCGTTGTAGAGGATGGCGCCCCCGGTGACGTCGAAGAACCGGAGGAGGAGGCTGATGAGGGTCGTCTTGCCGCAGCCGGAGGGGCCGACGACGGCGAGGGACTGCCCGGCCGGGACGCGGAGGCAGAGGTCGGAGAAGACCTGGTCCTTCTCCTCGGGGGAGTAGCCGAAGCGGACGTGGTCGAAGACGAGCTCGCGGAGCGGCTCGTCGAGCGCGGCGGCGCCGGGCTTGTCGAGGATGCAGACGGGGGCGTCGAGAATCTCGAAGACGCGGTCCGCGGCGGCGGAGGACTGCTGGATCTCCATGCTGATGCGGGAGATTTTCTTGATGGGCTCATAGAGCGTCCAGATGGCCATGGCGAAGACGACGCAGCGCTCGAAGGGGACCTGGTTGACCATGCAGAAGATGAGGACGCCGCAGCCTCCGACGCAGCCGATGACGTAGTTGATGGGGTCGGAGAGGGCGCGCGCCTTGGTCGCGGAGACCATCCGGCGGAAGAACTGGCGGCACTGGTCCGAGAAGCGGCGTTTCTCCCGCTCCTCCTGGCCGAAGGCCTTGACGACCATGACGCCGGAGAGCGACTCCTGCATGACGGAGGTGAGGTCGGCGAGGCGCTGCTGGCCCTCGCGGAAGATGCGGCGGACGCGGCGGCCGATGAAGTGGATGGGCAGCGCGCAGACGGGGATGAGGACGAGGGAGAAGAGGGCGAGCCGCCATTCGACGAACACGATGAACGAGAGCATCATGAGGAGAACGATCGGCTGGCGGACGGCGTCGGTGATGACGTTGACGACCGCGTACTGGAGCAGCTGCGTGTCGGCGACGGTGCGGGAGATCATGTCGCCGGTGCGGGAATTGTTGAAAAACGAGACGGGGAGCTCCTGGAGGTGGGAGAAGAACTTGATGCGGAGGTCCATGACGACCCGCTGCCCGACCCATTGGAGGAAGTAGGTGCCGGTGAAGCCGACGAGGGAGTTGAGGACGACGAAGAGGAAGAGGACGGCGCAGATGCCGACGAGGCGCGGAAACCCGACCTTCTCGAGCCGGGCCATCTGGTCGGGCGGAAGGACCTTGCCCAGAAGCCGCTTCGTGACTTTTTTCTCAAGACGGCCGGTCGCCGTGTCCTCGGGGGCGGAGGCGTCCGCAGAGGCGTCCGCAGAGACGTCCGCGGAGGCGGATACGACGGCATCGGCGGGGGCGGAGGCGTCCGCAGAGACGTCCGCGGGGGCGGAGGCGGCGGGGGGCGGGGGGTCGTCGCCGTCGAGCATGGAGCGCGGGTCGAAGATGAAGCCGAGGAGATTCTGGGCGACG
>JAZUKQ010000049.1:0-3230 GCA_045643325.1 Kiritimatiellia bacterium | reverse complement strand
AAAAATCTCCCATGGTCCCCTCCAGCAACCCCCCCTCCGGCGAGGAGTGGCGCGCCTTCGACGCCCCCACCGAGCTGCTTCACCGCACCCCGGAAGACGACGCCATCCTGCGCGCGGCCCGCGACAACATCGAGACCATCCGCAAGACGGACGTCTCGCTCCTCGTCATCGGCCCCGACGGCCGCCCCGTCGCCAACACCGAGCTCCAGCTCGAGCAGACGCGCCACGCCTTCCCCTTCGGCGACCAGCTCTGGGGGCTCGACGCCATGGCGCGCCACGGCGAATGGGACGGCGACCGCGCCATCACCTGGCGCACCCGCTTCGCCGAGATGTTCAACGCGGCGAACAACCTCTGCTACTGGACCGAGCGCCCCCGCAACGATGCCTCGAAGACCGAGGACCGCCAGGGCGAGCCACGCCTCGAGGCATTCGCGCGCACCGTCGACTGGACCGTCGCCAACGGCCTCGTCGCCAAGGGCCACCCGCTCTTCTGGAGCATTCCCAAGTGCATTCCCGAGTGGGTCAAGCGCTACGACACCGACACGTTCATGAAGTTCGCCGAGGTCCGCGTCCGCAACCTCGTCGCGCGCTTCCGCGGCAAGATCCGCATCTGGGACGCGGTCAACGAGGCCATCTGGGAGGCAGCCCCCTGGCACCTCGACCAGCGCCAGTGGCCCCACATCGAGCCCATCGACGAAATCGTCCGCTACGTGTCCCCCGTCTTCCGCTGGTGCCGCGAGGAGGACCCCGACGCAACGTTCGTCCTCAACGACTACGGCACCGAGATGGACTCCCCCTACCCTGTCGGCAGCGACGGCTCCACGGTGACGACGGCCTCCCAGCGGGGCCGTTTCATCGCGCTCTCCCGCGCCCTCGCCGACGCCGGCACGCCCCCCGACGCCCTCGGGCTCCAGTCGCACACCGGCGCCTGGGCCTCGCCCGCCCACCAGTGGGCGCTCTACGACGAATACGCCGCCGCCGGCACGCCCCCCCTGCACATCACCGAGTACTGGGCCGGACTCCGGATGCTCCGCGAAACCGGACGCTACTCGGAGGAGGACCTCCTCGCCGCCCAGGCCCGCCACGTCGGCGAGTTCCTCACCTGCGCCTTCGGCCACCCCGCCATCGGGGCCTTCTTCTTCTGGGGCTTCATGGGCGCCTCCATCAAGTGGTTCGACAACTACTCCAGCCACGAGACGCTTCCCGTCTGGGACACCGTGCACCACCTCCTCCACGACGAGTGGCGCACCCGCCTCACCCTCCGCACCGATGCCACCGGACACGTCTCGTTCCGCGGCTTCAAGGGCGACTACGCCGTCCGCCGCCCCCTGGGTCCCGCCCTCCATGGCACCCCCTTCCGCGCCGACGGCCGTCTCCGCGGGGGAACCATCGAAATCAGACTGTAGCCACTGCAACCCTGCAACTTTGCAACTCTGCAACTTTGCAACCCTGCAACTTTGTAACTCTGCAACTCTGTAACTTCTTCCATGGACTTTCTCCACGACCGCTACGACGCCCTCCACGCCACGCCCACCCAGAAGCGCCTCCGCGCTCTCGCCCCCATGCCCATCGGCGTCGTCTTCCTGCCTTGGCCCGGCATGACCGAAGAGGAGGCCCGCGCCCAGTTCCGCCTCATGCGCGAACTCGGCTTCACCTGCCTCAAGCAAACCATGCCCACGCCCGAGTGGCCCACCGCCCGGACCCTCGCCCTCGCCAAGGAGGAGGGCATCCACCCCTACTGGTACGGCGAGGCCGGCGGCCCCGAAGGGGACCATATTGAGATTTCCGCTTCGTCATCTCCGGCAGGGGCGCAGGCGAAATCGCCTGCGCCCCTGCCTGGGGTTCTCAGCGACATCAAGGGCCACGAACTCGACCCGGCCCTCCTCCCGACTTTCGTCGAATGGCTCCGCAGGCAGTACGGCACGGTCGAGAACCTCTGCAAGGCCTGGAACTTCGACCACGTCGGCATCAACTTCCCGCGCCGCACGCCCTGGACGACTTGGAAGGACGTCGAGGAGCAGTTTTCCGAGATGGGCATCAACGAGTACCGCCACATCCGCGACGCCCTCCGCTTCCGCGCCGAGACCTTCGTCCGCGAATACGTCCAGCCCGCCGTCGAGGCCGCACGCGCACGCGGCGTCCCCGCCCGCGCCGGCGGCGAGATGGGCCTCTTCCTCTCCTTCGCCTCCCGCGGCACCGACATGCAGGCCATCGCCGACGCCATGGCCGACGGCGGCTCGTTCTACCCCTCCATCCACCTCGCCTGGCACTTCGAGGAGGTCGGCTTCGAGGTCGCGCGCCCCGTCTACATGCAGGCGCAGATCGCGGCCGACTGGGCCAAGGGCATCTGGACCGCCACCTGGGAGTCCACCGGCGGCCCGCAGTACTTCTCCGGCGGCAAGTCCCCCTTCGTCGCCGAGATGCGCGACGAGGTCGCGGGCTTCACCGTCGACGCCGCCACGATGTCGCAGCTCATGCTCAGCTACCTCGCCGCCGGCTTCAAGGGCTTCGGCCTCTGGGCCTGGAACGCCCGCACCGCCGGCTGGGAGGCCGGCGAATACGCCCTCCTCGACCGCAACCGCCAGCCCACCGCCCGCGCCCGCCGCGCCGGCGCCATCGGCAAGGCCGCGCGCCGCTGGCGCCGCGAACTCTGGGACGCCCACAAGGAGCCCCTCGTCGGCGTCCTCGCCGACTGGGACAACGAGGCCATCTGGGCCGCCATGTCCGTCGGCGGACGCGACTTCTTCAAGACCCTCCCCGTCCGCGCCCGCATCGGCGCCTCCCGCGCCCTCATCGACGCCAACGTCCCCTGGGAGTACGTCACCCTCGCCGACCTCCGCGGCGGCCTCGGCCCCCGCTACCCCGCCATCTACCTGCCCGCCTTCCTCGCCCTGCGCGAGGACCTCCGCGACCAGCTCCGCGACTACGTCGCCCAGGGCGGACGCCTCGTCATGGACATGCCCGGCGCGTACTACGACGACTACGGCCGTCTCCTCCCGACCGGCACGGGATCCTGGTTCGAAGAGGTCTTCGGCTCTATCCTCCACGATGTCGAGTACGCCCGCGACGGACACCGTCCCGGCCGCTGCGGCGACATCGCCTTCGAAGGCTTCCTCGCCGACCTGGAGCCGACGTCCGCGACCGTCCTCGTGCGGCACGACGACGGCGTCCCCGCCGTCACCGAGAACGCCTTCGGCAAGGGCACGGCCGTCTTCCTCAACCTCCCCGCC
>JAZUKQ010000048.1:0-4348 GCA_045643325.1 Kiritimatiellia bacterium | reverse complement strand
CGTCGACCTTCTCGAGCTTCCAGGCGTTGAGACTGATGAAATTCCGGTCGTTCCACTCGCGTCCGCGGAGGTCGAACGTGATCTTCACGCGCTCGCCCTCCTTGACGCCCTGAAGAAGGTTCATGCGGTCCTTCACGAACTCGAACGCGATGTCCTGCGGATAGCGGTCGGTCTCCTCGGTGACGACGAGCTCCTGCTTGGAGAAGCCGCTGGGAGCCGTGAAGACGGGCTTGATTTTTTTCACCGTTCCGGTGAATTCATAGTTTGCCATGGTTGTTTTCTCTTAGGTGGTTGATCAAAGGGGGGGGGCGGCGTCTAGAGGACCATCCGGACGCCCTCGACCGCCTTGAGGTCGGCGTCGATGCGGCGGAGTTCCGGAAGGCTCGGGACGAGCAGTTCCGCGCGGAGGGTGCGGAGACGGCCGGACGCGGTCGCGTTGCCCGGCGCGGGACCGTCGACGACATAGAACGTCTTGAGGACCGCTCGGACGCGGGCCTCGACCTCGTCGTTGCCGAGGAAGACGACGCTGACTGGGCAACGGAGCGGAAAAACAAGATTCTCGCCGTCGTCCGGCGTATTCTCCGGGGCGGCGTTTTTCGGGGCGGTCTGGTCGGGATTCTCCATAGGGCAGGTCTGTCGCTTGAAACGTTTTTTCAGTATACCACGTCGGGAGAGAAAATGCTATAGGAAGTTTTGCCGTGTTCTGCTATACTTCGACCGCGTTCCGGATGCGGAACCCGTCTGTCCAACCGTAAGGAGAGCCCATGGCCAACGAACTTGATGAAATGACCGGTCCTGTCAACAGCGAGGGCCGCGACGTCCACGTGATTGAGAAGCAGATTCCCGTCAAAGTCGGGGTCGGCTCCACCATTTTCGAGATCTGCCTCTGGGTTCTCGGCATCCTTCCCGGGCTCATCTTCCTGTTCATGAAGATCAACGCCCGGAACTACTTCCGCCAGCTCCAGCAGAAGCTTCAGGCCGACGCCTCGCAGATCGACAACTACCTTGAGCAGCGCGTCCAGATCCTTCAGAATCTCGCCCCGCTCGTCAACAAGGCCATCGACCTCGACAAAGACGTCATGAAGAGCGTCGCGGCGTTCCGCGGCGGCCACTCGCTCACCGACCTCGAGCGCAACAACGTCTCGCAGCAGATCGACCACGCGTTCGGCCGGCTCTTCCCCAACATCGAGGCCTACCCCGAGCTGAAGGCCCACGAGGCCATCGCCGACGCCGTGCAGCAGAACAGCTACCTCCAGAAGGAGATCACCGCCGCCCGCGCGCTCTACAACGACACGGTCACGCAGTGGAACTCCGATGTCTTCGCGTGGCCCACCAAGATGATCGTCGCCGCCCGCGCCGGCTACACCACGCGCATTCCGTTCTCTATCTCCGCCGAGACGCGCGAACGGGCCCGCGGCACGTTCTTCTAGTCCGGCTCCAGTCCTGGCGCTCCGGCGTCTTTCCGCCGGGAAACGGACGCCCCTCCGATGATTGAAGACGTCTACGAGCCGCTCCGGCGCTACCGCGACGAGTTCCGGGAGGATTTTTCCCGCCGGACGGCCGAGGCGTTCGACAAACTGGTCGAGGACGCGGGCATCGACGCCAAGGCCAACACGGAGACCGTGGAGAAGATCGACGGCCTGAAACGGCTGCTCGCCTCCGCCTCCGCCCGCGTCTCCCGCCTCGGATGCCTCTTCGCGGCGCTTGTCGTGCTGATCGTCGCGGGAGTCGCCGCGCCGGTTCTCGTCGCGCTCGACCGCGAGACCGTCCCGGAGATCTCGTCCGATCCCGGCGCCGTCGTCTTCTGGGTCGGGCTGCCGGCCGCCGTCCTCGCGTTCCTCCTGCTGCGGCTCAAGGTCTCGCCGTCCCGGAAGAACGCCGCGGCCAACAAGGCGCGGATCGAGCAGGAGCTTCAGGAGGAGACGGCGAAGGCGTGGGAGCAGCTCGCCGCGCTCAACAGTCTCTACGACTGGGATATCACCGCGCGGCTCATCTCCGCGACCGTCCCCCGCATCGAGTTCGACCCGTTCTTCACCGCCTCGCGGCTCGACGATCTCCGCATGTCCTACGGGTGGGACGACGAGTACAACCGCGGCAAGTCCGTCCTTTTCTCCCAGAGCGGGACCATCAACGGGAACCCGTTCGTCTTCGGCAAGGTCCTCCGCATGGAATGGGAGCAGAAGACGTATACCGGATACCGGACCATCCACTGGACCGAGCGCGTCCGCGACTCCAACGGGAAAATGATGACGGTGTCCCGCTCCCAGACGCTCTCCGCGTCCGTCCAGAAGCCCGTTCCGAGCTATCCGGTCGACTCCTTCCTGCTCTACGGAAACGACGCCGCGCCGAACCTGACGTTCCTCCGCGTCCCGAACGGCATCGCGGGGGCGGAGAAGACGGTCATCGGAAAAATGCGGAAGCGGAGCGCCCGGAACGAGCTCCGCAGATTCTCCCGCAATCTCCGGGACGAGTCCCAGTACACGATGCTCGGCAACGAGGATTTCGAGACCATCTTCCGAACCGACAACCGGAACAACGAGGTCGAGTTCCGGCTTCTCTTCACCCCCGTCGCCCAGCGGCAGATGCTCGACCTCCTGCGCGACAGGGAGTTCAGCTTCGGCGACGATGTCACGTTCAAGAAGACGTGCCGCCTCAACGCCATCCGCTCCGGCCGCCTCGACCGGTTCGACCTGAACACCGATCCGTCCCGCTTCCGCCACTACGACCTCGAGGCCGCACGCCGGAATTTCCAGGAGTTCAACGAGAACTACTTCCAGACCGTCTATTTCGCGCTCGCGCCGCTTCTCTCCATCCCCCTGTATCAGCAGACCCGCTCGCAGGCGTCCCTTCATCCCGGCCTCTATCGCCGGAAAGCGGAATTCTGGGAGCACGAGTCCATCGCCAACCACCGGGGATACAAGGTCTTCGCGCACCCCGAGTGCGTCACCCCGTGCATCCTCAAGACGGCCTCGGAGGACGCGGGGGGCGGCTTCACGCGCGTCGACGTCACCGCCCACGGCTACCGGACGGAGCCCCGCGTCGAGCACGAGCGCGTGTTCGGCGGCGACGGCCGTTTCCACGACGTCGAGATCAACTGGGAGGAGTATCTCCCCGTGGAGAGGACTTCGGGGATGTATCTCTCGGAAGACGGCGAGGCGCTGGACCACCCCGCCGAGACCGCGCCCGACCGGGCCCGGCACATTCAGGAACTCCTCCTGGGGACGGCGGACCGGAGAGGAAACCTCTACCGGCGCTCCATCCGCTCGTTCATGGAGTAGGCGTCTCCGGCGGCAGACACCTCCGGCGCTCGCGACACCTTCTTCAAGGGAAGGCAATACGTCAAATAGAGGCCCCCGCGTGGAGGCTGTCGCCGCAGGCGGCCGGGGGTGTCCGCGCTTCGCTTCAGGGGCATAGCCGTGCGAAAGACATTGAAACGATCGGCGCGAGGAGCGGTCGTGGCCGCTTCCTTCGCCCCCGTGGAAAAATCGGGAAGGTCCGGAGACGGTTTCCCGCTTGCGCCCGGATCCGGTTCGGCGTAAACTGGCACGGCATGTCGTGGCCGGGTTTTCCCTTCTGAAATCATGAAAATCCGCCGTCTGCGAGCCGTACAGGAACGTCCGTAATGAAACATGTGATTGTCCGTCTTGTCCAATTCTCCGGAATCCAGGGAAATCCCCGCGAAAACGCCGAACGCATCGCCGGAATCGTCCGGAAGGCCGCGTCCGACGGCGTCGGGCTTGTCGTCTTTCCGAGCGACTCGGTGCTCGGCGGCGACCGTTCGGCGTGTTGGACGGGCGGCGCGGCGCGGCGGGAGTATTCCGCCTGCGTCGGGCGGGTCGTCCAGGCGACCCGCGGCGTCGCGGCCGTGTTCGGCGGCGATCCGTATCTGGACAATGGACCGGTCGTCGCGGAAGACGGGTTCCGGCTCGCTCCGGAGGAGGCCGGGGACGGGTGCTGTTTCGCGACCCGGCGCGCGGGCCGGATCGGTGTCCTCGGATCGGTGACGGCCGAGGCCGGGAACGCGGAGGACGCCGACCTTCTCGTCGTCTCCGACTCCGCCCCGTATATCCGGAATTTCACGCCGGAACGGACGGAGTGCTTCGTGAATCTCGCGGCGGAGGCGGGGCTTCCGCTTGTCTATGTCAACGCCTGCGGCGTCCGCGACGACGGCAAGGTCGTGTACGCCTACGACGGCGGGAGCTTCGTCTGCGATTCCGCCCGGCACTGTCTCCGCGCGGCCGGGCCGTTCGTGGAGGGCGAGTTCACGACGGACCTTCCGGCCGGCCGCGGCGCGGTCTTTCCGGACGGCCGGGGCGACCCGCTTCCGGAGGCCGGCGGCGCCGCGTCC
>JAZUKQ010000047.1:0-6172 GCA_045643325.1 Kiritimatiellia bacterium | reverse complement strand
CTTTCGTTAGGTGTATAATAACACATAACGATTTGCGGCGCAAGAGGGAAAATGCGAAAGAATGAAGAATTTTTCAGCCCCAACGGGATGCAATCTCGTTCTGGAATGGCATTCTGGTTAGGAATTGCGGGAATTCAGGTTAAGAGGGCCTCGTTTCCCGCATGGAATAGGTCGGTTTTCTCGGCGTGGAAAAAGTCCTGCGTCGTTCTGACCGTCCCGAAAGGCTTGCCGCGCAACAACAATCTTCATCTCGCTTCTCAAAAAGCGGGATAAGTGTGTCATTGGGCATTGCGACAGAATAAAGGACACCATGCCGTCCGGCGGCGGCACTATCGCCATTCCGCCAAGCGGTCTCCCCCCGGTTTCCCATCGGTTTTCAGTGTCAAGTATTTGACGAACTAAATCCGCCTGATGAACCGACCCTGTTTCTCTTGGAGTCTTTTCTATTTGACGAATCGCGACCCGGTCTGTTCGGATCTACGCGTCGCGGCGCCGGTCGGACAGGCGTTGCAACCAAGGGTGCCGGCTCGCGTTGAGGAGCCGTCCTCGACGGGAGGCGCAGGAGGTGGATCGGCACCGGCCCGCAGCAGGGGGCGCTCTTCGAACCCGTGGAAAAACGAGGAAAGTCCAGGACCCATTTCCCGCTTTCTTCAAAGGCTGTTTTCCGGTATACTTTCCGCATGTCTTCGAAAGTATTTTCCTCGATTCTGAATCCGCTGCTCTTCCCGAGGTGCATGGCGGAGAACTGGTCGTTGCTCCGCCAGCTTGTGGGCCGGACCATCTCCGCCCGGTACAAGGGCTCGATGCTCGGACTCCTGTGGAGCTTCATCCAGCCTCTGATGATGCTCTGCGTCTACACGTTCGTCTTCAGCGTGGTGTTCAAGGCGCGCTGGGGCGTGGAGACGGGGGGCGGGCGCGGCGCGTTCGCCATCATCATGCTCTGCGGCATGGCAATCTTCAGCTCGTTCTCGGAGAGCGTGAACACGTGCTGCCTGTGCGTGACCGGGAATCCGAACTATGTGAAAAAGGTGATTTTCCCGCTGGAGGTCCTGCCCGCCGCGCAGACCCTCGCGACCTTCATTCTGGGACTCGCGTGGTTCGTGCTGCTCTTTTTCGGAGTGATCTTCATCTTCGGAAAACTCAGTTTCACGATGCTCCTTCTGCCGCTCATCCTGCTGCCGGTGTTCCTGTTCTCGCTCGGCATCTCGTATTTCGTGGCGTCGTTCGGCGTGTATATCCGAGATACCCAGTACCTGGTCGGCGTGATCGTGCAGATTCTCTTCTTCCTGACGCCGATCTTCTACCCGATCGAGGCGGTCCCGCCGCGTTTCCAGACCATCCTCCGGCTGAATCCCCTGGCGGTTCTCATCGAGGAGGGGCGCAAGGTGTTCCTGTACGGGCAGCTGCCCGACTGGGGATTCCTCGGCGCCGCGTTTCTTGTCTCCTGCGCCGTGCTTCAGCTCGGGTTCCTCTGGTTCCGCGAGACGAAGCGCGGGTTCGCGGATGTTCTGTAGGGGAGGTCCGCCATGAGCGATACGGAGAAAAAGCGGGATTCGGGGAACGGCGAGGTCGTCCTTTCGGTGCGGCATCTGTCGAAGTGTTTCGCCATCTATAACCGGCCGAAGGACCGGCTCAAGCAGATGCTGCTCGGGCGGACCGGCAAGAAGTACTACCGGGAGTTCTGGGCGCTCCGCGACGTATCGTTCGTGATCCGGCGCGGGGAATGCGTCGGAATCATCGGCCAGAACGGCGCCGGGAAGTCGACGCTTCTCCAGATGGTCGTCGGGACCCTGCGCCCGACCGGGGGGAGCGTGGAGACCCGGGGCCGGATCGCGGCGCTGCTCGAGCTCGGAAGCGGCTTCAACCCGGAGTTCACCGGCCGCGAGAACGTGTATCTGAACGCGTCGATTCTCGGGCTGACCAAGGAGGAGACCGACGCCCGCTACGAGGACATCGTCAAGTTCGCGGACATCGGGGAGTTCATCGACCAGCCCGTGAAGACCTACTCCTCCGGCATGATGGTGCGGCTGGCGTTCGCCGTGAACGTCTGCGTCGATCCCGACGTGCTGATCGTCGACGAGGCGCTCGCGGTCGGCGACGTGCGCTTCCAGATGAAGTGCTTCGCGAGGATGAAGAAATTCCTTGAGGACGGGAGCCGCACGGTCATCTTCGTGTCCCACGAGATGGGGACCATCCGTCAATTCTGCACGCATGTTATATGGCTTCGGGATTCCCGCGTCTTTAAGGAAGGCAGCGCGTTGGAGTTGGTGGAGGACTATCTTGCGTACATGGTTCGCGGTATCCCCGCCGCATTCGGCGACGCGGCGGCGGATTCCGCGAAGGCGGACGACTTTTCGGACGTCGGACTTGTTCCCATTTCCGCGAACGCGTTGACGAACGGCGACGGAGGGGCGCGGATCACACACGTCGGGCTTTTCGATTCGGCGGGACGTCTTGTTCAGATTTTAGGGCGGTCGCAACGGGTGACTTTGAGATTTCGCTTTGTCGCGGAGGAGCCGATTCTCCGTCCGCAAATCGCGTTCCATGTCGTCAACCGGAAGAGTGTGGACATCCTCGGTTCCAGCAACGAGGTGTTGGAGAGGTCGTTTCCCGCGATGAAGGCGGGAGATGTCGCGGTTGCGGAGTTCTCATTCACATTTCCTGAAATAGCGAACGACGAGTATTTGATTCTCGTGGCTGTCAACGACGATCGCGAGGTTCGCGTCCGGCTTCACAACGTGGTGGACGCATACACATTCCGTTTCGCGTCGGACACGGTGTTTCAACGACAGGGTGTTTTAGTCAAATTGCCCGACTGCGCGGTGTCGCTTGACTCGAGCGGACAGTCTCCCCGACGAGAGCCGCATGAAAACGAAAGGTAGGAACATGAAGACGATCGCATTGCTGACCGGTCGCGGCAACAACACATTGCAGGACAAGAACGTCTTAGACATTTTGGGACACCCCGTCCTGTACTATCCAGCGCACGCGGCTCGGCTGGCCTCCGAATTGGACGCCTTCTACTGCAGCAGCGACGACGAGAAGATTCTCCGTGCCGCGGAGGAGGAGGGATTTAAACGGATTCTCCGTCCTCCCGAGCTTGCCCTGCCCACCGCGCAGCATGTCGACTGCATTCTGCACGCGCTTCGCGTACTTGGGGCGGAGGGCGATGTTCCGGACATCGTTGTTGTCCTTCTCGCGAACAATGTGACTGTCCAGCCGGAATGGATCGACGATTGTGTCCGTGCGATGAAAGCCGATCCGACCCTTACGGCAGTGGTTCCGGTATATGAGGATAACGACCATCATCCGCTTCGCGCGAAGTCTTTAAACCCGGACGGCACGCTCGGGATGTATGAGAAGGGTGTCGTCGGAAAAGTGTCGACGAACCGCCAGGATCTTCCTCCTTGCTATTTTCTTGCGCACAATTTTTGGGTGCTCCGCGCACAGTTTCTTCTTTCCGGATCGGAGGGGCAGCCGCCTTGGGGGTTCATGGGCGACCGGATTATGCCGTATGTTGTCGATGAGTCGATTGACATCCACAAGTCCGCCGATCTGATCACCGCCCGGGAATGGATTGTGTCCCATCCATTGGAGAGCGTACCTCGAAAAGCGGTTGTCCGGGAGTAGATTCCGGAGATTCGGACCAGGGGGTCGAATGAATGTTCTTTTCTATCTGGCGCCGGTCACCGAGGTCGCGCATCCCCTTCAGAAATTGAGTTGGTACACGGATTGGGTGCCGCGGCTGAAGTCGGATTTCGCATCGACAGGACTCGAATGCTCCTGCACGATTGTTGTCAGCGAGGACATCGCGTCGGAAATCCGGCGGAGATCCCTTGCGCGGCACGGCGATATCGTCGCGCTCTCCCAGAGGGAACTGCTCCGCGGCTATACGGTCAACGCCAACAAGGAGACGACCATATGGCAGGAGACGGGGCGGTCGACGGAATGGGGCACGTACCTTGCGGGGCTGATCGCGTCCCGCCTTCCTGCGGGCTATATGCCTGACGTTGTTATCTCCTTCTCTCCCGCTCCGTTCTTCCGGGACCGGTACCCCCGGGCCCTGTGTGTCGTCCGTGAGTTCTCAGTTTTTTCAAGGTACCCGTATCCTGCGACGTTCGCGTTCGATCCTGTCGGAAAAGGGCCGCGGTTCCTTCCGTCCGTCAGCGCGGCGAAGGTCAATTCGTTCCGGTTCTCGGAACGGAGCGGGGCGCGTTTGAAGGTCTTTCGCAAGAAGATCGACGAGGCGCTCCGGGCCAACTCATTCATCGCCAGGTACATGCGCGGGCTCAGGGGGCGGTTCAAGCGGCTTTTTGTCTTGGCGTTGAGCTATGAGAACTACTACGACACCTCCGCCTTCTCTCCCTATCAGGGGCAATTTGAATTCATCGAGCATGTGATGGATTCGGTCGATGTCGACACAGGGGTTCTCGTCACGCAGCATCCGTATTTTTCGTTTGTCCGTCGGTCCTCCCTCGACGAACTGAAGGTCCGTTACCCGAATCTTGTCTCCGACGACATCTTCTACAATATTCCCTGTTTCTCGCAATTCGCCCTGCCGTATTGTGACGGCGCCATCACGCAGGCTTCGACCGTTGGACTTCAGGCGGCGTTTCTCGGCAAGTATTTCGTGTCGATCGGAGGATATTATTCAGGAATCGCGGACTGCACGGATCTCTCGAAGATGGGAGAGATGCTGGCGTGCCCGCCGAAGGACCGAGACGCCTTCTTCCTGTGGCATGTGACGCGTTACGCGCTTCTTGAGGAGGAAGTGCCGCGTTTCATCCGCGAGGTCTTCCCGAAATTGTCCGAAATCCAGAATCTTTCTCCGGACGAGATGGTGGAGAAGTGGCCCGAGTTCATTCCCGAGGACGAACTCGAAGATCGCTTTTTCCGGAAGGCCGAGGCCAATATCGTCGAGTCGGCTCCGGCACGTTGGAAAAACTCGATTGAGCTTTTCCGGTTTCGCGAGGACGGAACATGCATCGTTCCGCCAGTTGTGTGCGACATGACGGACAGTGTGGACGGATTCATGAAATACGTCATCCCGTTCCGGGAAGGTTCTCCCGATCGAGGCTTCCGGTTGGATTTCGGAAAACAGCATGTCGCGATGCTTGTCTCCGAGTTTACGGTCCGGTTGAGGAACGGGGCGGCAATCGATCTGCTTTCGGACCCGGCGCTTCATTTGCACGATGCGTTATGCGTAAAAACGGAGAGGGGCGTCTTCTTTATTCCAGAGTCGGACGACCCCCAGTTCACGGTTGTCGGCCTTTCTGGCGAGATTGCGGAAATCTCTTTGAGTTTCCGGGAGGATGAGACCGAAGAGGAACTCCTTTTCATCTGCGCGAGGAGGCTCGAGGCCGAAGTCGCGGAACTGAAAAGCCAGAAAACCGCCTTGGCGGAAGAGGTGTCCGCGCTCCGATGCTCTGCTTCGTGGAAAGTCACAAGGCCGTTTCGCCGGATTTTCTCCAGCCTGTCCGGCAGGACATTCAATGGATAGTGGCTGATATGCGAAACATCAATCAAATTGATATCATTTCCTCGGTTCAGACGTTGTTTCTCGCGAACGCGCTCCAGTCCTTTCTTGTTCGGCACGGAATTGCTTCCGTCGTCCGGATCGGGCCGGTGTTCGACTACCGCGAGATTCCGTATGTCGTATTCTGTCCGCAGGTTTGGCCGTCCCTTCCGAAGACGTATATTGCGTTCCAGCTCGAGCAGTCTGTCAGCGAGCGTTGGTTCACGGAGGACTATCTCCGGATTCTCCGCGGTGCCGCAGCGGTGCTGGACTATTCCCCGAAGAATATCGCGTTTCTGAATGCGCGCGGAATTCCGGCGGAGAAGATTTATTATATGCCTGTAGGCTATTTTCCGGAGCATTTCCGGGGAGCCGCCGCGCCGGAGCGGCAGGAGTACGAGGTTCTTTTTTACGGGGACGAGAAAAGCCCGCGGCGGCAGGAGCTTCTCGGGGAGCTGCGGAGGCATTTCGAAGTAAAATGCCTCCGAGACGTGTACCGCGATGAACTGTACGCCGAGATGCGCAAGGCTCGGGTTGTCGTCAACATCCACTATTACGAGAACGCGATTCTGGAGACGACCCGCCTGTACGAGACGTTGTCGCTGAATACCGGTGTCGTGGTCTCCGAGCACGGAAGCGACCCCGAGCTGGACGAAA
>JAZUKQ010000046.1:0-11066 GCA_045643325.1 Kiritimatiellia bacterium | reverse complement strand
CGAACCAATTCAGACATCATCCTATCCGGCCACGGTCATGCGCCGTGGAGAGCCTTGCTACAAGATTACTGTTCCGCAGCACGGTGACAGGTGCTTCTGGCGCGCTGTATGTACGACGGACGTAGACGCGCCGACGGAGCTCCGAATCGCCAACTGCGACTTGTACGTGGACGGGCGGAAAGTCGTCTGGAAACAAATCACCGTCAACGGCCAGACAATGCGCGTTCTGGCCGAGGAGTAGCGATGAGCATTTCAGTAGACAACATTTCCAAACTTCCGACACAGGAACTCACGGCGTACGTTCAGCGCGCGGAAGACCGCATAGCCCGCGGAGAGCTTCCTCCAGATATCGACAGAATGGAAGTCGAACTCGCGGACAGCGGCGAGGTGAACATCCGGTATTACCGTCTCAATCCGCGCCGCTTCGAGCGCATCCGCCGCATCACGGGCTACCTCGTCGGGACCACAGACAGGTGGAACGACGCCAAGAAGGCCGAGCTCCACGACCGAGTTCAGCACGGATTGGAGGCCACGGATGAAACTCTCTGAAATCCTGCGAAGCATACTGGCCGCCGTGGCGCGGATGTTCGGCGGGAAGCGCACGTCGAAGGAGCAGCCGGCCTCTCCGGCCGCGGAGCCGGCGAAGACGAAGGATACGCGCACGGACGGAGAGAAGCTCGCGGAGAGGCACGGGGACGTGGTCCTTACGTGCGTCGCCGGATACACGGTCCGGCTCTCCCAGATCGAGAAGGTCACCGGGAGCGGGACGTATAACGGACGCTCCGTCATCTACGCGAAGGGCATCGGATACAGCTGGACGTTCGACAAGGCGACGTGGGGCTCGTATTTCGTCTGACATCCATCTTTGACAAAGAAAGGAAGACACACCATGAGTAAAAGCAGTGTAACCATCGTCATCGGCGCGCTCGTCGCGATTCTCGGAGCGTTCGGCTTCATCACATCGGACGAGGCGACGAAGGTCAACGAAAGCGCCGCGAGCATCGTCTCCGCGGTTCTCGGTCTCGTCGAGCTTGTCCGCGGCATCAAGTTCCGCATCGAGGGGAAATCCGAGGAATCTCTTGATACCTCCAAGACTAACTGACTTGATAAGGCCGACTGCGCAGGGATTAACACCCGGGCATGATTTCTCTCCGGACGGCACGGACCGTGAAGAAAAAAGGACCTGCGCAACAAGCCGAATCTAGCGCGCCGCCGTCGCGCGCGGCAAGGTAATCGACGGCACCCTTTGAATCATGGACGCGGAACAACTTCTCAACATTCTTCAGCGCATGGGCTGGCCGGCTGCAATAGTGTCGGTCGCGCTCGTCGTCATCCTCGTCCTTCTCGCCTCCGTCCTCCGCAGCGACAAGGAAGAACTGAAGGACGAGTTGATGCACCTGGCAGAGGAGAATGTACGTGACGAGTGGCGCGCCGCGGTCGAGACAGGCAACGCGTCCCTGGCGCAGCAGATCGCCGACAATTGGTACGACGACATCGAGGCGGAATACCACAGACTAAAGATCGAAAGGGAACGAGGTGCACAGAAGTGACATGATACACTGTTTGGGCTGGGCTATCGCGCTCGGCATTCTCGCCGTCCTCGGGCTCGCGACCGGATGCGCGACCGAGACCATCGTCCTCAACGACCACGCGCGCACCGTCCAGCCCGGCGACACCGTACCTCCGCTTCCGGAGGGGGAGGCCGTCTGGTGGCTCATGACGCCGACGGGACTCGGGCGGATGCTTCCGAAAGGGTCGAAATGAACACGGACGGAATCACCATATCTACCGCCGCCATCACCGCCCTTCTCGGCGGCGGCGGCATCGGGTACATCGTGAGCGCTCTCCGCTCCGGGCGAAAGTGCGACCGCTGCCCGGACCACAAGCAGCACGACCAGCGCATCTCAGAGCTCGAGAAGGGCGTATCCCGCATCGAGGCGAAGCTCGACATGCTCATCGACATCCAGAAGACGAGGGCCTCCGCGAAATGATCGACCTCTCCACCGTATCCGCCGAGACACGCAAGGCCTCCCGCGAACTTCTCGACGCGCTCCGCGACAGCGCCGAGACATGCATCCGCCAGATGGAGGACTACGGCGTCGCGGACGCCGCCGCCCTCGCGCGCCGCATCCGCCACTGCCGCTGGCGCGGCCAGCACTGGAGCGAGCGCCTCTGGGGCAGCGCCGAGGAGGCCGCCTTCCCCTTCGAGGGCGCGTCCGACTTCCGGCGCCGCGACGCCGACTTCATCGCCAACGAGCGCGTCGGCGAATGCTTCAACGCGCTCATGCGCTCCCGCGTCCGCTTCGGCGGGGCGGACCGCGAGACCGCATCCTGGGCCGCGCGCGAGTGGGACGACGCGAAGACCCGCCGCCTCGGCTCCGAATGGGTGGCGCAGAACCTCCTCCTCTCGAACTACCTCCACGGTGCCGGCCGCGGCGTCGCCGGACTCTGGACCGGATGGATGCGGACTCGCGAGCTCCGCCCTCGTCGGCGGGGCATGGACTACCTCGCCAGCGCCTGGACCGCGCTCCGGGCCGGAGAGGGAGAGGACGCCGCCATGGCCATGCAGATGTTCCAGGCGGCCTCCCTCCAGAACCCGAAGTTCCTCTCAGACGCGCTCCTCGACTGCGGCATGGTGAAGACCCGGGCCCTCGCCGACGAGGCCGCCGCGTCCCTCCAGACGCTCGGATGGTTCGAAGAGATTTCCCCGGCCACCGTCGAGGACCGCCCGTTCGTCCGCGCCCTCGCCCTCGGCGACACGCTCTGGATTCCGGTCACCACCCCCGTCTGCGACGGCGACGGCGCCGACGAGATGCACCTCACCGAATGGCTCGACCGCGCCACCGTCCTCGCGCGCTCCCGCTCCGAGAACTGGGACCGCGCCTTCACCGAAGAGCTCCTCACCCGCCCCGGCGAGGGACTTTTCCCGCTCTACGCCTACGACGAGGAGGGCGACCTCGTCTCCCGCGAGGAGTCCGCGCGCGACCGCGGCCTCTTCCAGCTCGTGCGCACCTTCTTCAAGGGCGTCGCCTCCGACGGGTCCGTCGGGAGATACGAGGTTCTGTGGTCCCCGCTCGTCCGCGAGAGCGCCGCCCTCGGCGTCCGCCTCGTCCGCTCCGCCCACGGCAAGTGGCCCGTTCAGATCTACAGCTCCGAGGTCGTCGGTCCCTTCGCGCTCGACGCCCGGAGCGTCCCGCTCCTCGCCGCCGGCGTGCAGGAGCAGGGCAAGATCAGCTTCGACACCATGGCCAACGTGTCCATGATGCAGCTCTCGCCCATCGTCACCAAGGGACGGCGCGACCAGGGGCAGCTCCTCATCGAGCCCCTCGGCGAGATCCGCCTCGGCGCGTCCGGCGACGCGCGCTTCATGACGCCGCCGCAGGTTCCCGCGGCGACCATGGCCTGGCAGGGCATGGTCGACAAGTGGCGAGACCTCTACTTCGGCATCCCCAACGCCGAGCTCCCGCCCCAGCTCTGGCAGACCGAGCAGGCGCGCCGCGTCTGGCTCTACCTCTCGCAGAGCGCCGAGACCGTCCGCCGGCTCCTCACCGCCTGCGCCTGCGAGGCCGCGGCCGACACGCTGCCCGCGGCGCTCCGCGCCAACCCGGCGGACGCCTACGGACTTCCCGTCCGCATCTCCTGCGACCCGCACGAGTGGGACCTCGAGTACATCTCGAAGACCGCCACCGTCGTCAACAACCTCCTCATGCCCATGGACCGCAAGGGCGTCCTCAAGACAAGCGACATCGTCGGCGACCTCCTCCTCTCCATGCTTCCGGAACACTCCGGCGCGGTCGAGACCGAGGGCGACGCCTCCGACTCCGAGGTCCGGGACGAGGAGCGCAACCTCCTCCTCATCCGCGCGGGCGTCCGGCCCAAGGTCCCCGAGGGCGGAAGCGCCGACTACCAGGCGCGCCTCGCCTTCTACGAGAACCTCATGCAGGCGAACCCCGACGCCTTCGCCGACATGGGGCCAGACAAGCAGGCCCTGCTCCAGGAGCACATGGCGGCCCTCCGCCAGCAGGCCGTGCAGTACGGCGAGAACCGCGCCATCGGCCGATACGGCGCGCGGCAGGAAGCCCCCGCGGTGGAGGAGGTCTAGTCCATGCCCACGCTCAAGGCGCTCCCCTTCGCCCCGCTCTCCGCCTACGGTCTCTCCGAGAAGGACGCGGTCCTCTACGAGTCCACGCGGTTCGACGGCCTCCAGCCCACCCAGATCGTCCGGCGCTGGGACTCCCCCGGCCACGGCCTCTCCGAGGAGGCGCAGGCGCTCCTCGCCGCGAGGCTCGACGCCTCCGCCGACGCGGACCGCGCCCCCGCCACGACCGACGACCTCGGCCTCCAGGGCGCGCGGCGCTATGTCGCCAACCCGCTCGTCGAGGGCGTCCAGTATCCCGGCCTCTGGGTGGGAGGCCCCCTCGAGGTGCAGTTCGACCGTAACGTCCCCGACCGCGCGAAGCGCACCCTCTTCGCCCAGCAGACCCTCACGCTCGTCCACCACGTCGGGACGTGGACGGTCGCCGACGACGGGACCGTGACGCTCGCGGACGGAACCCCCGACCTCACGAAGCTCCGCCCAGCATACAAGGAGGGTTCCGGAACCGAGACGCCCTACGACGGGCAGTGGCCAGACACCGACACGCTCGAGATCGTCTGGCGCCACTTCACGCACGAATCCAAAGCCGCGCTCCTCGCCGCCACGCCGGCCCAGCTCTTCGGGCAGGACCCGAAGTGGGAGATCAGCGCGCGCGAGTTCCGCATCGAGCCGGAGACCAACGCCGGAGTCCTCACAGTGACCGCCGTCGCGAAGACCGTCTACGACGTCGAGGACGAGGACGACCTCGCGGACATGCCGCACAAGAACATCCCCGTGGAGCGCGTGACGGTCCGCAACTGGGGGCTCAAGGCGGATACGGCGTACGACGCGCCGCAGGGCGGCCGCGGGTTCGTATGGACGTTCGGGGCCGAGTGGAAGAACATCTCCAGGGAAAGCCGGGAGAATCTGTGCTACGTCGTCGACTGCGAGGAACTTGCCGTCCGCCTCTTCGGGACGGACCTCGAGTGGCGATGCGGGAAGAAGGAGGTCGTCGAGCAGAACGACGGCCTTCTCGGCTTCAAGGTCACATGGTGGCGTCCGGACCACGCCAACAACGGCACGGCCCGCGCCACGGTCGAGACACGGGCTCCGAGCGGATGGGGCCGCCGCACCACGGCGCTTGTCCCAACCGTTCCGCTCGGCGACGTGGAGAACGTCCTCGACGGGCTTGTCGGCCCGACGGGCGACGCGGTCAACGTCCGCACCGCGACCGAGAACCGCGAGGAGGGATACGCCGACCTCCACCTCGAGACCGAGGCCGGCTGGGGCTACGCCACGGGCGACATGCCGCCGGACCTCCCCGTCCTCCAGGGCATCGAGGCGCCGACCGTCGAATACCAGCCCGGCGTCTGCACGGGCGGCGGAGGCTACGTCGCCGTCTACCGCAACGTCCGTCCGGACGCCGTCGCCTCCGTCGTCGACAAGGCCTCCTCCGCCGTCGTCCCCGCGACGTCCGGCGCCGTCCTTCGGCGCGTCCGCGTCGAGCAGGCCGAGAACGGCCTCTCTACCATCACGGCGGAATCCAGCACGGAGAAGTACGACGCGACGCTCGCGAACCTCATCTCCAGCGACTGGTTCACCTGGTCATTCAGGCAGGTCTACGACGGCGTGATGCTCTCCGCGGACGACACGTGGGTCGCGGCGGACACGGGGTTGCCCGTCTCCGTCCTCGACGCATTCGGGAATCCGGTCCCAGCCATGTCCGGCGGAACGGTCCAGACCGCGCCCGGCGTCTGCGTCTCCGTCTCCTACGAACGCGACTCGCTCTGCCGCTACCGCCTCGTCGTCACGACCGAGAAGGCCGTCGCGCGGGACTGGACCTACAGCTACAGCACGAGCCGCGGCGGCCACGTCGTCACCGTGACGCGGCACGTCTACCGGAACTGGTCCTCCACTCCGTCTCTCTCCGCCGCGACGCACACCGTCTCGCAGACGCTGCGCGACGAAGTGAACCGCTTCGGCCTGCACGACGCCGAGACCGAGGTGTCCGCCGACATCCACACCGAGAGCGGAACGCGCGAGGGAGGCGACCTCTTCTCGGACACGGTCGCCACCGTGACGCGGCACGCGCAGTCCGCGCCAACCGCTACGCCCGGCCTCTCCGGACACGCCGTCACGACCGTCGACGACGAGGTCGCCTCCGACGGCCTCCACGACAGCACGGTCACCGTCGAGACCGCGGGGGCGGAGGTGTCGCAGGTCGTCGAGTACACGACAAGGCGCAACGGACACGAGCTTTCCGTCAAGCGGACGGACTACCGGAACGCCACCGGGCCGAAGGAGCCGGACGAGGATCCGTCCAAGGAAATCAGTTCCTCCGCGCAGAAGAACCGCTTCGGACTGGTAGACGGAAGCATCACCGAGCAGGACGACCTGTACGAGACGGGGTCCGTCCGGAGGACAGAGGACAACTTCACCGCGACCACCACCACGTCCGCCCGGGCGACGGGCGACCCCGAGGAGTTTCCTGCGCTCTTCGCGACGGGCGAGATCCACACCGTCGAGAACGGAGAATGGACGGACGGACGCTTCGACACCGTCCACACCGTCGAGACGGCCAAGCCGGACGCATGGCAGTGGACGTGGACCATCCGGCGCGGCGGCGACGCCTACACCTGCTACGGGTTCGGCTACGAGAACCAGAGCGCGCAGCAGACGCCGAGCCTCCCGTCCGGCGTGTCGAACTACACATCCAACGCGAACTGGCGCAAGAACCGCTTCGGCCTCTGGGACGGCACCGTCACCTTCCAGCCGGACTTCGCGAGCGCCACGCACTCCGGAGTCGACACCGACCACAAAGTCGAGTACAAGTACAAGGAAATCGAGTACGCGCACAAGCGTCCGTCCTCCGGCGCGTCGCTCCACGACACGGCGCCATACTGGTACCGAGTAATCACCTATCAACTCAAGACGGACTGGTACGGGACTCTCGCCGCGGCCAAGGCGGCCGTCGACGGAACCATGAAGGGCGGAGGTATCCGGAAAGTCGCCCACGGGTGCTACGAGGCTACGAAGATAACCATCGCGTCCGGAGGCGTCGGCGCCTGGACGGACGGACCGTACAACGCGATATAGGAGATTCATGGACGACCCGTATACCGTATTTCTTCGGGACGAAGTGAAGTCCCTGCGTCGCGAGCTCTCGGAGCTTCGCGCGCGTCTTGAGTCGCTCGAGCTATCCGGGCTCGGAGGCGAGGAGTCCGTCCCGCCCGTCGTTCCCGCCATCGTCGCTGGTCCGGGGATGCACGTGGACGACACGGGGTGCCGCGTCGTCGTCTCCTCCGCCCCCGTGGACCGTGGACCGTTCGCCCCGTTCGACGTCGACGCTACGGCGGGCGGATTCATGATCAAGCGGGGCGTCGTCCACGTCGACGGATTGGAGGCCGAGGACGAGTCGCAGCTCGAACTCGTCCAACGGGAGGACGGAGACTGGTACGTCGTTCAGTCCGCCGCGGAACTGTGGCTTCACGTCTACTACTACACGGAGTCCGTGTCCTACGGATTCGCCGTCGACGACGAGAGCGGAACCTACGCGCCGTCCGGCGCGGTCGCGGTATGGAACGCTCGTATCACCGAGTCGGACGGTTCGTCCATGTGGTCCGTGTTCCACGGCGGAATCGTCGTTCCGCACCCCCGGCTCGACAGCATGCGCGAGGGCGGGAATCCGAAGAACAGCTCGCTCGAGCGCGACGAGGGAGGGCGCATCCAGCTATTCGACTTCGCCGAGAGCGCGGGAGATTGGCCGGACGACCCTTCCGGCTACGCGGTCGTCATGCGTCATTTTGACGAAGAGGACGATGTCTTCCGTCTTGAGTACAAGGATCTGTCGTCGTTCATTCCGCCGACCGGGCCGACCGGGCCCGCGGACGACCTTTCGCAGGACGAGGTCGACCATATCCACGACTTCTTCGACCCGAGCGAATGCCGCACCGGACATACGGGCGACCCCGTCATGTGGGACCCGTGTCAGGAGGAGGTTGTTCATGCCGTCGACTGGGCCGACTCACGATACTGGCCGCAGGGCGGAGACAACACGGCCTGCTGGGGAAGGAGCATCGGAGACGGTGGAGGGGCTATCGCCATCCATCTCGACAATCATGCGCTGCAGGGTACGTGGAGCATCGGTCAGCTCGTTCTCGGTTCCGACTATGTCCGCGTCGAAACAATACAAGTCTTCGACCCGGACAGCGGAACGTATGTTTCTCATAATTTCCTCACCGTGCAATGACAGACTGGAAACGACATTTCACCCATATCGTCTGCCTCCACGCCGAGGCCAACGCGGACCGTCTCCCGTGGCTGGAGAGCGAGCTCGCGCGCGTCGGCATCGCGGACTCCGGCATCTTCCGCCTCCACGTCTCCCGCGCCGAGGATCCGGACCGCGACGACGCCGTCGCGCGGGAAAGCGCCAACCCCGTCAACTGGTGCCGCAACGTTCCCGCCTACATCCGAATCGGATACGAGAATCTCCGCATCCTCGAGCGGTGCATCGCGGAGGACTGCGGCAGAATCCTGCTGCTCGAAAACGACATCACGTTCGCCAAGGACGTCGACCTTATCGAGGCGGGGCTCGGCGCCATGGAGGAGTCCGGCGCCGACATCGTACAGTTCGACCGATTCGTTCCGAGCGAGGACGTCGACATCGACACCTTCCCCGTCCTCTCTCACGGCGGACCTGTGAAGATGCTGAAGCCGCGTGGGCCCATGTACTCCGGCGCCATGGTCGCGCTCACGCGCCGCGCCGTCGAGACGCTCGCCGCCATGGAGCGGAAACACCTTGTCCCGCTCGACGGTCTCCTCCACCTCTGCGGCCTCCCGAGGGCGGTGTCCGCTCCCTGCCTCGGCATCCAGCTCCTCTACCGCGGGAGCGAGGCGCGCCGGATGTTCGGCATCCGCACCCACGACGGCGGCTACCGCCGCGGAAAGGTCGACTACCGCCTCTACTCCCTCCCGAGCGGGTACCGCCCCGGCCTCAACGACCTCCCCGTCATTCCGCCGCCGTCCGCGTCGGACCGCGTGGGGCACGGTCGCTCCGACGGCCTCCCCGCCGTCGCAGCCTACACCATCGTCAAGGACGAGATCGAGTTCGTCCAGCGATACCTCGACCACATGCGCGGGGCCGACCTCGTCTGCCTCCTCGACACCGGGAGCACCGACGGAACGTGGGAGGCGCTCCAGAAGGCGGCTGAGTCCGACCCGCGCCTCATGGTCGCGCAGAGAATCTACCAGGAATGGCGCTTCGACGTCGCCCGCAACGACAACCTCTGGATGCTCCCGGCGTGGGTGGACGTCGCCGTGGAAATCGACGCCGACGAGTACTTCGCCCAGGACGACTGGGCCGACACGCTCCGGCGCGCCTGGCGTCCGGAGTGGAGGAGCTGCCGCGTCACCAACGACCGGGGCGGCGGCCTCCGCTTCCTCTTCACGAAGATCGCCCGCGCCCACGAGATGCACTGGGAGAACGCGGTGCACGAGGTCGTGGTCTGCGAGGGCGAGGGCGTCGACGCCCGGCTGCCGGAGCTCGTCGTCGAGCACCACTCCAAGCCGAAGCCGACCCGCTCCGACTACCTCCCACTCCTCGAGATGGAGGTCCGCGAGAAACCCGGCAACGACCGCGCGCTACACTACCTCATGCGAGAGTACTATTACCGAGGAGAATACGCGAAGGCCGTCCGCACGGGCTGGAAACACCTCGCTCTCCAGAAAGCATGGAAGATGGAGCAGGCCAACACGGCTCGGTACATGGTGGAGAGCATGTCTCCGAAGGACGACTGGATGGGAGTGTTCCTTCTCGGTTGGCGGCTCTTCCCCTTGAAGGAGCTCTTCCACGCGGCCTGCCGGAAGGCCTACAGAGCTGGCGACTGGAAGACACTGCGAACGGTCGCGACCATGGCGCTCGGAGCGCCGGACACGCCGGCGACCTACCTCCGAGAGGCTCGCGCGCAGGGGCGCGCACCGTACCTCGACTACCTTTCCCTGGCCGAATGGCGACTTGGCGCGCACGGCCAGGCGCTCCGCGACTGCCGCGAAGCGCTCGCCATGGATCCAGACAACGAACGACTGCTGGCCAACGTCCGCAGCATGGAGAACCTCATCTCGAAGCGGAGAACCTAAGGACAACTAGACATGGCTTCCAACTATCCCGACATCCCTTCTTCTTTTGAAGAGCGCAAACGCCGTCTCGCCGAGCGCAATCCGTCCGACGTCTGGAACGAGCTCGACACCGGAGAATTCTACTTCGGCGCGCCCGACAACGGATACACTCCCGCCGTCCATCGCAGGGCGGTGGACGTCCGGCGCGACATCGCCGACTACAACGCCGCCGAGGAGGCGCGCCGCCGTGAGGAGCAGGCGGCGTCCGCCCGGCAGGCGGGCATGGCGGCGCAGCGATTCCAGAACGCCTGGGAGAAGCAGGACCCCCTCCGCGCCTACGAGGAGAAGTGGGGCCGCGTGACGGACCCCGAGCAGCGCCGGAAGATGGAGGAGGGCGACATGCGCGCCACGGGCCACGCCGCAGCCGACCTCGCCCGGCGCGCCGCGATGCGCGGCGACTTCGGGAGCAACGAGAAGCGCACGGCCAACGCCTACCGCCAGGCCGGGTACGAGGCAGCCGAGGCGCAGCGCGTGCAGAACAACCGCTTCGAGGAGCGGCGCATCGGAATCGACGAGGCGGCGAAGGAGGCCGAGGCCGACCTCGCCCGCACGAAAGAGTACAACCGCAACCGGGAGGCCATGGCCACCATCGAGGCGATGAAGAACCGGCCCACCGTCATCGGGGGAAGCTCCGCAATTCTGCCGGACGGGACGCGCACGTACACGGGCAAAGAGGGCGACTACTCCGTCGCTCCGGACGGGACGATGAAGGCGAGCCCGTTCACCGCGGCCCCCTCCCCCCCCCCCGTCCACGCCCTCGGCTTCTCCGGGGGAGACGCCCGGTACAAGTCCGTCCGGAACGGAATCTAAGAGCGCG
>JAZUKQ010000045.1:0-13007 GCA_045643325.1 Kiritimatiellia bacterium | reverse complement strand
CATTGGCTTCCATGCGGGCTCTCCTGTTTTTGAGCACCGCCATTATGGCGGAAAACGCATGGAAAAGCCCGCATTTTTCATGTCCTGGAAAAAAGAGGGATAATTTATCCCGCTTTTTCAGAGAACCTCGTTTCCCGCATGTAACATGTCGTTTTTCACGTTTTTCCGGTGTGTGGAAAAAGTCCTGCGTCGTTCTAACAGTTACGAAAGGCTTGCCGCACAACAACAATCTTCATCTCGTCTCTCAAAAAGCGGGATAAGTGTGTTTTTTGCCCGTCGCTCCGTCGCCGGGTTATCCGCGGAGCGCGACGACCGTCTCGAAATGCTGGGTCCTCGGGAACATGTCGAAGAGCCGGACGGATTCCACACGGTAGCCCGCGCCCCCGGCGGCGCGCGGGGCGGCGAGCCGGGCGAGGTCGCGGGCCAGGCGGTCGGGCGTGCAGGAGACGCAGACGACGCGCGCGGGGCGGAGCCGGACGAGCGTCTCGACCACTTCGGGCTCCATCCCGTCGCGGGGCGGGTCGAGCACGACGGCGACGTCCTCTCCGCGTCCCGTCTCTTCGATCGCCGCCTCGAGACCCTCGGCCGTCGGGCAGCACGCGTATTCCGCCTCGACCCGGGCGCGGCGCGCGTTGCGGCGGGCGGCGGAGACGGCGGCGCGGCCGGTTTCCATGCCGAGGACGAGGGGCGCCGACGCCCGGCACTGCGTGGCGATCGCGAGCCCGAGAAGACCGACGCCGCAGTAGGCGTCCACGACCGCCCGGGGCGGGTCTTTCCTCATCTCGTTCGCGAGATAGTGCGCCATGGCGTCGGCGACCTTCGGATTTACCTGGAAAAACCCATCGGGCGGCACCTCGAGCGAACCGAAAAACACGGTCTCGTGGAGCGGGGCCGTGTCGCGGGGCGCGCGGCCGATCCAGTATCGCACGCCGTCGCGCGCCGTATGCCGGAACGTCACGTCGTCGTCGCGGCGGATCGAGCGGAGGAAGGCGGACGACATCCGGAGCCGGCGGAGCTCCGCGTCGATCTCCTCGCAGGCGAGCGGGCATTCGGGCAGGTCGACGACGCTCACGTTGTCGTCGCCCGCGTAGCCGAGCGAGGCGCGCCCGTTCCAGCGGCCGGCGTGGAGGACGATCTTGTTACGGTAGTGGAGCGGTTTCGGTGAAGGGTAGGGCTCCCGCCAGACCGTGTCGAGCGCAGCGGGGTCCGCGCCCGCCTTGCGGAGCGCGCCGGAGAGGAAGTCGCGGAGCTGCGCCGCCTTGAGCGCGACTTCCGCCCTGTAGTCGAGATGGTCGTAGACGCATCCCGGGACGCGGAACTCGGTTCCGTCGGCGTCGCGGACGCGGCAGCAGGGCTCGGCGCGGTCGGCCGAGGGCTCCAGCACGCGGATGAGCGCGGCCTCGAGGTAGCGGGGTTTCTCCGCGACGATTTCCGCCTCGACGCGTTCGCCGGGACAGACGCCGCCGTGGACGAAGACGAGCGGCCCGTCGGCGGGGCGCAGGATGCCCGCGCCGCGATAGGCGACGGATTCGATGACACCGATGATATGGTCGTGGACAGGCATGGAGAGGGGGCTGCAATCTAGGGCGGTCGGCCGGGGGAGGCGGTTCCGTTTCCCGTGAAAGTCCGGCCGGCCGACGGAACGCGTCCGCGCTCCGAATGCTACCAAAAAGCCCTTGCCGGTTCAATTCATGCTTTTATTATACTGAAGTACATATATATATAAAAAGGGTCTGACCCCTTTTAGACCCCTTTTAAGACCCCTTTTAATAAAAGAAAGGGATGCATGAAGGAAAATGGGATGGACAGGCTAGGGGATGTCGGGATAGGTGTAGGGCTCGCCGAGGTAGTTGGCGAAGGTTAGCACATCGCCCTCGCGTCCGACGAGATAGTCGGGGAGGAGGGGAATCTTGCCGCCGCCTTTCGGGAGGTCGATTGCGAAGGTGGGGGCCGCCATGCCGCTGGTGAAGCCGTGGAGCGAGCGGACAATCTCCAGTCCTTTCGCAAGCGGTGTGCGGAAATGCGCCGTCCCCCCGACCAAATCGCACTGGAAAATATAGTAGGGCCGGACGCGGGCCCGCAGCAGCGCGTGCATCAGATCGGCCATCGTCTCCGGGTCGTCGTTCACCCCTTTGAGAAGAACGGTCTGGGAACCGAGGGGAATGCCGGCGTCGGCCAGCCGCGCGCAGGCGGCCGTGGACTGCGGGGTGAGCTCGCGCGGATGGTTGAAGTGGATGTTGATGAAAAGCGGATGGTGGCGGCGGAGCATCGCGCAAAGCCCCCGGGTGACGCGGTTCGGAAGGACGCAGGGCGCCCGGGTTCCGATACGGACGGTCTCGACATGCGGAATGGAACGGACCGCGGAAAGAATCGCGTCGAGATCGTCATCCTCAAGGAGCAGGGGGTCGCCGCCGGAGACGAGCACGTCGCGGATCGCCGGCGTGCGCCGGATATAGTCGACACCCTGAAGTATCCGGTCGAAAGAGAAGCAGGGCGGATTCGCGAACATGCGCTTGCGGGTGCAGAACCTGCAGTACGAGGCGCACCGGCCCGAGACGAGGAGCAGGCAGCGGTCGGGGTACTTGTGTACGACACAGGGGGCCGCGGCGTGCGCCTCCTCTCCAAGCGGGTCGTCGAGCAGGTCGGGCGAGGGCTCGAGCTCCGCCGGGTCGGGGATGCACTGGCGGTAGATCGGGTCGCCCTTCTCGCGGATGAGCGAGAGGTAGTACGGGGTCGAGCGGAACGGAAACCGCTCCGAGACGCGCCGGAGCTCGCCGAGGTCGAGATGAAGCCGGCGGGCGAGCTCCTCCATCGCGCGGGGAGCCGCGGCCAATGAACGTTTCCAGGATTCCATGGGAAGAGATGCCTCCGCCTATTTCCCCTCCGTCGTCTCGACGACGTTGATGAGGTGGTCGTTCATGCGGCGGAAGGAGACAAGAAGGTCGTTGTAGATGACGCCCTTGACCGGGCTGTTGCAGGCGGTGCCGATCCGGTCCATGTGGCGGTGCCGGTACTCTTTCGCGAGGTTGTCGATGCGGCGGGTCGCGGAATGCGCCGTCGCGAGCTCGTCAAACGTGGGCCGCCGCTTGTCGAGGATCTCAAGGGTGAGCAACCGGAAGGACTGGACCGCGTCGATGAGCGAGAGAACCTCCTCGGTCGCCGCCTCGGAGAGGGTCTCGCCCGCGTCGCGGATTTTGAGGAACGCCTTGAGGGCGGACTGGACGTAGTCGGACACGGACTCGAACTCGTCGGCGCAGCGGAGCTGGCTGCGGATGGTGACCTCGACGCCGGAGAGCCGGATGCCGCCGGAGCTGCGGAGAACGGTGCTCACGTACTCCGTAATCTCCTTCTGCGCGATGTCGAGGTCGGCCTCGGCGTCGAAAATCTCCTGTTCGATCGCCGTGTCGTGTTTCGGGTCGGCGACGACGACGCGGAGCGTGTCGAGCATCGTGCCGCAGACCTGCCCCATGAGCTGGATCTCCTTGGCGGACTGGATAAGCGCGATGGGCGGGGTGCGCATGAGGCGCTTGTCGAGAAACTGCGTGTGGTGGCGGGTCGACGTGCGCTGCTCGGACTTGCTTTTCGGGACGACGACGTAGAGAAGTTTCTCGAGCGTGAGAAGGAAGGGCGCGATCATGACGGCGCCGACGACGCTGGAAATCGTATGCGTGCAGGGAATGGCGAGCTGGAGAAAGCGCGGGTCGGTCATCGCGGTGTTCGCCGGAAGGAAGACGAGGGCGGCGTCCCGGAAGAAGCGGACGAAAAACGTATGGAAGCAGGAGACGACGACGGCGCGGAGGACGACGAGGAGCGTGTTGCCGAGCGCGGAGCGGAGCGAGTTGCGGTTGGCGCCGATGCAGGAGAGGAGGGCGGTCACCGTGGTGCCGATCTCCGCGCCGACGATGATCGCGACGGCGGTCGGGAAGTTGATGAGCCCGTTGACGCCCATGCCCATGACCATGACGATCATCGCGGCGGAGGACTGGATGATGCCGGTGACGAGCGTGCTCACGAGGACGGCGGCGACGAAGCCGAACGTCGTCGTCGCGTCGAACGTCGAGAGCGCCCGCATGATCTCCGGGTCCTCGCGCAGGGGCGCGAAGCCGCCGCTCATGAGCTGCATCCCGTAGAAGAGGAGGCCGAAGCCCAAAAGAACGCGCCCCAGCGTGTTGAAGCGGGGTCGCTTGGCGAAGAGGTAGGGGAAGGAGGCGGCGCCGACGACAAGGAGCCCGTATTTCGTGATGTTGAGCGTGAGGACCCAGAGCGAGAGGGTCGTCCCCACCTGGGCTCCCAGCGAGACGCTCAGGGCCTGGAAGAGGGTCATGATGCCGCTGTTGACGAAGCCGACGACCATCACGGTCGCGGCGGAGCTCGACTGGAAGAGGAAGGCGACGAGGATGCCGACGAGGATGGCGGTGTACCGGTTGCCGGTGATGCCGTTGATGACGCGCGAGAGTTTCGGCCCGGCGAGGTTCTGCATCCCCTCGGAAAGGAACTTCATTCCGATGAGGAAGAGCCCGACGCCGCCGAGGACGCCTGTGATAAGAGGAAGGAGCAGAGCGGGGGTCATGGGGAAGGAAGGGGACGTGGAAGAAGAGGACGGCCGGGAACGTTCCTAGGGCGCGGCCTGGGCCCGGGCGGCCTCCACGCGGGTGGAGACGCCGAGAAAGTCGCGGAAGGGTGTCGGGGCATGGCGCCGGAGGACCTTGGCGAGCGAGGGGGTCGCCGCGGCGCGGGCCTGGCCCTCGAGGATCGCCTGGCGGAGGTCGACCTTCGACGGGTCGTCCGAATTCTGCGGAAGGAGCCGGTCGAGGGCGTCCGCGCGGAGCTCGTTGGTGGCCGGGTCGAAGAGCCCGGCGAGCCCGGGGGGGAGGACGAGGCGCTCCACCCGCACGCTTTCCAGAACGAGGGCCGCGCCGTCGAGGCACTCGGGCGTCGCCTGGGTGATGACCAGGGCCTCGAGGGCGCCGATGTGGCGGGTGCTGAGCCGCGGGAGGATGACGCGCTCGGCCTGCGATGCGCGGTTGCGCGTGCGCTGCGTGGGGCCGGCGTCGTAGAGCGTGGGCAGGCCCTCCGCGGGGATGACGAGCCGGGCGGAGCCCCGTTTGCCGAGGCGGAAGTCGATGGTCTCGGGGGCGCGGGCGGACGCCGGGAGGAAGACCCACAGCGCGACGGCGACGAGGACGGCGGCACCGAGCGAGGCGAGGACGAGGCGGCGGCGTCCGCGCCGGGGAAACAGGTCGACGAGGAGGTTGTGCAGTTTCCTGAGGAGGAACTCGTGGTAGTAGAACGCCGCCATGAGGAGATAGTAGCCGACGAGGAACGTCCCCGTGACTCTCGGGACGAACGGGAAGGGGTAGAACTCCGAGGCGTAGTGGGCGAGGTCGAGGAAGATGTGGCAGCCGATCCAGTTCGCCGCGTTGAGGACAAGCGCGAGGTAGACGCCGACGCCGGGAATGAGGCCGACGATGCAGGAGAGCATCGCGAGCTGGAGGACGATGCCGACGAGCGGGATGGCGACGAGGTTCGCGACGGAGCCGACGGCGGACCAGCGCTGGAAGTAGTACGCCGAGAGCGGGATCATCATGCCGAGCTGGATGGCGAGCTGCGCGGCGATGAAGCCGTGGACAGAGACCGGAAGATCGGTGAACCCGAAGTTTCCGACGGGTTTGACGCCCCGGCGCTCCGCGAGTCGCGCGGCGGCGAAGACGAGCGCGGCGAGGAGAAGGAAGAGCGTGCCGCCGCGGGGAGACGCGAGAAGGTGCCAGTCGGCGATCACGGCGGCGTTCGCGAGGAGCACGACGAGAAACAGCGCGAGGAGGTTGTTCCCGCGGAACCGGGAGAGGACGGAGAGGCTCGGCGGCGTGAGAATCGCGAGGGAGAGAATGGCCGCGAAGGAAAGCGTGAAGGAGGGCTCGGTGAGGATGCGCGGGTTCTGGAGGAGGATGAGGACCGCCGCGATGGAGGCCGAGACGAGGATGGAGGCCGAGATGGTCGTCGCGGTGTAGGCCCAGAGGATGAGGAACAGGCCGTTCATGATGACGGCGCGGAGGGTCGAGGGCCGGGCCCCCGTGATGACCGCGAAAACGACGAGGGCGAAGAGGACGACGGGGACGTAGGCTTTCTTGGAGAGTTTGCAGAGCGAGAGCAGACCGACAAGGAGCGCGGTGATGATTGTCACATGGAGGCCGGAGACGGCGAGGACGTGGTTCACGCCGGAGCGTTTGAACTCCTCGGAGATGAAGCCCTCGCAGCCGGGCCGGACGCACTCGGCGCTCTGGAGGCCGTAGCGCATGCCGAGGGTGATGCCGCCGGCGAAGGCGGAGACGGGGTAGGGAAGCGTCTCGCGGATGACTCCGAGCATCCGGTCGCGGAGCGCGAGAGAGTGGCGGATGAGCGGGTTCGCGCGACGCGGCGTCTCGGCTCCCTCGGGGCGGACGATGGCGAAGGGATTCGGAAAGCCGTTCTTGATCTGCCAGTCGAAGACGAACACCTGCGCGAGGATGCCGCGGTGCTCCAGATAGGCGCGGAAATCGAAGTCCTCCTCCGAGGCGGGGGCGCGGGGAAGTTCGAGTTGCCCGGTGATCACGACGTCGGCGCCGTTTCCGGAGGCGCGGGAAACCTCGAGGAAAGCGGCGGCATAGGCACTCTGCGAGTCTTCTTGGCCGTTCTCCTCCCCGGAGTCCGCGACGGCGTCGAGAAGCCCGGGAGAGCAGTTGAGGGAGACCTGGATTTTGCCGGAGGAGACGGGCTGGAAGACATCGGATCCGGCGGGGCGGACGAAGGCGGGCGTCACCTCGAGAATCGTCCGGCGGTTGGCTTTCGGGTCGTCGGTGGAGGCGTTGTAGACGGCGGGGTCGTCGGTGACGCGGCCGAGGATGGTGGCGCAGTTCGCGGCGGAGAAGCGGTCGGGCCGCGGCCTCGCGAACTCGGCGACGTGGCGCGCGGGAAGGAACAGGGTCCGGGACGCTCCGTCCCCGGCCGCGGAGGCGGAGGAGTCCGCGGTGAAACGCCAGCGGGCCCGCGCGTCGAGGGCGGGAAGGCCGGTGCCGGGATCGGGGACGGCGCGCAGGGCGACGGAGGTTCCGGGCGGGACGGCGGCGTCCTTGACAGCGACGCGGACCGTCGGGTTCTTTGTCGGGAGGCAGGAGGCCGCGTGGCGGGAGAATCCGAAGAGGAATCCGGAGAGGATCAGGGATGCGTAGAGGACGGTCCGGAGGTGTTTCGGCCGGCTCCGGGTGAGGTCCTGATTGATCTGCACGTTTTTGAACGCGGCGGGAAGGGCCGCGAGGAAAAACACGGTCGCGGCAAAGACCGCGACCGAGAAAAGGACGGGAGTCCTCAGTGCGGGAAACCGCATGGAAAGCGCGATTCCTCCCAGAAAGGAGAAACAGAAGGAGAGGATGATCGGGGTCACTGGGAGGCGGACGGGCGGATGGATGGGAGAACGGAACGGGGCGGGCGGGGAGACGTGGAACGGTCTCCGCGCGCCCGCACGGCCGCCGCGAGGCTACACCGCGGAGAAGCGGTGCTCGGTGATGTGGTGGTAGAGGACGCCGGGACGGAGGACGGCGTCGGGGAAGTTCGGCTGGTTGACGGAGTCCGGCGCGGCCTGCGTCTCAAGGCAGAAGCCCGCGCGGGCTTTGTAGGAGATGCCCCGTTTGCCGAGGAGGACGGAGTCTTTCCCGAGTCCGTTGCCGGAGTAGAACTGGACGCAGGACTGGGTGGTGAAGACCTCCATGACGCGGCCGCTCGCGGGATGCTCGACGCGGGCGCAGGGCTGGAGCGCGCCGCCCCGGACGGTGTCGACGGAGGCGGGGTTGTTGGAGGTCCAGGAGAGAATGTAGTTGTGGTCGTAGCCGCCCGCGGCGAGGAGCGAGGGGTCGCCGTCGATGCGCTCGCCGATGGCGTGGGGGGCGAGGAAGTCGAAGGGCGTGCCCGCGACGGGGACCACCGCGCCGGTCGGGACCTGGTTGAGGTCGTTCACGGGGGTCATGCGGTCGGCGAAGATCGTGAGGATGTGGTCGGTCACGGGCTTCGTGGGGTCGCCGGAGAGGTTGAAGTAGGCGTGGTTGGTGAGGCTGACGGGGGTGGGGGCGTCGGTGAGGGCCCAGTATTCGATGCGCCAGACGTTGGAGTCGGTCAGCGTGTAGACGACGCGGACGGAGAGGTTGCCGGGATAGCCCTGGTCGCCGTCGGGGGAGAGGAGCGTGAGCTCGGCGGCGGGACCTTCGGGGGCCTGGAAGAGGCGGACGTTCCAGAGACGGGCGTCGAAGCCGTGCTGGCCGCCGTGGAGGGAGCAGGGGGCGGAGGTCGTGAGGTAGTTGTTGAGCGGGAGGACGTACTCCTTGCCGTCGAGCGTGAAGCGGCCGGCTCCGACGCGGTTTCCGACGCGTCCGATGAGGGCGCCGATGTAGGAGTCGTCGAGGTAGGTGTCGTCGGCGGGTCCGAGGAGGATGTCCTCGAGGGCGCCTTTCCGGTCCGGGACCGTGAGCGCGAGGGCGATGCCGCCCTGCGGGGTGAAGGTGAAGGCGAGGCCGTTTCGGTTGGTGAGGGTGATGGTCTGCATGGTGTTTTGACGCGCTGTGGGTGGTTGGGCGCGGGCGCCGAGGGCGCCCCGCCGCGGAAAGTTTGAGGAATCCGGCTAGTCGGAGGGGTCGGAGGAAGAGGATACGGAATTTGTTGCGGAAATGCAAGGAAACACGGCGTTCGGAAGGTAGAAGCGCCGTTCGAAGGAAACCGCGGACCGGACCATGTTGCTGAGGACGAGCTCGCCGCCCGCGCCGGTATCGAGCTTCGGAATCTCGTTCTCCGGAACGACCAGAAGCCGAAGGTCGACAATGGGCGGGAGAAGACCTCCCGCCTCCTCGGAGGAATAGGCGCCGAGGTGCCCGGAGCCGTCCGGAACGGCGTCCTTGTAGAAGTATGTGTCGCCGGTCCCGATCAGGGCGCCGAGGTCGGACGTGGACATGTCCTCCATCGCCTCCGGAAGACGGAAGACGGCGGGGACGGTGACATGGAACGCGACGACGCCGCGGAGGACGGTCTCGTCGTTGGTGACGACGGAGGGGGCGCTTCCCCCGGGAAATCCCGCGGGAACCGGGGAGACGCTCCGCATGAGCGTGCCGATGGCGGAGTCCGTCTCGTTGGTCACCCAGTAGCGGACGCGGGCGAACGGGCGGAGCGAGAAGTCGGGCTCGTCCCAGAGGGCGAGCTGGCTGTCGGAGTCGAGAGAAGGGGACCGGGAGAGGAGCGTGACGAAGTCGAGCTCCGAGTCCAGGGGGAACTCGTCGTCCTCCGGCTCGCGGACGGTGAAGGAGAATCCGGGCGAGTCGGGCGCGCGGGAGGAGGCGCCGAAGACGGTGTCCACGTCGTTGGAGGCGACGGCGCCCTCGAGGTCGCGCGCGACGAGGTCGAGGGCGACGCGCACGGAACGTCCGGCCGAGGACTGGCCGACCTGGCGGTTCCAGACGCCGAGCGCGCCGGTGAGGACGCGGCCGAGAACGGCGATCAGCGTCGCGAGGATGGCCATCGCGGTGATGAGCTCGAGGAGGGTGAAGCCGGAGCGGCGGGCGGGGAGGGCGCGGGGTGACACGGGAAAATCCAAAGGGGGGCGAAGCGGCGTCCTATTCGTTCGGAACGGCGGGCGAGTAGGGGCCTTCGTAGGAGAACACGGAGTAGTAGGAGATGGCGGAGGCGGTCTGTTTGGCGGGCCAGACGAGCAGAGATACGGGGATGGAGCGGACGTCGGAGAAGACGATGTCGGAGGCGTTTCCGTCGAGGCTGTCGGGAAGGGTGAGACGATACCAGACCGCGGCCTGGCCGGGGGCGGCGGAGTCGGTCTCCGCCGTCTCCGGGGCGAGCGTCGGGGAGTTCCAGTCGACGGCGGTCTCGAGGTAGAGGCAGGGCCGGTCCCCGTCGGAGTTGTTTTTCCCGAAAAGATAATGCGCGGCGAGCGGGTCGTCGTCGGCATATTCCCCTTCGGCGGGCCAGCCGGCCGCGCTCCGGAGGGGAAGCCCGTTCGTCCCGGAGGCGAAGGACGCCCAGAACTGGCACCAGCCGTTGGTGCCGCCGGACCAGGCCGCGTACGAGGAGGCGGCGCGGAGCGTCGCGAAGGCGCTCTCGGCGAAGAGCGCGCCGCGGGTCTCGGCCTCGTTGTCGGAGCGGAGGTCGAGCCCCCGGCGGAGGAGGCCGAGCGTGACGAAGAGCCCGGCGCCGAGCAGGATGGAGGCGGCGGCGAGTTCGACGAGGGTGAAGCCGGAGCGGTTGGGACGATGGTCTCGCACGGAATGATACCGGTCTGCAGGGTGGATGGAAAGGATCGGAGGGGCGCTAGTGGAAAAAGTCCGTCCGCTCCTCCCGGTCGAGCCAGCGGAGCGTGGCGGTGCGTGGATTGATCTCGGCGACGCGGAAGAGTCCGGCCGCGCGTTCGGCGGACCGGTCGGCCTGGGAGGAAAAGTCGAAGGGTCCGATGACAAGCCGGATTTTCCCGTCTGTGGTGGCGGGGGTGTGTCCCGAAGGATAGAACGAGTCGTAGGCGAGGGTTCCGTCGGGCAGGAAGACGAGATAGACCGGAAAGTCCCGGAGCCATCCGCTGCGGTCGTCTTTGTCCGCGGCGGGTTCCGCCTCGAAGTTGAACGTGGTCCAGCCGAAAGGCGCCGGAAGCCGGGCGGGGAGGCGGACGGGGACGAAGAGACCGGCGTCCGAGTCGGACCTCGGGGTCGAGCCGTCGTCGGTGAGAAGCCGGTCGAAGGCCGCCGGAGACCAGAAGTCGCCTTCCGAGACACTGTTGGTGGCGATGACGACGGCGTACCACGGGGCGTCTCCGGCGGAATCGGGATCGGAAACGAGCCGGAGGTCGAGAAGGGCGGAGTTTTCCGGCGCCTTCCCCTCTTCCTGGCCGACGAGGGGGGCGTTGGAGAAGAGAAAGGCGGTGGGGAGACCGGAAGAGACGGCCTTCTGTCGGGCGAGGGCCCACGCGGCGTCGACCTCGCGGGACGCGGCATCGAGCGCCACCGACCGCTTCCAGGCGCCGTAGTTGCCGACGGCGAGGGTGAGCGCGAGCGTCATGATGGCCATGACGATGGCGATCTCGATGAGCGTGAAGGCGGGGCGGCCCGTCCGCCGCGCGGGGGCGCGGGGGCGGGGGGGCGCGGGACGGAGAAGGCGCGGAACGTCCATGCTAGTGCCCTCCCACGGTCGAGACCCGGTTGGAGGCGACGCGGGTGTCCGTCCAGGAAAAGACATAGACACTGTCGCGGACGCGCGGGACCGTGTGCTTCCCGTGCTCCGTATGGGACAACGACGCCTCCGCCGGCCGGGAGTCCTCCCCGTAGACCCACCCGTCGGAGTCGCCGTCGACGACCGCGACGTAGGGGTCGCCCCAAGGGTCGGTGAACACCCCGTCGCGGAGGCTCCCCGGGGAGGGCTCGAGGAAGGACTTGTGGCGGGGGTTCCGCTCGTCGTTCACGCGGCGGAACCCGCTGCTTTGGGACGAGTCGGAGGTCGCGACGAGGCAGGCGACGAGGTTGGTGCAGTCGACGTCCTCCAGAGCATTGTCGGAGTAGTTCACGTCGGTTTCCCAGGACGTGCCGACGTCCTGCATGGGCCAGACGCCGTATTCCGCGCGGTATTCCGCGATGGCGCCGGCGAGCGCGTGGACCTCGGCGGCGGCCTTGCGGCGTTTGGCGTTACGCTCCACGGCGCGGACGGAGGGGAAGATGAAGCCCCAGATCACGAAGAGGATGAGCAGAACGCCGAGAATCTCGATGAGGGTGAACGCGCGCCGGGCCGCCAGGCACACATCGCGGGACGCCGCCGGCGCGGGGGCGCGGGCGGGCGCGGAAGCAGATGGATATACCGGAATGCGGGACAAGGGCGGCCTCCTAGTCGGACCAGCTGACGATGGCGTAGTTCTCTTTTTTGTCGTTGGTCGGGTCGTACGTCCAGACGAGGACGGTCCGGGCGACGGTGTCGACGGTCTCGCCGTCGCTGTCGGGCGAGGCGACGCGGGCCGGCGGGAAACGGTAGTCGCCTCCGAGGCCGTTGAGGCCGAACCGGCCGGTGTAGTCGGAGTCGATGAGAACGCGGAAGGCGACGTCGCCGGGGGCGGCGGCGGGGGTCGCGTCGGAGGGGATGTTGTCGAGCGACGTGTGGGGCGTGTGGGCCCAAGGGTTCGCCGGGTAGCGGGCCGAGGAGACGGACCCGCCGTCGTGGTTCTTGTCGACGGCGTAGCGGGAGAACTCGAGGAACGGGATTCCGTCCGGGTTGATCGAGGAGGCGTCGGAGGTGTCGTGGATGTCGCCGGTGATGTTTCCGGAGAGGGCTTCGGCGATGGCGTTGTCGAGGAGGAAACCGCGGTCGTGCGGGGAGTCTCCGGAGCCGCCGAGCTCGATGGGGACGTCGCCGGCGCTGTCGAGGTACTGCTGGAGGTACTTCCAGGTGCCGTAGTGCTGATAGTACATCTGGAAGGCGTGCTCGATGGTGCGGACCTCGCCGGCCGCGAGCGCCTTGCGGCTGTAGCGCTGCGCGGAGAAGACGGCGCCGAGGACGATGCCCAGAAGGATGGCGAGGATGCTGACCACGGCCAGCAGCTCAAGAAACGTGAAGCCTCTGCGTCTTCTCATCGGGTACCTCCCGGGCGGATATAGTCTCCGGAGACCGCGGCGACGCCCTTCGGCCCGTACGAGAACAGGGTGTAGACATCGGGCGCGGTGTCGGGATCGTGGTAGTATTGGTAGGCGTTGCCCCACGGGTCCCGGCCCGTGAAATCGCGGACGAGGTCCTCTCCGTCGATATCCTTCTCTGCAAGGAAATAGTAGAGTGTCCCGGGATGGATCGAGCCGGGTTCCGGCGCCTCGCCGGAATACCATGCGGGGGGATTCTCCCACGCGCGGATGTCGACGAGACCGAGGATTTCCGGCTTGTCTCCCTCCGACTCCACGGACGGGGGGTAGGCCTCGAGCTCCGCGCGGTACTTCTCCAAGGCGTCCGCGAGGAGGGCGAGG
>JAZUKQ010000044.1:0-34348 GCA_045643325.1 Kiritimatiellia bacterium | reverse complement strand
TCGCCCCCGCGGCGAGGGGAGCCGGATGAATGGCCCCGCCTGTCGTGCGGCAACGGGGGTGTAGTATGGACTTTCCGCGCCGGATTGGCAAGAGGGAATTTTCGGGAATGTGAAAATAGTTTATATCTCGCTGAATAAAAGCATCTTACGTGTCGATGAAAAGACGCGGGGACGGGGTCTGAGGGTCCTGTACAGACCCTTGGAAGGGTTTCTCCGAAACGAAAATCAGGAAAAGAAGGGGCGAAAAACCACAACTAACCGAAGAAATCGGCACCCGGCGAGAAGTTTCTTTCCTCCGCGAAAACAGAGTTTCGACGGCGCGTGTCCAACGCGCGCGTCACGCCGCGTCTGCTTTTCCCCGTCCTACACCTTCTCCGCGTATTCCTTAAAAAGGCGAAGATAGGTTTTGTAGTTCTCGAAGGACACTCCGGGAGGTGTCTGGTGGTCGACACCGGGGATGAAGCCGCCGTGGCGGACCGCCGGAAGCAGCCGCTCGAACTCGCGCCGCATCGCTTCCTCTCCTCGCGGCATGACCATTTTGTCGTATCCGCCGAGAAACAGGAATTTCGGATAGGCCTTCTGGAGGGCATGGATGTCCACGCCAGCCTGACGCTCCAACGGAAGCACGCCGTCGATTCCGCCGCGCTGGAACCATGGAATCATCTTCGTCACATCTCCGTCGGAGTCGATAAGGACCGGAACGCCCCGGGAGTGCGCATAGTCGTTGATTTTCCGATAGTGCGGCAGCATGAACTCGTCAAACAGGTCCTCACCGATCATCGGACCGAGGTTATAGCTCATGTCCTCGGACATGCAATAGAAATCCGGCTTCAGGATGTCGAACAGTGTCTCAAGGCACCGGAGCGTATACTCCTCCAGATCGTCCGAGATCCGGTGATAGAGCGCCGGCTGGTCATAGAAGGAATAAAGATGGTTCTCGATGCCGAGCAGTTTCCGGTGGAACCAGAAGAATCCGTCGTAGGAGATCCACACCGCCGTCTTTCCGGACTCGTGCGCCGGAACGAGACGCTGAAGCCTTTGGACGATCCAATGATCCGGCGTGAGTTCCGGATAGAGACGCGGACGGAGCGCCTCGTAGCCCGCCTCGTCCAAGATGATCGGCGCGCCGTGCGACGGCGCCTGGGGACAGTCCGGCCGCATCGTGGGCGGCCACAGGCGGACGAGCGAGTCGAGCCCCACGTACGCGTCGATGTCCGCTTGGTCGCGAAGCTCTTTCGGAAGCCCCTCGCCGTACCAGCGGTCCAACGTCTTGTTCCACCATCCGGCCCATTCGGTGACCGGAAGGCGGTCCGGCTTTTCAAACGCGAAAACGGAACGGAATCGGTCGACGGTCGTCATGACGATTTTCCTCTCCGCGTATTCTTCCGGCCGTGGCGCCTACATGACAAGCAACGCGGCGCCGACAAGTCCCGCGTCGCCCCGCAACGCCGCCGCGACGATTTTCGTTTTCCGCGGAAACCATGTGAACAGCACGTCCTCGTTGATTTTCTTCGCGAGCGGTTTCATCAGAAAATCGCCCTCGGCCGAGACGCCTCCGCCGATGCAGAGAATCTCCGGCTGCAGAAGCGTGACAATGGAACGGATTCCCTCGGCAAGATACCCGACGAACTCGTCGACCACCTCGGCGCCGGCGGTGTCGCCGAGCCGCATCGCGTCGAACGCCGTCCGTCCGTCCACTTTGCGGATATCGCCCCCGCAGACCTGCCACATCGCGCTGTCAAGCCGCCGGGCCATCTTCTCGCGCGAGGCGCGCACGAGCGCCGTCGCCGAGCCGTACATCTCCCAACAGCCTTTCCGGCCGCAACTGCACTCGCGGCCTCCCGCGACGATGGACATGTGTCCGAACTCGCCTCCGCCCCCGTTGAAACCAGCCTGAATCTTCCCGTCGAAGACCATGCCCCCGCCGATTCCCGTCCCGATGGTCACCATGACGAGCGAATTCGCTCCATGGCCGCCGCCGACGCGGTATTCGCCGAACGCGGCGACGTTGGCGTCGTTGCCGAGCTCCACTCGAAGCCCCGTGCGCTCCTTCAGCATCTCCGCGAGCGGGACCTCCTTCCATTGCAGGTTGGACGCGGACTGGACGACTCCTCCATAAATGATGCCCGGAGACCCGATACCGATACCGCAGATCTCATCCTGCGGAGAAATGTCCGGTTTCAAAGAGTCTATTGTGGCGACGATGTCGGAGCAAACCTCCGCCGCCGGACGCGGGCCACGGGTCGGGAAGCTCCGCTTGGAAAGAATCCGCCCGTCCTCCGCGACGACTCCGACCACCACGTTCGTACCGCCGATGTCGACTCCGAAACTGACTTTCATTTCTTTACTTCCGATGTATAGTCGCCAACCGAGAGACACGATTCCGCAGAACAGCGCCTTCTTTGAAGGTGCGAAAATGCTGCAACAATCGCTGTCGCCCGACATTCTATCCTTTTTCTCGACTCTTTTGAGCCCTTTTTTCCGACATTAAATCTTTGAATTCGGACAATGTCCGCAAAGTCCGGAGAGCATGTGGAGCGAATAAGGAGTATACTATCCGCATGCAAGCGCTTTCCATTCTCTATTACGGCGCGCCGCGCGCGTGTCCCGACATCTTTCACGCGACCGGCTTCTCCGCATCGGATCCCGTCACCCTTCTGGTCCATCCCGACGGAACGCTCGACCTTGTCGTCTCCGAGCTCGAACTCGGCCGCGCGTCGCGCCAAGTGCCGCACGCGACGGTATGGTCGGCCGGAAAACTCGGTTTTCAGGGCCGTTCCTCGCTCGCGGACCAGATTGTCGCGCTCTGCCGCCGGCGCGGACTCCGCCGGCTCGCCGTCGGGTCGGAGTTTCCGTTCGGCCTCGCGAAATCGCTGGAAAAGGAAGGTCTGGACCTGACCTCGTTCCCGTCGCGGGGTCTCCGGCCGCAGCGCGTCGTCAAAACCGCGGACGAACTCAAGAAACTCCGCGCGACCCAGCGCGCCGCCGTCGCGGGAATGCTCCGCGCCAAGGAGATGATCGACCGCTCGGAAATCGGTCCGCGGAATACGCTTCTCCTCGACGGCAAGCCTCTCACCGCGGAACGCGTCCGCGCCGCCATGCGCGCGGAAATTCTTCCGCTCGACTGCATCGACGAGGACACCATTGTCGCCTGCGGGGACCAGGCCGTCGACCCGCACGAGATGGGACACGGACCGCTCAAGGCCGGAAAATTCATCGTCATCGACTTCTTCCCGCGCTCGCTGACGACAGGCTATTGGGGAGATCTGACCCGGACCTACTGGCGCGGCGACCTCTCGGACGAACAGCGGAAGATGTACGAGACGGTCCGCAAGGTCCAGACCGCCGTGAAACGGCTCGTCGTCCCCGGCGCCGACGGCGCGCGGATTCACGCGTTCGTCGAGGAGACGTTTGCGAAAGCCGGCTACAAGACCTATATGGAAGACGGGCGCATGGTCGGATACTTCCACGGAACCGGCCACGGTGTCGGACTCGAGATCCACGAGAATCCCGTTCTCGGACGCGTCAAGAACGAGCTCGCCGAAAACATGGTCGTGACCGACGAGCCGGGTCTCTACTATCCCGGTCTCGGCGGCGTCCGCATCGAGGACACGGTCGTCGTCACTCCGTCCGGAGGAAAACCCCTCGCGACCTGTCCGATTCCCTCGGCGAAATAGCGCGTCCGGCCTTCGTCAGGCGCGGGGCGTCCCGCCCTCCGTCACGTCTTCCCGCCCGATCCGCAGCCGTTTGGACCGTGTTCCGACAATCCACAGCCCCGCGCCGAATACGAAGAGGCAGACGCTGATAAACTGGGAAATGGTGAACGGTCCGACCATCGCGCGGACATCGGAACGGAATAACTCGATGACGTACCGGATGACCGCGTAGCCGACAAAATACGTCGCGAGAGACTGGCCCTCGAACCGGCGGCGGCGATAGAGCCGGAAAAGCACGACGTAGAGCATGACGAGAAGCCCCGCCTCGAACAACTGGCTCGGATAGACGGGCAGCGGGGCCGACGCCTTGTCGATCAGCCCGATCTCAACCTGATGCGTCCAGAGATGGGACCCGATGGGATAATGCACGCCGAGCGGTCCGTCGGTCAACGCGCCGAAGCAGCATCCCTCCAGAAAGCAGCCGACCCGCCCGCAGGCGTGGCCGATCGGCAGCGCGGTGACGAGAAAATCGAGAAAGTCGAAATACCGCTCCTTATGACAACGGACGAACCCGGTGATGGCCGCCCAACAGCAGAGCAGACCTCCGTAGAACATCAATCCGCCCTCGCGGATATTGAACACACTCCAGAAATTCGTCGCGTATCCGCCGCTCGTCCAGTGCTCGATGACATACGCGGCGCGCGCGCCTCCGATCGCGGAGACGATCAGAAGCGTCACAAGGTTCGAGATGTAGTCGCCGGTACGGCGCGTCCCTTTTCCGAAGTGCTGGAGCGTCAGCAGGAAACAGACAAACCCGGCGGCCATGCAGACGCCGTACCAATGAATGACGAACGAGCCTATACGGAGAAAAATGGGATGCATCGGCGGACAGTTTGAAAGGTTAAAAATATGCGGGAGGTTGGAGCGGTCCGAAAGGCCGGAATGAGAAGGACGGTTGTCTCAACGGACCGTACGGGAGGCGTTTTTTTTCCGGAGCGCGTGCGCGGCCAGGGCGACGGCTCCGTACACCGCCGTGGAAAGCAATACGATGGTCGGGCCGACGGGCCAGTCGGGGGCGTAGGCGAGCGCGAGCCCGCCGACCGTCACGAACACGGAAAGTCCCGTCGCGACGAACATCATCGGGACGAGCCGCCGCGTCATCATCCCGGCCGCGGCCGCCGGAATCGCCAACAACGCGATGATCAAGACGACGCCGACGATTTTGACGAGCATCACCACCGCGAGCGCCTCCAGCACCGAGAGCATCGTCTCCACCGCCGGGACGGGCACTCCGCGAAGTCGCGCGAGACCCGCGTGAAAACACGTCGCGAGCACCCAGCGCCACGTCGCCGCGAGCGCCGCGACCGCCACGACGCCGAACGAAGCCATCCAGACGAGATCCGTCTCCGTCACAAGCAGGATGTTGCCGAACAACGCGTTCATCAAGTCGGCCTTGTATCCGGGGACCCCCGCCAGAAACGCGAGTCCCACCGCCATCCCGACGGTCCATACGATGCTGAGCACCGTATCGCCGCGCACCCGCTCCCGCTGCGCGGCCGACCCGAGGATCGCCGCCACGACGAGCGCCGCGGCCATAGAGCCGACGCGGGGCGTCATCCAGGTCCATCCCCAGACGACCGCCGCGTACCGCGCGAACCCGATGCCCGCGAGCACGGAATGCGACACCGCGCCCGCCACATACGTCGAGCGGCGCACGACCGCGAGCGTGCCGAGGACGCCGCAGACGACGGACGCCAGCAGCGCCGCCACGACGGCCCGCCGAAGAAACGCCGCCGCCGCAAGTCCGGAAAGGAACTCATCCATGGCCGTGCTCTCCCCTGTGCGGCGTGTGGGCCTCGCCCACATGGTTCACCTGACATTCCTCCCGGTGGTGGATGAGGACGAACCGCCCGCCTCCGGGCGCCTCGATCCAACCGTCCGTCAACTCCTCCATGCGGTGAAGCGCGGCGGCGCGGTTCACGCAAAGGACATGCGTCGCCTGCGCGGTGACGACGGAAAGATTGTGCGAGACGACGACCACGGTGCGTCCCTCCCGGTTCCATCCGGTGAGCAGCGCGTAGATGTCCGCCTCGCTCTTCTCGTCGACATTCGCCGTCGGCTCGTCGAGGACCAGCATCTCCGGGTCTCCGACCAGCGCCTGCGCGATGAGGACCCGCTGGCGCTGGCCGCCCGAGAGCGCGTGGAACGGGCGCGGTCCGAAACCGTCCAGCCCGACGCGCCCGAGCGCCGCGGCGGCCCGGGCGCGCTCGGCGGCGCGGTAGCCGCCCCATCGGGCGCCCGCGGTCCCCATCACAACCACGTCGGAGACCGTCACGGGAAACGCGGAGTCGAACGCCATCTGCTGCGGGACATATCCCACCCGCGGACGGTTCGCCGGCACGGAGCCGCCCAACAGCCGGATTTGACCGTAGAGCGGCTGCAGTTCGCCCAGGACAAGCCGCATCAGGGTCGTCTTTCCGCCGCCGTTCGGACCGACCACGGCGACGAACGCGCCGCGAGGGATCTCGAACGCCACGTTATGGAGAACCTCCCGGTCCCCGTAGGCGAAGCAGACGTCCTCCACCCGGATATCGGCGGGATTACTCATCCATCGGCGTCCGTTCGCATTTTCCGTCCGTCCAGACGCAGCGGAAACGCCTGCCTTTGGTATCGACAAACTCGCCCGCTCCGTCCCGGAGGATTCCATTGCGCCAGGTGCCCTTCACGAACCCTCCGTTCTTATAGAAGAATTCTCCGGGGCCGTGCGGGGCGTCGCCGGACCATTCACCGACATAGGAATCCCCGTTCGCATAGAAGAACGTGCCGGTCCCGTTCTTCTTTCCGCGGTGCCAGGAGCCGTCGTACCGCGAGCCGTTCCGATACAGCATGGCGCCGTATCCCTGGAATTTTCCTCCGGACATCTCCCCGATATATGTCTCGCCGTCGAAGCCGGTCATCTCGTGGACCTGCCCCCGGACCTTTCCGCGGACCTCTTCGAGAACCTCTTCCCGGAGTTTCTGTCCTTTCTCCGTGGACGGTCGCGGGGGCGCGGGCGGTTTCGGAACGGAAGCGGCTGACGGCTTGGCTGGCGCGGGCGGTTTCGGCGCCGAAGGTTTCGCGGAAGGCTTCGGGGCCGGATTTTTCGCGGAGGGTTTCGGGGCCGAGGGTTTCGGGGCCGAGGGTTTCGCGGAAGGCGTTGTCGCGACAGGAGGTTTCGGGGCCGGTTTCGGCGCCGGAGAAACCGGCTTCGCAGACGGCGCCTTGGGAGGCGCGGCATTTTCCGGAGGCGCCTTCGCGGAGGCGGCGGACCGTTTCGCGACGGCCTTGCGGAGACTTTCGGCGATCTCGGGGACTCCGGATTTCTCCGCGAGCTGGATCGCTGTCACTCCATGGACAGGGATCTCCGGATCCGCGCCCGCGTCCAGCAGGTTCCGGACGATTCCGGCGTTCTTTTTCCGGACCGCGAGAAGCAAGGGCGTCCATCCGCCGTCGGACTGCCGGTTCGGATCGGCTCCGTTCTCGAGCAACAGGCGGAGACAGTCCTTCTTCTCATGGTATACGGCGAAATGAAGCGCAGTGAAATTCTTCTCGCCCGTAAGATTCATGTCGCATCCCTCCTTGAGAAGGGTATGGACCATCAGCGGCCGGTCGTGGGTGACGGCATACATGAGCGGCGTGTCGCCGTTGTCGAGGCGGACCGTCAGAGCGGCTTTTTTCTCTTTTTTCAGGACCGCGCGGAACATTTTCATGTCGTTATTATAGATGGATACAAAAATATCCATCGGGTCGGCCATGACGGAGACGGCGGAGAAAAGGGAGAAAAGGAGAAGAAAAATCGTACGCTTCATCGGACGCTGGGTGAGTCTCGGAAAAACGGCGCGAAAGTCGCTGATCGCTTAAAAACTTCGGGTCATTATCGTGATTTTCCGCGTGTGCGTCAAGAGAGCAAACGCCGGGAAGGGCCCGCGCGCCGAAAACCGCCGGGTTGCCCAAACCTTGGAATCCAGTTCGCTTCCTGACAAGGACAACGAGAATTTCCGGCAGAAGGTTCCGGGCGTCGTGTTTTTCTGGTTCCGGCCGCCGGAGTCGCGCTCCAAAACATGGACGGACGCGGGGACGCTCCGCGCGGATAGCGAACTACTTTTCATCAACCCAAAAATCCCGTTGCGTCCGCATCGTCTTTCCGCTAAAATACACGGCAACCCGTTATTCGGTTCCATATTAGGAGTACGTTTTCGCCATGCATTCCAAAGCCCTTCTTCTCACCTCTCTCGCGGCGGTCGCCTTCATCTCCGGTTGCGAGTGGTCCTCGTCCGATTCCGGCTCGTCCTGGAACGATTCCTACAATCTGGTCAACTTCTCCGGCACGTACGGCCTCGCCGCGAACATCACCGAGGGCGAGAACGCCGCGGGCGTCACCTCGTCGTCCACAACGGGAGGGGAGATTAAGACGCTGAGCCTCAAAGCGTTCTCCGGCTCCACCGGCGCCTCCATGGTCCCCGGCTCCGTCGCCATCGCCGTCAACTTCTCCTATGTGACGTATGTGACGAACAAGGTCGGCCTCAAGCAGGTCGTCACTCCGACCACCCATTCTGGTTCCGCGACCTTCACGGACAGCGGAAGCAGCACCCTCGACTCCTCCGACCCCAACTGCTCCGCGGGCGTCACCCACGCCTCCGGCGCGTACAACATCAACATCACCGGCTATTCCGGCGCGGTCTTCACCGGCGGCTCCATCACGTTCACCACGACGTCCGTCACGACGTCCTCGACGTCCTCCGGCTCGAAGGCCGTCACGGTGCTGACCTCCTTCTCCGTCCAGCAGATGGGCCAGAACATCACGATTGTCGGAAGCGACGGCTCCGTCTACAACGGAAAAATCTCCGGTGTCGACTATAATTCCGATCAGATCGCCTCCTCGACCCAGATCATCGCGAAATACAACGCCTCCGGCAGCAAGGGCTCAATTTCCGGCACCTTCAACAGCCTCCAGTCCAGCCGCACGATGGACGGCGTCATCAACAGCGGAAAGAAGACGGTTCCGTTCTCCGGCTCCTGCTCCGGTTCCGGCCGCAACAACGTCGAATCCTCCAACTAGGAAACGCGCTCTTTCAGATTCGCAAAGGCTTTGACCGACTGCATGAAACCTCCAGGATGTCCTCCTGGAGGTTTTTTCAAAATATCGCTTCGGATTTTTTCGTTCTATCATCAGTCTGACGTGTTCCATCCATCCATCAACCCCTAACCAACGCACTATGAAGACGATTCTTTCCTCGTTGTTTCTCTCTCTCGCCGCAGCGTCCGTCCTCGCGCAAGACGCCCCCGCCGGCGCTCCTCCGCCCCCGCCTCCCGCCGGCGGCGCTCAGATGAACGAACAGCAGCCTCCGCCCCCGAACCCCGGCCGTGGATTCGGGCGCGGCGGCATGATGGGCGGCATGATGGGCGGCATGATGGGCGGAATGATGAGCGACATGCAACTCAACCTTCCTGTCCAGAGCGCCCGCTTCCGTCAAGAAATCGGCATTACCGACGAGCAGTATGCCCAGATGCAGGAGGCCGTCAAGCCCTTCGACGAGCTTCTCCAGCCCTTGATGCAGATGCTCGACGAGGCCACCAAAAAGCAGACCGAGCTTCTCGCCGCCCAGCCTCTCGACGAAGAGGCCATTCTTAAGGCCGTCGAAGAGACCTGCGGTATCCGCACCGAGATCACCAAACTCCAGGTGAAGCGTCTACTCGCCCTCCGCGCCCAGTTCACTCCCGAACAGTCCGCGAAACTCACCGAGTACCAGAAGAACATCCAGGAGCGCTTCAACCGCCGTCGCGGAGGTCAGGGCGGTTTCGGTCAGGGAGGTCAGGGCGGTTTCGGACCCGGAGGAAACAATGCCCGCGGCCCGCGCGGTAACCGCGGAAACCGGAACGGCGGTGCCCCCGCCCCCGCCGGCGACGGAACCAACCGTCCCGCCCCCGAGCAGATGTAACGACCCTTTGGCCTGACGCCCGGAACGGGTGCGACGGCGCTCGTCCGCCACATTCCAGGACGTTTCATGATCCAACGCGGATTCCGTAAGGAGTCCGCGTTTTTTTTGGTTCTTCGCGGCAACACCCTCCGGCGCTTCGCGCCACCTCCCTCGAGGGAGGCGCCTGCGGCGGGCGACGGGCGCGGGGGGGCGATGGCGCCACGCGGCCGCTTTCGGGCGGAGCCCGGCCCCCTCGAGGGGGCTGCCGCTTGCGGCTGGGGGAGTACACCGTGCGCCGCAAAGATGCGGCGCCGCAATCGGGCGGAGCCCGGCCCCCTCGAGGGGGCTGCCGCTTGCGGCTGGGGGTGTTTTCTCTCCTCTCTGCGGCAACACCCTCCGCCCCTGCGGGGCACCTCCGTCAAGGGAGGCGCCTGCGGCGGGCGACGAGCGCGGGGAGGCTACCGTTGCGGCCGAGGGAGTACACCGGCGCGAAGGCGGCCGTCTCGCGCTCGGTCACTTTCCAAGAAACCGCAGAAGCAGCCTGACGGCGAGCGACCCTCCGTCAGGTCCGACATCCAGTCCGTCTGTCAACGCCTTTTTACCGGACGCGGCGGCAAACGCGGAATAGGCGTCGGCCACCGGGATCGCGTAGGCGTCGGCCACGCGGAGCACGGCCTCGGCATACGGGCGGAACGCCGCGGGATCCTCGGAAAACGGCGGAGGCGTCACAAGCAGCACGGAATGCCCGAGTCCGCGCGAGAGGATGGCGCAGTAGGCGGAAAGGCGGAGTTCGAACTCCTCCGCGGGAACACGGTTGAGATACGTGTCCCGGCCGAGCGAGAGAACCACCGCGGTCTTGTCGGGAATCGTCCGGAGTCCGCCCAGCGGGGAGAGCGGCAGCAGGGCCTCCGGCGCCGTGGAGTCGGAAAGCGCCTCCGGCGCGAGAAACTCCACCGGTTTTCCGAGCGATTTCTCCAGTTCGGAGGTCAGAGGCGGTTTGGTGTCCGCCGCGACGGCGGTAAGGGGTGTGAACGTGTCGTCGAGCCACACCACGCGCTCGGCGGCGCGGAGGCGTTCGACGGCGCGTCCGTCGTCTTCGGTCCGCTCATGCCGGAGCACCAGCGACACCGGGCGGTCGCCGGCCATCAACTGATCGCCGAACGCGCCCGTCGGGACGGCATCGGCGGGATCGCGGACGAGCGTCACAGTATTCGAGGCGAGCAGACACGGACCGATAAAGAGTTTCCACGAGATTTCCAAGGCGTCGGAAACCCGGACGGGGTCGCCCAGAAGCCTTCCCCAACTTTTGACGAGGCGGACGGAATCCGTCTTTTCGAACAGGGTGGAGCCGTCTTTTCCGAAAACCCGAAGCTCGGCGGAGACCGGAATCTGACGGGGAAGCGTTCCGCGGACCCACAAGTCGGGCCACACGAGATCGGTCTCCCGAAGAAGCCCCGGAACGCCGCGGATCGCCGCGTCGATCCGATATTCCGTCCGGGCGATGGGAGGATTCTCGAGGATTTTCTCCGCCGAGACAGACAGTCCGTCGGGAGAGACGGCGGTGACACGGATGACACGGCGTCCCGAGGAGATGACCGTGCGAAGCGTCTTCCCCTTTCCCACGGGCTCGCCGTCGACACTCCATTCGAACGACAAATCATCGGGGCTTCCGCCGTTCCAAACAGCGGGATGAGCCTCGAGATCAAGCAGGACGAACAATCCCTCGGTGCGGTGGAACTGGAAGGGGGCGGACGCGGTCGCCTTGATTCCGACATGAACGGGGCGATCCCTGCGCTCCTCCCGGACGACCGGTTCGACGCGCGATCCGGTCAAAAACACGTCCGCGGGAACGGGAGTCGTATCGGTATTCCCGGGGCGGAGCCAGCGGACGCGCACATTGGGGTGACGGCGGGTAAGCTGGATGCACCGAAGTTGGACAGGCCCCGGTTCCAAATGGACGGTCTCGCCCGGAATCCAGTTCTCGGGAAGCGCCTCGGAGTTGTCATGACGACGTCCACCGAAAGGCAAGGGGACCGAAGACTCGGCGATGACTCTCTCCTCCGGGTCGATGACCAGAATACAGGTATTGCGGCCGGCGAGATCGAACCGGTAGTCGCCCGCCTCGGGGATGTTCAGCGTGGTCGTGAACTCGAAACTGTTCACATGACGGAACATCGCGCGGCGAATGTCGTTGTTGTTGAAAACCTCGTTGGAGACACATTCCTCGAACGTCCGGGCTTTATAGCGCGCGTAGGGACCGGGAAGCTTGTTCCGAAGAAACTGATACTCTTTCCAACCGGCCGGAACATCCTGAATGTCGACTCCCCGGATGGCGCAGTCGATCGGAAGACCGTCCGTCAGATTCGTGTCGGGGCGAACTTTGACGGCGAGCGGATAGACTTCGATCAAACCGCCGTCGGAAACAGGGCCCGAATGGACGAACACATGCGCGTTTGTCCCGTCGTTCGAAATAATCCGGGTCGCCAACTCGACATCGCCGGAGCGCGCGGCGAATTCTTGAACGGCCCCGCCGTCATTCAGCGAGCCGGGGAACGAAAGAAGCGAAATCTGCGCCCCTTCCGGTTTGCCGAACACATAGCGGACCGGGGAGGAATCCTCCCGCCACGCCGGCGACGGAGTGAACGAAGGAGCCGCGGGTGCGTCCTCGGCAGACGACACGGATGCACACGCGAGTACGCACACACACGCGAGGAAGGCGGCGCGGGACGACAAGAAAAAGCGGATGGATTTCACGGAAAAGGGAAAACTGACGGTGAGGACGGCTTTGACGTCGGGAATACAAATTACTAAGCAATTTCCGTGACTCCGGCCGGAACAGGCGGAACACCTCTTTCCTCTCCGGAGTGCGGCGGCGATACGGACTGCTCCGGAAAATCACGATTTCCAGACGACGCGGCTCAGCGACGTCCGTACTCCCAAATCGTCTCCATCATGAGGCGCATGCTCTCCAAGCTTGAGCCGTTGTTGATGGAGCCCGCGGTCGTGATGTTGACGCCGCCGTACCGGAGTCCCGCCTCGCAGTCGCGCCGGACCTCGCGGACAAGGCCCTCGCGGTCGTTGCGCATGAATGTATAGGGCGCGACGCAGCCGTCGATCCGGGCACACGGCAGATATTTCCGGATTTCCGGCACGAGAACGGTCGGACCGAAATTGACGCCGTGGAAGCCGAGGCGTCCGAGAATCGGCAGGAGATGCCCCATCGCGCTGTCGCTGTGCTGGAAACGCCAGTCTCCCGGGTCGGGGGAGAAGCGCTCGAAGACGCGCTTGAGCACAGGATAGCCCGTGATTTCGTACATCTCGGGGGAGAGAAGGCAGCAGTTGTCGTCGTAGAAGCCGAATCCGCGCGCGCCGACGGTCCCGGCCTCCTCGTCCATGATCTCCGCCATGCGGATGGCCACCTCGCCGATGTCGTAGAACCAGCGCTTCGCGAGCTCCTCCTCGTCGACAAGAAAATACAGGAATTCGGTGGTCCCCATCAGCGAGCAGGCGAGGGTCACGGGGCCGCGTATTCCGTGCATCCCGCGCGGTTTGACGCCGTACGTCTCGAAGACGCGCCGCTTCTCCGACTCCCAATTCTTCGGGAGCATGAACTCGCGGAGGTCCATCTTCTCCACGCGGTCCAGAACTTTCACAAGCTCCTCCGGACCGGAGATGCACGCCTCGAGCCACTCGGTGCCGTTCCGCATCGCGTACGTGCCGCCGAACACCTCGCCGATGCGTTTCACATAGGGCAGCGCGGCGTCTTCTGGAAGAAACTCCTCCTGCAACAGGCGGCGGCCGACGATTTTCTCGGCCTTGTCGTTATAGCGGCGGTTGAGGTCGCGGCGGCGGGCAAGGGGCGTGCGCCCCCAAGGCTCCCCCTCCTCGCCGAGCTCGGCGAAGACGCATTCCCCGCTCATGCGGACGCCGAACGCGACTTGGGGGCCGTCGCAGAAACAGTTGTCGCGGTGCGCGGCTTCATCGTTCGCCCAGAATTTCTCCAGATCAAAGTCCGTCATGGCGGGATGCGCTCCGTTTCGTCAGGTTGTATCGTTTTTCGCGTATCCGGAAAACCTACGGACGCGGGAACGCTGCGACGGACTGGGCGGCGAGGCGCCCGCGGTGCGCGGAGAGACGGCGGAGGAAGTCCGTGTAGTCGCGCTGTCCGTGCGGAATCCACAGGGTTTCCGCAAGGGCGCAGGCGCGCGGATAGGCCATCTCCTCAAGGTCTTTCATCGTCGGGATATATTCCGTCCAAAGCTGTCCCTGCGCGCCGAGGATGTGTTTCGCGTCGGCGGCGGTCATCCCGTCGGGAACGGGCTTGAACCCGTTATAAATGCGGGAAAGCGGGCAGAGTCCGCCGATGCGCACCGTGGCGCCGGGCTCTGGATCCTCCTGGTAATAGTCGTAGTACAGGAACTGGTTGGTCGCCATGACGACATCGTGCCCCGTCCGGACGGCGTCGAACTCGCGTCCCTTTCCGCGCCAGCTCATGACAGTGGCCGCCGTGTCGAGATTTTCGCCGTCGAGAATCTCCTCCCAGCCGACCAGACGGCGGCCATGCGCCGCGAAAAACCCGATCATGTGCCGGGTGAACCACGACTGCATCGCGCGCGGCGAATGAAGTCCGCGGGCAAGCATCACCTCCTGCGCCTCGTCGGAGAGCTCCCACTCGTTCGTGGGGGCCTCGTCGCCTCCCAAATGGAAGAATTTCGAGGGGAAGAGGTCGAACAGCTCGCTCCAGATTTCCTCGCAGGCCTTCACCGTGGCGTCGTTCAAATTGAGGACGAAGGTCGAGATGCCCCACATCGGACGGACCTCCGGACACGCGACGATGCCGTTGCCCCATTCCGGATACGCGGCAATGGCGGCGCCCATGTGCCCGGGCATGTCGATCTCCGGCATGACGGTCACATGACGGCGCGCGGCGAAGGCGACGACCTTCTTGACCTCCTCCTGCGTGTAGAATCCGCCGTACGGGGTGTTGTCGAAGGTGTGCGGATACGTCCCATGATGGCCGACAAGCGTCTTCTTACGCACGGACCCGACGCTTGTGAGACGGGGATATTTCTTGATCTCGATCCGCCATCCCTGGTCCTCGGTGAGATGCCAGTGGAACATGTTCATGCGGTGCTGCGCGAGCAGCTCGATGTACCGGCAGACCTCGTCGACCGAGAAGAAGTGGCGGCCGACGTCGAGATGCAGCCCGCGCCACCGGAATTCCGGACTGTCGCGGATCTCCACGGCCGGAACGCTCCACGGGCGCTGGACGAGCTTGTCGCAGAAAATCTCCGCGGGGAACAACTGACGGAGCGTCTGGATGCCGCGGGCGAGGCCGGCGGCGGAAAGCGCCTCGATCCGGACGCCTTTCTCCGGCGACACGACGAGGGTGTAGTTCTCGGGAACGAATCCGCAGGAGTCGGGAAGCGGATCGCCTGTCTGGACAAGCGTGATGGATCCGTCGCCCTCGGCGACAGGCCAAGGAAAACCGGTCGCGGGGCGGAGGTAGTCCGCGAGAAGTGTCGCGACTTCCAACGTCTCCATCGTGCCGTTGTAGCCGATGGTGCTGGTCTGGAAAAACGGGAAGGAACCCGAATGTTCGACGAGTTCGCGCGGAGCGGGAATCAGTGTGTGCATGCTCGAAGAGGTGGGCGGTTGGACGGTGCGAGAGGTCGGGGAGTGTGTCGGAAAAATCACGTCGGCGGGTCGCGCGGAGCGCGGGAGGAGGAAGGCGCCTCCTCCTTCCGGGAAGGGACGGACGGTATTCCCGCCGCCGCCGGAGATTCTACTCCGTATCGGCCCGAAAACCAAATCAATTCGGTGTGTTTCCCTGCGCTTTTTTGATGATGTTGGTCGTCGACCGGCCCTCGACCATGTCCGCGAGAACGACACGGCCTCCGTGCGCCTCGACTACCTCGCGGCCGCTCACATAGTGCGCCCAGTCCCTGCCTTTCACCAAAACGTCGGGAAGGATATCGGAAATGAGGCGCTTCGGCTCGTCCTCGTCGAAAATGACGACATAGTCGACGCACCGGAGCGCCGTGAGGACGACCGCGCGGTCCTCCTGCCCGACAACGGGACGGGACGGCCCCTTGGCGCGCCGGACGGAGGCGTCGGAGTTGAGCCCGACGCAGAGCGCGTCGCCCTGGTCGCGGGCGAACTGGAGGTAGGTGACGTGGCCGCGGTGAAGAATGTCGAAGCAGCCGTTGGTGAAGACGAGGGTCTTGCCCTCCGCGTGGAGCCGGTCGCGCTCGGCGCGCATCTCCTCCGCTGTCAGAATCCGTTTCATTTCGTCTCCTCCCGCAGACGGGCGAGGCAGGCGTCGAACGCCTTCAGGTAGAACGCGTCCTCCTGCTCGGTCAGACGCCTCACAGGCTCCTGAAGCGGCGCGAGTTCCGCGTCGGAGGCTTTTCTCCAGGCGTCCATCTCCTCTTTCTTCGTCCCTTTTTTCACCAGCTCGTTGTATTCCTCGTTCGCCTTGACCAAGACGGCGTTCAGGTCTTTACGAGGCTGTTCGACGGCCTTGCGGACCGCCTCGACGGCCGCGATGTCCGCCTCGCCGAGGGAGGCCTTCACGCCGCCGGGCATATGGTCGAGATAGGTGCGGGCCACCTGGGCGATGAACGAGGCGGGCGTCGCGTCGCCGCGCGCGGAGATATGCCCGAAAACATCCTTGTTCGCGCCGCGGTAGACGACGAACGTCGGATAGCCGTCGACGCCGGTCTCGCGGGACAGCTTGATGTTGCGGTACTCATACTCCTTCGGGACAAGCGAGGCGTCGTTCGGAAAGTTGATCCAGGCGAGCATCAGCCGAGACCCGGACCACTCTTTCCATTCCGGGGTGTCGATGACGTGCTTCCAGGTATGCTTGTGCCAGTCGTTCCAGTCGCTTCCTGTGAAGACGGCGAGAACGGGAAGTTTCTCCTCCGCGGCCTTGGCGAACACGGCGTCGACATCATGGGACCATTCGCCGGGCGCGGCGCCGTGAATCCGGACACCGTCCGCGGTGTAGTTCGCCCCTCCGACCGGAATCACGGCCGTCATCGACGACTCTGCGCCGACGGAGGTCCGCCGATACCGGAGTCCGCCCCAGACGACCGCCGCCAGAAGGACGGTCAAAAGGACGAGTCCGGCAACCGGGAGGAACCGGGAACCGGCCATACCGCTTTTTTTTCTCGATTCTGTGTTTTCGCTCATCGCGCAGCTCGCTTCATACATTCCCCACACGTCCGGCGCTAGCATATCATAAAACGCGCCGTTCCGTCTCTTCCAAACACCGCGCGGGGCACGACGGTGGTCTGGACGGGAACGCCGCTTCCGGCCGCATGTCGCGGACGCGGGCGCGTCCGGGGCTAGTCGGCGGATTTTTTCTCGGCGGGACGGGGAAACGGACTCGCGACGATGGACGCGACCGGCGCCCAAATGTCCACATAGGGGATATCGTACCGCAGACCGGGACCGTCCAGAACGCGCCACTTTTTGTCCGGCGTCTTCTCCGCGCGTGTCGGAAAACTCCGTCCTTTTCCATGGACATCCTGCAGCGTCCAGATCATCCAGCCGATGCCCTCCTGCGCGAACAGCGCCAGCATCCCCGCCTGCGTCTCGCGATGGACAGGTTCCGGCGTGCCGCCGCATCCGAATTCCGTGCACATCACCGGCACGTCGTAACGGTTTTGGAAATCCGCGAGGTACCGACGGACCTTCTGCGGCGTGTCGTCCAAAGGATAGTCGTGAAACGCGAAGACGACATTCCCGTAGGGCTCGTCCAGTTTGTCGGCGATTCCGGCCCATGTCGCCTCCATCGCCCGCGAATGGCTCCAATGGTGCGTCCCCACGATGACGATGTGCCGGCGGTCGTGACGCCGTATCTCGGCGATCGCGCGCTGATACCATTTGCGCGCCACCTCCGGCTCGCACACCGGCTCGTTGCACAGTTCGTAGCCGAGAACGTAGGGCTCGTCGCGATAGTATTCGGCAACCTCTCCCCAACGCCGGACCCACTGCTCGAACGCGGCCGTCGTCCAGCCGCCCGACGCCTGCTCGCCGCGGGCGTTGGCCTCGTCGATCTCGTTTTTGAAGTACGCATGATCGTCGAGAATCACATACAGGCCGTGCCGCCGCGCCGCCGCGACCAACGGATCGATGAAACCGACGATGTCGCGGAACTCCAGCGGCTCGTCCGGCCGGGAGTTGAACGTGCGGTGGTAGAACGCCAACCGGATTGTGTTGAACCCCATTCTCTTGCAATAGGCCGCGACTTCCTCGTCGTAGCCGTGCAGAATCACGTCTTTCCCATACCCTACGCCGACCGGAACGAACGGACGCTCGCCTCCCTCGGCCAGCGGGGACGTCACAATCCGGCGCCCCTTCACCCGAAGCCACACATGCCGGTCGTCCCCCCGCGGCGGCGCGGGAAGGCGGTCGTCTGTAATTTTCGGACCGCGGACAATCACCCGCGTCACGACGAGCCGTCCCGGGCCCGTTCCGACCAGCTTGACGGACGCCGGGGCGAAATTCGGTCCGACGTCCTTGCCGGACATCTTGAAGCGCAGCTCGCGCGCGCCGCCGCGGACCGCCGCCTCCGACGTCTCCACCGGTCCGCCGGTCATTATCCGTTTCTCCGAGGGCTGGACCGTGCGGTCCTGCGCGGCCACTTCGACGCGCACGGCGGGCGGAGGCGCGTTCGGCGTCTCCTTCAGCTCGACAATGAGCTCGGCACCTTCCGTCATCCACTCGGCGACGCTCGACTGCCGGTCTCCGCGCAGCGCCTGTATCTGCACGCCGGACTCCGCCGCGGCAAACCGGATGTCCATCACGCGGGTCTTTGCGTAGTCTCCGACCTCGGCTCCCTTGAAGGCCTTGGGCCGCCAAGGATAGTTTCCGCCGTCGAAAAGATGGTGCTCGCCCGCGGACGCCGAAAGCGCCACGGTCGCCAACAGAATGTGGATTCCCCGCATTTTTCCCATTTTATCCACGACACTAAAAGACGATCATTTGAAGTCCGCGGACCTGCGGAACATACTGTATTTTAAGCCAGGCCAGGGCGACTTCGCCGCTCGCAACCGAGTTGAGAAGGCGGATTCTCCCGTTTTCGTCGCTGAAAAGCCGGAAACTGGCGGTATAGAGATCCAGCGGCGTGTCGGCAGTAAGGGCGGTTTTCGACGTGGTCTTGAATGTCTGGGTGCTGCCGGCGGATCCGGACGTCCAGTCGGTCAACGTCGAGGTGCGCCCGTTGTTGTAGTCGTAGGGACACACAACCAGGTCGTACTTGGCGTTCGGCAGCAGCCCGTCGATATCCACCCACATGGACGTGGCATACGACAGGATGGCGCAGTCGCGGTATTCCTGATACCCCGGGAACACATCGGCGTACGCCGTCGGATTCCGGTCCCGGACAATGAATTTCTTGGACTCGAATCCGGTTCCCTGCGTCAGGGTGATCGTGACGCGGCCCGTGCTTCCGTTATGGAGCTGGCCGGCGTAGGAGACCGAACGCGGTTCGGTCGACTCGGTGTAATAGAACAGCTGCGCGCCGGCGGCCACTTTGGACGACGAGTTGTCGCCGAAATCGATAAACAGCGAAAACACGTCGTGATCGGATTTGGCCAGCGTAAACCCTCCGAGAACCGGCGGCTTGGGATTTCCGGTCAAGCGGAACGTCAACGTGCCCTCTTCGTCCGACACGGCCGTCACGGCCGCCGCGCAGAGGTCGGGATCGGTTTCCGCGGAAAACACGGTTCCGGCGGTATAGGACAGCGCGCCGGAGATTCCGACCGGAGACCCGTCCGCCATCGGGGAGACCGTCACCGTGCTCGTGTTGTTGTCGTCATAGCCATAGGCTTTGAACTCGTAGGCGGCGCCCGGTTTCAGCCCGAGAATCTTGATCCAGACCGGGACATTGTTGTTGGGGTTCAGTAAATCGCGGTAAAGATCCGCGAGCGGAAATCCAGATCCGATCACCTGCGCCCCCGTCCGGTCGCGGGCCGTGAGCGTGCTCGTATCTTCTTCCGAGGAACCGGCGGCGATCACTACGTCCACATTCTTGCCGGCGACGGCGGAAGAGGTCGTATAGTAACGATTCGTCACCGGGCCCGCGACATTCACCACCGACCAACCGAAATTACTCCAGCCGTCCTGTGTCGCGCCGCCCTGCACACCCGCGTTGACATCGATCTTGAGAAACGGATCGGCACCCCACGCGCATCCTGTGACCAAGGCAAAAAAAACTGCCATCGACCTGATTGTCATCAAACGTCTTCCTTTATACATGACTTTCGTGAATTATTCAAAAAAAACACACATAACTTACCCATTGTTTCTATTGTAAAATATCATAACCCAAAAAGTCAAACCTGATGGATACGGAACAGAGAATCAAAAAAGCGGGGCGCGGCACTATTTCGTCGCTCCGCTCCCCGCGTTTGGGATTCTTTGTTTTGTCGCGAAGTTTCCTTGACTTGAACGATGAGTTTCAATAGGATGACGCGCCGAAATGAAACCACTTTCCGTGCAACAACTTCGAGAACTTGATTCCGCCGCGGGAGCCGGCGGGTTGGAGCGCGCCATGCGCCGGGCCGGGCTCTCCGTCGCGGAAGCCGTCCGGACCGCCGCACGCCTGCGCGGCGTCGCCGACCTCCCCGTGATTCTTTGCGCGGGCCGCGGAAACAACGGTGGAGACGCTTTTGTCGCGGCGCATGACCTGCTCGACTGGGGATACCGGGTCAAGGTGTTCTCCGTCGGAATCCCTCAAACGTTGAAACCGCTTCCGAGACGCATGGCGGAAGGCCTGTCCCTCGAAACGGATTGGGACTCGTTCGAACCGCCCCGGGGAAGTATCGTCGTCGACGGAATCCTCGGCACCGGGGTTTCGGGTTCCCCGCGCGGACGCGACGGCGAACTCGCCTCCGCGGTCAACCGGTGGAGAAATCTCCGCGGCGCGTTCGTCATCGCGATCGACATCCCGTCCGGCATGTCGGCGGACGACGGCATCTTCCCCGAAGGCTGTGTAACGGCCGACTGGACCATCGCGCTGGAAGCTCCGAAAAAAGGAATGGTCCAAATCGCGCGGGGGCCCGGAGAAAAAGAAGACGCCGTGGCGGAGTACTGCGGGCGGATCGATGTCGCGCCGCTCGGACTGAGCTCAAAAGAACTCATGACGGAACAGACGCGCGCGTCCATTCCGCCGGACACCGTCCCGTTCGACCTTGTGACATCGACAGAAGTCCGGTCCTGGCTCGGCCGCCGTTCCCGGACCGCCCATAAAGGGGATTTCGGTCATGTGGCGCTCATCGGCGGAAGCGACGCCTTCCCCGGCGCCATCGGAATGGCCGCCCGCGCGGCGCTTCGCGGCGGGGCCGGTCTCGTGTCCGTTCTCACGACGCCGAAAGCCGCCGCGGGCATCCGGATCGCCGCGCCGGAAGTCATGGTGAGCGAGATGGAAGACACTGCTCCGGAGAATGTGTCTGGTAAGACCGGATTTCTTTCCTCGGAAGCGCTCGTCCGCGCGGAACCGGACCTTATTCCGAAACGCGCGACCGTCCTCGTCGTGGGTCCGGGCCTCGGGCGGTCGCCGGATACACGGAACCTGGTTTGGGACCTTCTGGAAACGGCCAGAACGCGCCGTCTTCCCGTCGTTTTGGACGCGGACGGACTGTGGGCAGTATCCGACGACATGGCGCGGCTCCGCTCCATGAAATTCGGCGATACGCTCGTCCTGACTCCTCACGCGGCGGAAGCCGCCAGGCTTCTCGGACGGCCCGTGGACGAACTCGACGCCGACCGTTCCGGCGCGCTGCGTGACTTGGTCATGGCGTCCGGCGCGGTCGTGGTTCTAAAAGGATGTGGAACGCTCGTCGGCGCGCCGGAAAAGACTCCGGCAATCGTCCGGGGAGGAAATCCAGGCATGGCGACCGGAGGAAGCGGCGACATTCTCGCCGGTTGGACCGGCGCGCTCTTCGCGCAGGGGTTGGACGGTTTCCGGACCGCGAAGGCCGCCGCGTTTCTTCATGCCGAGGCCGGAGACCGCGCGGCGTGGCGTATCGGGGAACGCGCTCTTGTCGCGACGGACCTGCTGGAAAGCCAGACGTCGGACTAGAGGAAGTCCAACACCTCCGGAAGCGCGCTGATGGCCCGTGCCTCCGGATGTTTCGCACGGATTTCGGGATCGGGGGCAAACCAAAGCGCCTCCATACCCGAAGCGATCGACGCTTCGATGTCATTGCGGAAGGAGTCGCCGACAAAAAGGCATTCCTCCGGCGCGCATCCGACTTTTTCGACACATTGCCTGAAAAAGCGGGGCTCGGGCTTGTCCAGTCCGGTCTCCTCGCTCGTCACCCAATAATCGAACTTTCCAGTTATGCCGAGGCGGGACGCTTTCTCATACTGAACCCAAAGAATGAAATTCGTCGCGAGGCACGAGACGATGCCGCGTGCCCGGACCCCGTCCAACGTCTCGAAGAGGCCCGGAGAGGGCACCATCGAATCGAGATACTTATCCAGATAGCGGCGGGTATAGTACATGGCACGGGGAAAAAGGTCCATGCGCCCGAGCATCTCCAACGAAATCTGAATCCGCATAAGCCGGTTATGGATGGAACCGCTCTTCGTTCCGATCCTGCGCTTTTGCACGTCGAACGCGCGTTGTGAAAGATCGGTGAACTCCTGCTCGGAAAGTCCCCACTCCTCTCCCGCGACGAGCGCGAGCTCGCGCAATGCCGCGGTTTCCGCGCGATTATAGTCGTAGAGTGTCCCGTCGAGATCGAACAGGACGGCTTTGAAACGGGAGGAAGAAGGCATGTGAGAAGGAAACAGAAGTGTTTTCAGTTTGTCGGCACTTGACGAGAAAAATTCAACGCGGGCCGCTATTTCGGACTATGACGGTGAAGCAGCGCGAGCTGCAGTTCGGCGGCGAGCGCGACGGCCGGCGTACGGAGTTCGTACTCGTCGGTCACAAGATGCTGAATATGGTGAAGTTCCTCAAGAACGTGAATGTGCCGGAGGACTCCGGTATGGCTGATGCGGAGAAGGACTTGAAGCTCGTCCGCTCCGCGGCGGCGGTCGGAAAGAAGGTCGAGAATGCGCAGGCGGCATTCGTGACGGAACGCCCGGAGCTCTTCGACGATCGCGGGAAGCGACATTTTCCGCGTAATAAGCGCTTTTTGAAGCGCGAGAAGAATCGGCTTCGCGGACCGCACGAGCGGATCGGGAATCGGATAGTAGCGGATATGGACACCTTCCCGTTCGACTTCGAGAAGTCCGCGGGACTGAAGCAGACGAAGCCCCGTCGACGCCTGGCACTCGGGCAGTCCCGTAAGCCCGGCGACTTCTCCGACCGTGCTCCCCGGCGCTTTGAGCACCGTTTTCAGACACTTCAGCCTGCGCTCGTTGGCGAGCACGCGGCAGGTACGCCAAAACGTGGGAGACAGCGATTCGTTTGTGATGGGCATGACTGTGCGGAGAATCAGAGTCCCTGACCTTATATTTCCATCCGCTGAATCATTTCCCCGTCGAGCGTCTTCAACGCGAACTCATGATTCTCGTACGTCATGTAGGTGCGCGGATTGTTCATGCGGGGAAGACTGACCGATCCCGGATTAAGAACCCAGAACGTTCCGGAATCTGCTTTTTTCATCATGCAGATGTGCGTATGGCCGTGCAGGAGAATTTCGCCGGGACGGAGCGGCGGAGGGCAGTCTTCATTGAACAGATGGCCGTGCGTCGCGAAGAGCGTAAGCCCGTCGATGAAAAGAGTCATCGAATCGGAGCCCGTGGGGAACTTGAGGAGCATCTGGTCGATCTCCGCGTCGCAGTTTCCCCGGACGGCGAGGATATGCTCGCGCGCCCCGTTGAGCATTCCGATGACGCTGTCGGGGCCGTATGCCTCCGGCAGACTGTTGCGAGGACCGTGGTAAAGGTAGTCGCCGAGAAGGACCATCTTGTCGGCCTTCTCGCGCGCGTACGCCTCCAGCAGCTTCTGGCAGCTCGGTATCGAGCCGTGGATGTCGCTTGCGATAAGCAGTTTCATATTTCCGCTAGCCGCAGGTGATCGCGTCCATTTCTTTGAGCTCCTCCGCGGAGAACTCAAGATTCTGAACGGCGCCGAGACTGTCGAGAATCTGCGCGGGACGGCTCGCGCCGATGAGCGCGGCGGTGATGCCCGTACGGGAAAGAAGCCATGCGAGGGACATCTGCGCGAGCGTCTGGCCGCGGCGTTTGGCGATTTCGTTGAGCTGGCGGGTCTTCTCTACCTTCTCGGCGGTGACATTCGCGGGCTTGAGGAAGCCGCCTTTTCCGGCGCGGGAGTCGGCGGGAATCGTTCCGTCGAGATAGCGTCCGGCAAGGAAGCCTTGATCGAGCGGAGAAAACGCGATGCCGCCCACGCCGTTGTCGGCAAGCCATTTCAGGAGTCCGTCCTGCTCGAAGCGGCGGTCGAAGAGATTGTACCGGAGCTGATGGATGACGAACGGGGTCTTCAACTCGCGGAGGATGGCGACGGCCTTTTTCGTCTGCTCGCAGTTATAGTTGGAGATGCCCGCGTACATGGCGCGTCCGGAGCGGACGATATAGTCGAGCGCGAGCATCGACTCCTCGAGGTCGGTGTCCGGATCGGGCCGATGGTGATAGAAGATATCGACATAGTCGAGCCCGAGGCGTTTGAGGCTCTGGTCGCAGCTCGCGACCAGGTACTTGCGGGAACCGAAATCGCCGTAGGGTCCCGGCCACATCCAATATCCGGCCTTGGAGGAGATGACGAGTTCGTCGCGGTATGGGGCGAGATCGTCTTTGAGAATGCGTCCGAACGTACGCTCCGCCGAGCCGGGCTCGGGACCGTAGTTGTTGGCAAGATCGAAATGAAAAATGCCGTGATCGAACGCGGTGCGCGCCATCTCGCGGCAGTTGTCGTAGACATCGACACTGCCGAAGTTGTGCCAGAGACCGAGGGAGAGAACGGGAAGACGGACACCGGTGCGTCCACAGCGCCGGACAGGGAGCGAGCCGTAGCGATTGTCGGAGGGAAGATAGGGTTTCATAAGGTTTTCTCCACAAATTGTTTTGGAATTATACGAGCGGTCGGCCGGAAAGTCAAAACATCTATGGGTGCGCGCGGATGGCTCATTCCGCGAAGGATCAATGGACAGGACATTCTCCGAAAATCGTCTTTCCCGATTCTTTTCCGCGCGGCTCCCCCGCATGTTCCGGATAGATGTATATTATTTTAAAGAGAGAAATGAAACAGTAGACAGTACCCTTGTCAATATTGTTGAAAATGAAGAATCCACGCTTTCATTCATGGACTTATGAAATGTTGAACCCATGAATAACCCGGCAAGAACGTGGAGAACAAGGAAGCTGTTATAAACAATTCCTAAGAACCGTTCACAGCGATTTTCATATCATCCACTATCCGTTGTCTATTTACTGACACCCTATGAACATATAAACGAAGGTATTATCTCTTTCTTCGTTGAATGACAACGGAAAGGATGGCGATATCCGCCGGATTCACGCCGGGGATGCGTCCGGCCTGTCCGAGATTCTCCGGGCGAACGCGCGTCAATTTCTCACGAGATTCGAAACGCAGCGCGGAAATCGATTGGTAGTCCAAATCGGATGGAATTCTGATTTTTTCAGCAAGCCGCATCTTTTCCGCCAGATGCTCCTCCCGCTCGAGATATCCATGATAGCGCGCGTTGAGGACGGCCTCGTAGACGACTTCTTCCGGAAGATCTGTCCGCGCGCCGGGAAGGTCCGGATATTCGATACCGGTCTTGCAGAGCAAGGTCGCAAGAGACTGTCCTTGCGTTTTTTCGTTGAAAAGTCGGTCCGTCTCCTTCCGGATTGCCGTAGCAAAGGATTCGGTTTCCGCGAGAAATTCCGGATTGGAGATCCCGATGCGCCGGGACGCGTCGAAGAGGCGGTATCGTGCGTTGTCCTGACGAAGAAGAAGTCGACGTTCCGCCCGGGAAGTGAACATCCGGTATGGTTCATCGGTTCCTTTCGTGATGAGGTCGTCGACCATAACTCCGAGATAGGCCTCCGCGCGGTCGAAAACAAGCGGTTCGATTCCAAGCACGGACGCGGCGGCATTGACACCGGCCAAAAATCCTTGCGCGGCAGCTTCTTCGTATCCGGTCGTCCCATTGACCTGTCCCGCGAAAAAAGAGCCAGGCATCTTTCTCGACTCCAACGTCGAGAACAGGTCCCGGGGATCATAGAAGTCGTATTCAATGGCGTAGGCCCAGGCGAGAAACTCGGCGTCCTCGAGACCAGGGACACTGTGGACCATCTCCAACTGTACCTCGCGCGGAAGCGAGCACGACAACCCGTTCGGGTAGGACATATTGAGTTCCGGGTCGGCGGATTCAGGCTCGACAAAGACATGATGCGACTCTTTGTCAGAGAATTTGACGACCTTGTCCTCAAACGAAGGACAATATCGGGCGCCGACCCCCGAAATATCCCCGCCATAGAGCGCGGAGTCCTTCAGGTGATCTTGTACAATCCTGTGAGTGACCTCTGTTGTATGGGAGACATAGCACGGGATTTGATTATCCGCGTGGAATAACCGATCGAGAGATAGTTGACCAGACAGCGAGAGTTCTTCTTGATTTGATTGTTCCACGTGGAACAGTCCTCGATGGATGATGTCTTGCAAATGTTCCACGTGGAACATTTCTTGAAAGGAGGCGCTATTCTCCTCCTTATCTTCAGCCCTAGATTGTTCCACGTGGAACAATTCAGTCGTTTGAACAGTATCCTTCCATCTTTTTTTGGCTTTCCAGGAGAAAAAAGGAGGAGGAATGTCGCCGTCCTGTCTCATCATCCTGTCATAATGAAGGCTTTTCGGATTCAAGCGCGGCGGCGTACCTGTTTTCAGTCTTGAGACAGAGAGTCCAGCGCTTCGCAGTTGGTCGGCGAGCGCATTCGCAGCCGGCTGTCCGTTACCTCCGCCGCTGACGGTCTCATGTCCGATATGAATTGTTCCGCGCAGGAATGTTCCTGCGGTCAAAACAACTGTTTTCGAGAGAATCTCACCATTTTTCTCGGTATGAACGCCAGTGACACGATTACCGTCCATTCGGAAGGCGACAACTTCGTCTTCCAGCACCGTGAGATTCTTTGTAGAAGCCATAACGGCCTGCATCCTGGCCGCGTAGCGCGGTTTATCGCATTGCAGTCTGGTCGACTGGACGGCGGGACCGCGCCGAGTGTTCAGCAGCCTGTATTGGAGCGCGGAAAAGTCCGCGTTTTTACCCATTTCGCCGCCAAGCGCGTCGATTTCCGTCACAAGATGCGATTTTGCGATGCCGCCTACAGACGGATTGCATGGCATGGACGCGATTTTGTCTTTACGGAGAGTGACCAGAAGAGTCTTGCATCCCATTCTCGCCGCGGAAAGCGAGGCCTCCGATCCGGCATGTCCGCCACCGACGACCAAGACATCAAAAATCGTATCTGACATTTTTTATGACTATCCAAGGTATTCCGCCAAGAGGTCGTACTCGTCCACACCGGTGAACGTGACAGGAATCCAAGAACCTGGTTCGGCGTTTTCCGGGACACCGAAAATATAGGTCGAACCATCAATGCCGTCCGGCGCCTGGGAGGTCGAGCGGCCGATCCATACATCCGGACCGTTTTCTTCCGAAGGAGCCTCCAAAATCACCTCGCCGCGTGTGCCGACCAAGGCTTTCAACCGATTGGTCGAAATTTTCTTTTGAACGGCCATCACCTTGTCGGCGCGGACGTTTCCGGTCTCCGCGTCGGGGTCGTCACCCATTTCGAAAGCGGCGGTTCCTTCTTCTGGGTAGAAAGGAAAGACCCCCAAATGGTCGAATTCCGAGTCCTTGATGTAGTTGAGGAGATGTTTGAAATGCTCCTCTGTTTCTCCTGGGAAACCCACGAGCACGGTTGTCCGAAGTGTGATCCCCGGGACTTTCTCGCGGGCTTTTTTTACAAATCCTTCAACCGCCGAAACCGTTTCCGCGCGGCGCATGGCCCGAAGAATGTCCGGATCGGAGTGTTGGATCGGGATATCCAGATAGCGGCAGGCGTGCGGACTTGTGACCATCCATTCCAGCAGCTCGTCTGTCACCGTCGCAGGATAGCCGTAAAGCAGCCGAATTTTGAAATCACCCTCAAGTTTATCCAATTCTTTCAGGAGATCCGGAAGACGCGGTCCCTTCGGAATATCTTTTCCAAATCCTGTGACATCCTGCGCGACAAGGTTGATCTCATGAATCCCCGCGTCGAGAATGCCCCGCGCCTCGTCGAGAATCGCGTCGATAGACCGAGACCTGAATTTTCCCCGGATTCCCGGAATGGCGCAAAACGCGCAGGCATGAAAACAACCTTCCGCGATTTTCAGATAGGCGAACGGCCCCCCGGAAAGGATAAGACCAGGCTCTTTCGGATCGAACACTCTGCATGGTGTCCCGGAGGATACCCCGTTCGTGAAAAACGAGGAAGAAACACCGATTTTTTTTACTTTTTTGGCTGTTTCTGTCTTGGAAGACTGTTTCTCTTTATAGTTACTATTGCAATCGTTATTAATAATTTGTTTAACAATTTCAGGGAGTTTGTCGAGATCGTCAACCCCGAGAATCGCGTCGATATCGGGGAATGCCTCGTGCATTTTGTCCGCATACCGCTGGGGAAGACATCCGGAAACGACAACTGCCCGACAGGCGCCCTTCGCCTTTCGTTCGCAAGCCCAAAGAATCTGGTCCGCGGCCTCCTCTCTGGCACTCTCGATGAACGCGCACGTGTTGACAAGGATAACGTCCGCTTTTTCGGGAGAGGGGGCGAGTCGAAGACCCGCGTGGAGCAATTCTCCCGCCATAACTTGAAGATCGACTTGGTTTTTCGCGCATCCGAGACTGACAAAACCGACGGTCGGTTCTTTCACAGAGGAGCCAAGAGTAGTTTTTTTCATCATAAATCCAAGAGTTTAGACCGGATTCCGTGTTTTCAAAACCAGACCAACGAATTCCGCGCTATAGGGCGAACGCGAGCGTCGCGGCGATGCCGATGACGAGACAGTAGATTCCAAACACCCAGAAACGGCCTCGATTAAGCATGCGAACAAGAAGCGAGAGCGCCAAATAGCCGACCACAGCGGCGATCAGCGCGCCGGAAGCGAGTATCCAGAGAGGAATACGTTCTCCCGAGGGGTCCGGATCGCCGAAAACGACGTCTTTGACCATCATAAGGACCGCTCCCGCGAGGACGGGAACGCTCATAAGAAACGAAAAGCGCGCCGCCTCGCCGGATTTGACATGGAGGTGGCCCGCGGCCCAGATGGTCGTTCCGGAACGGCTGACTCCGGGCAGCATCGCGACGGCCTGCGCGATGCCGATGAGAAGTCCTCGGAGCGGGGAGATACTCAAATCACCGGACTTTTTCCGCATGGTGAGGAGAAGAACGCCGGTGAGAATCCAGAATGGACCGATCCAGGAGGCCTTTCCGAAAAAGCTCTCCAGCCTGTCGCCAAAAAACACATAGACAAGCCCGCAGGGAATCATCGAGAGAAGAACCGCGCCGGCGTAACGCCATGCGGACTTCTCGCCTTTAAAAAGACCGGAGACCAATTCTCCGATATCTTTCGCGTAGAAGACGCAGACGGAGAGCAATGTACCTGCGTGCAGGGCGATTTCTAAGAGCGTTCCAGGCGAATTGAGTTGGAAGAGCGTTTTTCCGACAACCAGATGCCCCGAACTGCTGATGGGAAGGAATTCCGCGATACCTTGAATGACGGCCAGAATCAGAACTTTGAGAAATTGGGAAATCATGGGAGACGAGAAAACAGAAAAAGGGGGGCTTCTCCGAGAGAAGCCGCCCTTTAGAAGAGTGGCGGGAGCGACGAGGATCGAACTCGCAACCGCCGGATCGACAGTCCGGTGCTCTAACCAATTGAGCTACACCCCCGCGGGTGATGTGCGATAGGATACCATACCCCGGATGTGAGCGCAACCCCCTTTTTTCGAATTTCGTTAAAGAATCATACACGCCCGTCCATCAGAAAAAATACGCCGGATACCCCCTTTTTTGAGTGTGAAATCCCGGTCGCTCCTCCGCTTCCGCGCGCGCATGGTCTATGGTATACTTCCGCCTATGAATCCAGACCATATCCGGAACTTCTGCATTTTCGCCCATATCGATCATGGAAAGTCGACTCTCGCCGACCGTATCCTCCAACTTACGCAGTCGGTCGACGAACGGACGTTCCGTGACCAGATGCTCGACGCCATGGACCTCGAGCGGGAGCGCGGCATCACCATCAAGTCGCACCCTGTGACGATGAAATATGTCGCTCAAAACGGCGAAGAGTACCAGTTCAATCTCATCGACACCCCGGGGCACGTCGATTTCACCTATGAGGTCTCCCGGAGCATGGCCGCCTGCGAGGGCGCCGTCCTTCTCGTCGACGCCGCCCAGGGCGTTCAGGCGCAGACCGTCGCCAACACCTACCTCGCCCAGGAGCATCTGCTCGAAATCATTCCTGTTCTGAACAAAGTCGATCTTCCGAGCGCCGATGTCGAGGGCACCTCGCACCAGATCGAGGAGGCGCTCGCCATCCCGATGGACGACGCCATCCATGTGAGCGCGAAGACGGGCGTCGGCGTTCCGGAGCTCATGGAGCGCATCGTCGCGCAGGTCCCGCCCCCGAAAAGCGCCGGAAAAGGCGTCCGCGCGCTCGTTTTCGACTCCGTCTACGACGCCTACCGCGGCGTCATCACCTACGTCCGTGTGGTGGACGGTTCGCTCCGGGCCGGAGACAACGTCCAATTCATGGGGACCGGTATTGAGACGCAGCTCAAAGAGGTCGGAATCTTTTCCCCGCAGATGACCGTCGTCGACGAACTCGGCGTCGGTCAGGTCGGCTACATCATCGGCACGGTCAAAGATCCCCGAGAAATTCGCATCGGCGACACCGTGACGAGCCGAGGCGCTCCCGCGGAAGAGCCTCTCGCCGGTTTCAAGGACATCCATCCGATGGTCTTCAGCGGCGTCTATCCCGTCAGTACCGACGAATATGAGAAGGTCCGCCAGAGTCTCGACAAGCTTCGTCTCAACGACGCCGCCTTCACATTCCATCCGGAGAGTTCCGTAGCGCTCGGCTTCGGATTCCGGTGCGGATTTCTCGGACTTCTGCACATGGAGGTCGTCGAGGAGCGCCTCCGCCGCGAGTTCGGCGTGGACATCATCTCGACGCATCCCGCCGTCGTCTACCGAGTCACGCTTTCCAACGGAAAGACCGAGGAGATCGACAATCCGATCCGGATGCCCGACCCGACGCAGACCGATTTCATCGAGGAGCCTCTCATCAAGGCGACGATTATCACGCCTTCCTCTGTCATCGGCGACATCATGCGCGTCGTGATGGAGCACCGCGGCACGGTCGACAAGACCGACAGTCTTGACGCCACGCGCGTCATCCTCACCTGCACGCTGCCTCTCAACGAGATTCTCATCGATTTCCATGACACGCTGAAGGCGGTCTCCCACGGCTACGCCTCCATGGACTACGAGTATTGCGGTTATCAGCGGAGCGACATTGTCCGCATGGATATCCTGCTCAACGGAGAGCCCGTCGACGCGTTTTCCTCGATGGTCCACAAGGACAAGGCCGTCGCCCGCGGCCGCCAGATGTGCGCCGCGCTGAAAGAGGTCATTCCTCCGCACATGTTCAAAATTCCGATTCAGGCGGCGCTCGGGGCGAACATCATCGCCCGCGAGGACATCCGCCCGTTCCGGAAGGACGTCACGGCGAAACTCTATGGAGGCGACGTCACACGCAAGATGAAGCTTCTCAACAAGCAGAAGGAAGGCAAGAAGCGGATGAAGCTCTGTGGACAGGTCAATGTCCCGCAGGAGGCCTTCATCGCCGTCCTCCGGACCAACACCGACGAGGAAAAATAACACCGATTCTCCAATGCCCGCCGCGTTTTCGCGGAGTGTTCGGTTCGACGCGGGAAGGCGGGGGCTCGTTTCCTCCCTCTTCCGATGTTCCGTTTCTCAACCCTCACAACTCGTTTACCGCGCGGGAATCCGTGTTCCTCGCCTAGAAGGAGCCACCCGATGATCTCTCTCCGACGAATCGCCTTTACCGCTCTCGCCTTGTCCGCGCTGCTCGCGTCCGCCGCGACGGAGCTTGTCCGGAATCCGTCGTTCGAGAAGGCCGACGCTTCCGGAACAGGTCCCGAGGGATGGCCGGTCGGCGGTCCGGTCCGGTGGGAAAAAGACGCCGACGGGAATCATTTCGCGCGCATCGTATGCGAACGGCCCGGAGAGATGCATAACCTGTACTGCGAGTTCCCGCTTCCCGAAGGGACCCGGAAGGTCGCGCTCTCGTTCCGTGCTCGTGTCGCCGGACTTCAGCTCGGCGCCGAGAAATGGCACGATGCCCGGATTATCGCGAAAACCCGCGACGCGTCGGGCGATCATGAACTCGAGCCGGTCTATTTCAACGGCGACACGTCCGGATGGACGACGCGCGAGGCCCGCTATCCGATTCCGGAGGGAACGACACTTCTCGTCTTCATGCCGACCCTTTTCTGCGCGGCGGCCGGCACCTTCGATCTTGACGACATACGCCTCACGGCGCTCGCGGAGGGCGAAGACGTGGCGTCCGCTCCCGATGGGTCAAAAGAACAGAAGAAGACGCCCGCGTTTCCGGAGACCGAAATGAATCCGATTACGAAGTTCGACACGCCGGTTGTGAAGGGAAACAAGCTTGTCACGCTCGACGGCCGCGAGCTCTGGCTCCAGGGTGTCTGCTGCCCCAGTCTCGACTGGCTGGTCGACGGCGACCATCTCGACGAGTCCGTCGTCCGGGCGGTCGAGGACTGGCGCGCGAACGTCATCCGCCTCTCTCTCAAGTCCGTGCACTGGTTCGGACGGAGTCCGGAGCCCTTCAACCGGCGCGACGACGGCGGCGCCGGCTACCGTGCGCACGTGGACCGGATCATCGACTACGCGAACCGGAACGGATGCTACATCCTTCTTGATCTTCACGAGTACAAGGCGCCGACCGAATCGCACGCCGAATTCTGGAAGAGCGCCGCCTCTCGCTACGCGAACAGGCCGGGCGTGATGTTCGACCTTCTCAACGAGCCGCACGACATCTCTTGGCGCGAATGGCGCGACGGCGGCACTCTGTCCGACGGAGGCGCGGCGACGGCGATTGCGGAGAACAACGAGGCGGCGGAAGTCCAGGTCTCCATCGGAATGCAGGCGCTGGTCGACGCGGTCCGCTCCACAGGCGCGAAAAATGTGGTGGTGTGCGGAGGGCTCGACTGGGCGTACGATCTTTCGGGCGTGCTGGACGGCTATGCGCTGAAGGATCCCGGAGGAAACGGCATCGTCTATTCCACCCATGTGTATCCGTGGAAACGGGACTGGGAAGGGAATTTCATCAAAGCGCTGGAGAAAGTCCCCGTGTTTATGGGCGAGGTCGGCTGCCAGCTCGAGAAGATGGAGTTCGAGAAGGATCTCCAAGATCCGTACGAATGGGCGCCCGCGATTCTTTCGTGCATCCAGGAGCATAAAATCCATTGGACCGCCTGGAGTTTCCATACCGGCGCCTCTCCGTGTGTCCTTTCCGACTGGGACAATTTCTCCCCGACGCCGTTTTGGGGCTCGTTCGTGCGCGCCGCCCTCCGAGGCACCGAGTTTCGGAACGAAAACGTCTGGTAGGACGCGGCTTACCGGAGAATGCCGCGCGGCGGTCAGGGGTAGGCTATGGGCAATATTTGAAGGAGAGAATTCCACCCCTGTTGCCTGACGTCTCCCCCTGACGCCTCCCCTTTGACGCGACGCAGTCGCATCTCATTGCCTGCCCCTCATCCCTGACGCGACGCGGTCGCGCCCCGGCTACTTGATCAGGAACATGGTGCATTCTATCGGCGTGGAGACCTCGAGATACGAGAAGCGTCCGCGGGAATTGGCTCCGCCGGAGTCGCCGTTGGCGCCGGTGCCGACTCCGACGTACGCGGTCGCCGCGTCCGTGAAGGCCGTCGTGTCGAACTCGCCGACGAGGAAGCCGTTCCACGTCACATAGCTCACCGTGCCATGCTTCGTGTCGATGAGGAACGAGAGCGTGTATTCGCCCTTCGGGTCGAGGAAGGGGATCGAGAGCAGCTCGCCCCGGGCCGCGCCGTCGGCGTAGAGCTGCAGCGTCCCCTTGTGGGCGTTGAAGCGGAAGCCTGTGAAGCCGTTGTAGACGTTGAGGTCGCCGCCGGTGGCCAGGAAGGGGTTGGCGGACCAGAATCCGGCGAGGCACATGCCGCTGATGTACTCGAAGGTCGCGTCGACCTTGATCTTGCGCGGCTTCACGTAGTTGTTGGTGCTGACGAGCGGGAGCATGACGCACGCGCGCTCGTTGCCGAGCTGATAGCCGGTGGCCGTCGTGTCCGGCGTGGCCCAGTTGAACCCGGATCCCCATTCCCATACGGCGCCGGGCTGGTTGACGACGAGTCCCGCCGCAGGCGCCTCCCTGGAGGGAGGTGCCCCGAAGGGGCGGAGGGTGTTGCCGCAGAGAGGAAAAAACACCCCCAGCCGCAAGCGGCAGCCCCCTCGGGGGGGCCGGGCTCCGCCCGATCGTGGACGCGCGGCGCCCAAGCGACGCGTGGAGCCGCGCAGCCCAAGACACACGCAGAGGCGTCGTCATTCCGACTTCGCGTTGGCGGGGCGAAGCCCGCCCCCCGCCGCGCGGGGGGTGGCGGCAACGCCGCC
>JAZUKQ010000043.1:0-6786 GCA_045643325.1 Kiritimatiellia bacterium | reverse complement strand
ACGACCTGATGAAAACATGATAGATTACTCTTCATCGTTTGCCTTTCTTTTTGTGCTTGGTTTTGCATGCACAAACACCCTATCGCACTTCAAAAGAAGAGGCAAACGATTTTCAACCACCCATTCTATGGGATGCTAGTGACTCCTAATAATCCTAAGTCGCCATGAAATCCTTCTCCCGCCTCCTCGTCGCCGCCCTCGCGCTCGCCGCGCTCCAGACCGTCCAGGCCGCCACGCTCAAATACGCCTGGTGGTTCATGGACGGCCTTACGTCCGCCCAGATGAAAGATGCCAACATCGTCAACGCACGCACCCAGGTGCTGCTGGACGCGGATGTCGACTTCATGGTCGCTTTCGGATTCTTGCCGAAGCTGGATTACACGTATCCCGACTCCAACGGTTACACCATCGACAGCACCAAGTCGAAGGTAAACGGTTCCGGCGATGGAGGCAGCCGCTCGTTCGCGTTCCTCAATGATCGTTTCACCTACACATCGGGAGCCATCAACGGCAGCCTCAATTCCCCAACCACGAATAGCTCCTCCATCTGGATTGCCCTCACCGACGACGGCGGACACCAGTTCGTTCTCGTTGGCGGCTGGATTGCCAACAAATACGAGACGAAGTTCATGAACGGCGTTCAGAGCAAAATTCTGGACCCCATCGCCGCCGCCTATCCGAATGCCACCATCATCTACTGCCTCCACGCCGCCACCCCCGCCGACGCGACCGTTCTCGCCGACCTCGCGGGGTTCTCCGTTGTCCGCGACGGCCCCGCCGACGGCGACTGGATCCTGTGTTCCGACGCCGACATGGCCACCACGGCCGCCGCCACGGTCGCCGCCCTGCCCGGCGCGGAAGACTATGGAACGGCGGGCTACACCGTCCTGTTCTCCTACAGCGCCACCTACACGGTCACCTTCACCGACTACAACGGCGACGTCCTCTCGACCCAGAGCGTTGCGGAAGGCTCTGCCGCGACCGCCCCCGCCGACCCCGTCCGCCCGGGCTTCACCTTCACCGGCTGGGACACGGCCTTCGACAACGTGACGGGCAACCTGACCGTCGTCGCCCAGTACGAAGTCGCCGGCGGCCAGCATATCGTGACCTTCCTGGACTGGAATGAGGACATTCTCGAGGAAATCGCCGTCGCGGACGGCGGCACGGCCGCCTTCTCGGAAGAAGCCGTCCGCGAGGGATGGCACTTCACGGGCTGGCTTCTCGACGGCGTGGCCTATGACCTCTCCACCCCCGTCACCGCCGACCTCACGCTCGTCGCCGACTACGCCATCAACGTCTACACCGTCACATTCGAGGACTGGGACGGTCAGACCCTCGATTCCCAGCCGGTCGAGCACGGCAGCGCCGCCGAAGCGCCGGCCCTGACCGACATGCCGGAAGGAAAGGTGTTCTTCGGCTGGGACACCCCGTTCGATTCCGTCACCTCCGACCTCACGGTACGCGCCACGTTGACCGACGCCTTCCAGACCATCGCCACGGCCGCCGAGTTCGTGGAGAAGATCACCGTGGACTCCCCGGCTCCGACCACCTACGTCCTCACGGCCGACATCGACCTCGCCGACGTCTGGACGGCCATCCCCTTCGCCGCGACGCTCGACGGCCAGGGCCACGCCATCTCCGGACTTACGGCGCCTCTTTTCACGCGCATCGAGGGCGGTACCGTGGAAAACCTTGTCATCGACGGCGCCACCATCACGTCCACCTCCGGCGGCAATCCCGTCGGCACCCTCGCCCGGTATCTCTCGGACGGCGGCATGGTCTCCAACTGCACGACCACGGCCGACTGCACGGTCCGCGCCCATTCCGCCGTCTTCGCCGGCGGCCTCATCGGCATCCTCACCAAGGGGACGGACTTCGCCGGCCCCGGCTACGCGGGCATCTACGACTGCACGAACTACGCCGCCATCGTGAAGACCGGCTCCGACAACAACAGCAAGTGCGGCGAGGGCGGCATCGTCGGCAAGGTCGAGGTCGGCCTTCCCACGGGCGCCGACGCCGTCGAGTGCCATATCGAGCGCTGCGCGAACTACGGCGACATGACGTCCGCCCATGTGGGCGTGCGTCTGGGCGGCATCGTCGGATTCTTTGACGGACAGACCGATTCCGGTACGCTCGTCATCGCCGACTGCGCCAACGAGGGCGCTCTTTCCTGCACGACGGAGAACGCCTGCACGCCGTACCAGTTCCCCCGTCTCGGCGGCATTCTGGCGGTAACCTCCTCCCAGTATTTTGGACATGTTCGGATCCTCCGCTGCGTCAACCGCGGAACCATCGACGTAGGGTTCGAAACCGAAGACGTCGACCAAAAACGAAAGGTCGCGAGCGGCATCCTCGCCGTCATCGACATTCTCAGCAAGAGCGCCACGGCCACCTTGGAGTCCTGCGCGAACTACGGCGAGATCCGCGGCGAGATGGCCTCGGGGTTGATCGGCATCATCAACGTGAACGGCAACTACTCCTACACGCAGGTCGTGGTGGAGAACTGCGCGAACTACGGCGCCATCACGGGCGTCGAGTACGCGGCGCAGGCCGTCGGCCGCAACAACCAGACCAATGTCGGCCGCACGCGCCGCATCGACAACGGCTTCTTCCTGGACGCGACGACTCCCGCCACGCCCCTCATCGGCCAGGATCCGCACGAGGAGTTCACCGTGGAGAACATCGTCCGCTCCGGCGACGACGGCTACAAGGCCGCCGCCGCCAAGCGCGCGCTCAACGCCGTCGCCGAGGAGAACGGGTGGCCGCTCTGGGTGAATGGCCGTCTGGGACCGGAACTCTCCATCTTCGCCGAGGAGATCGTCCCCGCGACGCAGATTCTGATAATGTAGCGCGACAGGGAAACAGGACAGACGGCTGATTCCCGCGGAGGGAGGCAGGGCGGGAAGTCCCTGCCTCCCTTGCCTTCTGCTTGGCGCGGAACGGGTGACCTGCAGACAGAAGGCGACAAAACAGCCCCTTCCCGTCTCCATCGGACGGAAGGCACGCGCGCCACGACATCTTCCTTCTCCGATTCCGATTTCGCGGTCCATCCTTTTTCCTTGCCCGCGCACCGGGTCTGTGGTATCCTTTTTGAACACATTTTCCGACACCGAATCAAGTAAATCCATGTCCGAATCCCCCGCTTCCTCCCCGGCGCCCGCCGGGCGTCCCTCCAATGAGTACCGCGACCAGCGTCTTGCCCACATGAAGGCGCTTGCCGACCTCGGCTACGAGCCGTACGGCCGCCGGTTCGACCGCACCGCGCTCATCGCCGACCTCCGCGCCTCGTTCGAGGAGGGCAAGGTGGTCCGCGCCGCCGGCCGAGTCCTCGGGCTGCGCGACATGGGAAAGACCATCTTCGTCGACCTTCGCGACGGCACCGGCCGCATCCAGCTCTTCGTCAACAAGAAGGAGCTCGGCGACGAGCCCTTCGCCGCGTTCAAGCTCGTCGATACCGGCGACCATATCGGCGTCGAAGGGGAGTTCTTCACCACGCGCACCGGCGAGATGACCATCCGCGCGAAGTCGTGGGATTTCCTCTCCAAGGCGCTTCTCCAGCCGCCCGAGAAGTTTCACGGAATGACCGACACGGAGGAGAAATACCGCAAGCGGTACGTCGACCTCTTCTCCAACCCCGAGTCCCGCGAGCGGTTCAACAAGCGCATCGCCATCCTCCGCGAGATCCGGGAATACCTTCAGGAACTCGGCTATCAGGAGGTCGAGACGCCGATGATGCAGCCGCAGGCCGGCGGCGCCGCCGCGCGACCCTTCATCACGCACTACAACGCGCTCGACTGCGAGATGTACATGCGCATCGCGCCCGAGCTCTACCTGAAACGGCTCCTCGTCGGCGGCTTCGACAAGGTCTTCGAGCTCAACCGCGACTTCCGCAACGAGGGGCTCGACCGCACCCACAACCCGGAGTTCACCGTTCTCGAGATCTACGCCGCCTTCGGAGACCGGCTCACGATGCGCGACATCGTCGAAGGCATCTTCGACCGCGTCTGCGGCAAAGTCCTCGGCACATACGACATCGAGTACGGGGAGGCCAAGGAAGTCCTCCACCTGAAGCCCCCCTTCCGCGAGGTCCCCTACCGCGATCTCGTCGTCGAGAAGATGGGCGCCGACTGGTACGACCTCGACCTCGACGCGGCGCGGGCCCGCGCGGCGGAGAAGGGACTCGCCTTCATCGATCCCGACTGGGACCACCTCCTCCTCACCCACGAGGTCTACGACAAGCTCATCGAGAAGACGCTCCGCCAGCCCACGTTCGTCACGCGCATCCCGCGCCAGTTCGTGCCGCTCGCCAAGCGCTGCGCCGACGACCCCTCCGTCGTCGACGTCTTCGAGTTCGTCGTCGCCGGCAAGGAGCTCTGCCCCGGCTATACCGAGCAGAACAACCCCCTCGTCCAGCGCGAGGCGTTCGAAGACCAGGCCGGCGAGGACACCGAGAAGATCGACGAGGACTTCGTCACCGCCCTGGAGTACGGCATGCCCCCCGCGGGCGGTCTGGGCATGGGCATCGACCGCCTCGTCATGCTCCTGACCAACACCGAGGTCATCCGCGACGTCATCCTCTTCCCGCAGCTCAAGCAAAACTGACGCCTTCCGAAACGCCGGAGGCGCCGGTTCCGACACTTCACACAAACCACAACCCCAACCCACCATGAAAAAACTCCTCGCCGTCGCCGCGCTCGCGGCCGCCTGCATCCTCCCCGCCTCGGCCGCCCGCATCGACAAGGGCACCATCGAGGTCGGCGGAGAAGCCTATCTTGATTTCGACTCGGCCTACGGAACGGCCTTCAATCTCGACCTCCTCGGCGGCTATTTCGTGGCCGACGGCTGGCTGGTCGGCGGAGAGTTTCTCCTCTACCGCAACGACTCCTATACCTCCTACGGCCTCGCCGCGACGGTCGAGAAGAATTTCGAGATCGGCAAGCCCAACCGCGCCAGCTTCTGGATTCCCTATGTCGGCGGCAAGCTCGGCTTCCTCGGCGCCTCGTTCGACGACTACGAGGACGCGGACAACACCGCCTTCCTCCTCGGAATCAAGGGCGGCGCGAAGCTCATGCTCACCCCCTCCCTCGCGGTCGACTTCGGCCTCCATCTCGACTTCGCCTCCGACGACGTCTTCATGGACGACGACGGACCCTGCTCCACGGACATCCAGCTCCGTGTCGGTCTCCGCACGTTCCTCTTCTAGGACGGGTCTCCCGGCGGATCCGCGAGATCCTGCCGCAAAGGGCTGAGGTCCCCACGTCCGTGACCCCGGACCGGCCTCAGCCCTTTCACGCGGAATTTCTTCCGGATTCTTGGTGGGGAGTCCCTCCGCCCCCGCTTTCTCGGACTCGTCTTCAAAATGCTTTTGCGCGGCGGGTTTCCATGCCGCGCGGCATCTCCTCCCGATGGACAACGCGTCGTTTCTGGTGCTCTTTCTCGCCTTCACGGCGATGATGGCGGTGGTGCCGTTCCTTCTCAAGAGGATCGGCATCCCCTCCGTCATCTCGCTCATGCTGGTGGGAATGTTCATCGGGCCGACCGGTCTCGGCGTGGACCTCATCTCCCGGCTCGCCGACGCGATGAGTTTCCTCGCCGCCCCGGGAACGGAGGCGGAGACCGCCCGGACGGTCGCGGCGAACTTCAACTCGTTCATCGACTCCCTCGGCTCCCTCGGGCTCATGTTCCTCATGGCCCTCGCGGGCATGGAGGCGGATTTCAAGCTCATCAACACCTGCCGCAAGTCCGTCATCTGCCTCTCGATTCTCACGTTCCTCATTCCCGCCGTGGGAGGCTTCTGGCTCTACAAGCACTACTTCCCGCACAATCTCGCCGGCCAACTCCTCTACGCCTCGCTCTTCGCCTCCCACTCGGTCGGCATCGTCTTCCCGGTCATCCGGGAACTCAAGCTCTCCAAGTCCCGCTTCGGCGCCTCGGTCCTCATCTCCACCGTCGTCACCGACGTCGCGTCCATCCTTCTTCTCGCCGTCGCCGTCCAGATTCACCGGCAGTCCCTCGACGCGGCGCACATGGTCCTCAACAACACGCTCTCCATCCTCGACCATACCGCGGGCTTCCTCGGCAACTCGTTCATGTATGTCTTCGTCGGCATCGTGCTCGTCTATCTCTTCATCACGATCGCCGCCGTCAACCGCTTCTCGAAGTGGCTGTTCCGGCGCCTCCAGCCCGGCGAGGATCTCATGATCACCATCATTCTCCTCGTGATTCTCGCCGTCGCGCTCGTCGGCGAGACCTTCGGGATCAACTTCATCGTCGGCTCGTTCGTCGCCGGACTCGGCCTCTCCCGCGCCGTCCGCCAGCAGGACATGCTCCTCTTCCGCCGCTTCGAAAGCATCGGCTACGGATTCCTCATCCCGTTCCTGTTCGTCTCGATCGGCATGCAGACCGATTTCCGCGTCCTGTTCGCGGCGGAGAACTCCCTCGCCATCGTCCTTCTCACCATTGTCACGCTCGTCGGGACAAAGATCCTTTCCGGCTTCACCGCGCTCCGCCTCACCGGCTTCGGCGACCGCGCGGCCCTCGCCGCCGGCCTCATGACCGTTCCGCAGCTCTCCGCGACGCTCACCGCCGCCGCCATCGGAAAAAATCTCGGCATCCTCGATCCCTGCTTCTTCAACGCCATCATCATCCTCTCCATCGTCACCACCCTCCCCGTCCCGTCCCTCGTCCGCTACGTCGTCACGCGCGGACGCTCCTCCGGCCGTCTCCGAACCGTCGACATCGACGACTTCAGCGTTCCGGCCGTTTTGGAGGACGAAGACCTCTTCT
>JAZUKQ010000042.1:0-2722 GCA_045643325.1 Kiritimatiellia bacterium | reverse complement strand
CGGGCTCTATCCCGTGCGCCTCTCCCTCACCCTCGGCGAGGAGGACATTCTCGAGGCCGCCCAGACCGACCTCGGCCGCCGCCTCGGGCGCCTGGACGCCATCGAGTCGTCCGTCTCCTCGACCCTCCTCTCCCTCGACCCGGGAAACGTCTCCTCCTCCGGCTCCGGACAAACCTTCAACTCCTACGACAACTCCCGCGAGATCGTCCCGCGCGGGACGCCGCTCCGCGGACGCCGCCGGATGTCCCCCGAGGACGCCCGGAAGCTCGAGGCGCTCGTCCGCGCCCACGCGAAACCCGAGGAGGTCGAGTCGCTCGCCAACGCGTTCAAGGACGCCGCGCCCAGCATCTTCGTCACAATCAGCCGAAAGAACAACATCGTCATCGTCCGCACGAGCGACCCCGTCGTCATGCAGGAGATCACCGACCTCATCGCCCGCCTCGACGTCCAGGTCCCGAGCGTCCTTCTCGAGATGCGGATTCTCCAGGTGAAACTCGGCGACGGCCTCTCCTCCGCCTTCGAGTACCAGTTCAGCGACGTCGTCCGCAGCAATCCCTCCGCCGCGGGCTACCCCGGGCTCCTGACTCCCGCCGGCCTCACGGGCTCCCCCGCCGCCGACCCCGACGCCTTCACCTTCCAGCTCGACGCCGGCACGTTCGCCGCGCGCCTCCAGCTTCTCGAGACCGAGGGACGCGCCAAGACCATCGCCACCCCGACCCTCCTCATCGCCAACAACGAGGTCTCCCGCATCTTCATCGGCGAGGAGATGCCCATCACCACCGACGTCTCGGTCGACACCGAGACCACCACCTCCGACGGCGTCATCAAGACCGTCTACAAGGTGAACCCCTCCGTCGAGACGAAGGACATCGGCACCTCGCTCCTCGTGACGCCCAACATCAACGCCGACGGCAGCGTCATGCTCCGCCTCATCCAGGAGGAGAGCTCCGTCCATCCCAACGGCGGCGTCATCCCCTTCGGCATCGACGACTCCTCGACCATCTCCCTTCAGGAATACCCGGTCGACACGGTGATCTCCCGCCGCATCAGCGGGACCTTCATCACGCAGGACGGCCTCATGGCGGCCATCGGCGGCCTCATCACCGAGACCGAGTCCTCCGAGATCTCCGGCATCCCGTTCCTCCGCCGCATCCCGCTCCTCGGCTGGCTTTTCCGGAGCACGCGGAAAGTCAAGAACCGCGACGAGCTCGTCATCCTCGTCCGCCCGCACGTCCTCTCGACCCCGGCCGACGGCGAGGCGAAGAGCAAGGCGCTCCTCGAGCGGCTCGCCCATCCCGACACCCGTCCCCTTCTCGACCCCGCCGCGGACGGAAACGACGAGAATGACGACAACAACGAGAACGGGGAGGACGGCACGCACGGGGAGGACGACGCGGAAAACTAGAAACGCGTCCCGCCGCGGCGGCGACGCCCCGGCTGAACCATTTCCGCGCCGTCCCCGTTTATAGTGTGTGAAAGCGGCCGGCGCAAAGTCCGCCGCGAAACCGGTTCCGTCTCTGTTTCACGATATTCCATGAAGTCATCGTCCCGCTCCGCCGCCCGTCAGGGCTTCACGCTCATCGAGCTCATCATCGTCATCGCCATCCTCGGCATGGTCGCGATCATCGGCATCCGCTCGTTCGCGAACCTCCGCGACATCCAGGCGAAAAAGGTCAATCTCGCGAACATCAAGAACGCCGCCCACGCCCTCGAGACCTATCAGGTCGTCTGCAAGGAGACGAACGCCGAAAAATTCTTCGACGGCTTCGACGCCCTCATCGACGGCGGTTCCGGCAGCGCGGTCTGGACCGGCTCCGCGGGAACGTTCCGCTGGACGGGCAACAACGTCTCCGGCGGCCCCGGCATCTACTCCGGCTCCTGGAAGAACCTTCTGCCCCTCACCAACGCGAGCGGCCAGGGCGGCTCGACGCCCACGCTCGACTCCGCGCTCGAGAACCTCGCCACCCGCGGCCCGGGCCTCATGCCCGAGCCGGGCGCGGAGAGCGGCGACTTCGGCATCTATTTCCTCAGCACCAACGACGTCGCGCTCCTCAAGGACGCCGGAATCACCTACACCCTCCTCCACAACGCCTCCACCGCGCAGTCCGCGTCCTACGCGAGCGTCACCAACGCCGACCCCTTCGTCGTCAACGGCGGCGGGCCCGGCTTCCGCCCCGACATGAGCGCCTGCTACCCGATGGTGCTCGAGGCCGGCTCTCCGGTCCTCGTCGTCAATCCGCTCACCACGGGCAAGAACGGGAAAAAGAGCTGCAACTCGATCTATAAGGATCTCGGCTACGCCAAGACGGTCGACGAATCCTCCACGTCCGACAGTCTCCTCTCGGGCCAGACCGACAAGCTTGTCTGCTTCGGCATCGGCAAATCCGCCAAATGCGTGACGTCCGCCGTCGGACTCGGCGAGGCCCCGGTGAATCCCTCGTACAACGTCCATAACTACCGCTACTATCTCGCGGTGTTCGTCATCTCCACCCGCGGCCAGGGGACGGCCTCGTCCTGCCGGTTCGCCGGCGTCCTCGACTGCGCCGGCCAGACCTACCGCGCCGCCGAGTACGCGCTCAACTGGTCGACCGAGCTGAACTAGCCGCGCGCGTCCGGAACGCTCAGACCGCCTCCCCGCTCGAGGTTCAGCAGCGCGGTTTTCCGTTCGGCGCCCCCCGCGTACCCGGTCAGGCCGCCGTCGGCGCCGACCACCCGGTGGCAC
>JAZUKQ010000041.1:0-5859 GCA_045643325.1 Kiritimatiellia bacterium | reverse complement strand
CCGGGGGAGTTTGCGGTCGCCAGGCAACTGGCGACAATCCCCCCATTCCTTCATCCTCCATCCCCTATCGCCGGCCCCTCCGGCCCTTTCGGGCTCCCCCTCAAAATCGCCTGTCCCGCCTTCAAAAAGGGGCTTGACGCCGCCCGCGTCTCCGGAGTAGACTATCCGCGTTGTTCGCCCCGAAAGGCGGCGTCGGCCCCGCGGCGGGAAGCCGTTCCGTGATTCAAACGCCTTGCCGGAACATTTTTGCACGATGTTCTGAGCATGGATGTATTGTCCCTGAATACTTTCCGGGACATCGAAGCGCGGAGCGGACGACCGGAAAAGGGCCGGATTCGTCGGACGGCGCGTTTTCGGACGCGTCGCCCCGGGTTCCGGGACGAGCCTCGCATTGCCCGGTTGTGTAATGGTAGCACACAGGTTTTTGGTACCTAGAGCCATGGTTCGAATCCATGCCGGGCAACCACCTTCTTCGGGAGAGGCCCGCGGACGGCGAAAGCCCCCGTCCGCCTCTCCGGTCGTCAGACTCTTTTGATTCATGAAACTTTTCACCGGAAACGAAAACCCTGAGCTCGCGAAAAAGATCGCCGGCTATCTCCATTGCGAGCTGGCCGCCGCGGATGTCGTGACATTCCCCGACGGTGAGACGTTCGTGAAAATCAAGGATTCGGTCCGCGGCAAAGACTGCTTCGTCATCCAGTCGGTCTGCGGCCGCCCCAACGAGCGCCTGATGGAGCTCCTCATCATGATCGACGCCCTGAAGCGCGCCTCCGCGGCCCGCATCACGGCCGTCCTCCCCATCTACGGCTATGCCCGCCAGGACCGGAAGGACCAGCCCCGCGTCCCGATAACCGCGAAGCTCGTCGCCAACCTCCTCACGACCGCCGGCGCGAACCGCGTCCTCGCGATGGACCTTCACGCGGCGCAGATCGTCGGCTACTTCGACATCCCCGTCGACCACGTCCACGCGACGCCGGTCCTCCTCAAGTATTTCCGCGGCAAGAATTTCCAGAAGCCCGTCGTCCTCGCCCCGGACGCCGGCTCCGCCAAGACGGCCTACGCCTACGCGCGCCATCTCGGCTGCAATTTCGCCATCGTCGCCAAGCAGCGCAAGGGCGCCGAGGAGGTCGAGGCCTTCTCGCTCGTCGGCGACGTCAAGGACGCCGACGTCATCATCGTCGACGACCTCACCTCCACCTGCGGGACGCTCTGCGCCGCCGCCGCGATCGCGAAGCAGCACGGCGCGCGCTCCGTGACGGCCGCCGTCACGCACGGCATGCTCAACGCCAAGGGCCTCGAGCGCCTCGCGTCCTCCTCCATCGACGAGCTCGCGGTGACCGACACGGTCCCGCAGCACGACATCGACGGAACCCGCGTCAAAGTCCTTTCCGTCGCCGAGATTTTCGGCGAGGCGATCCACCGGATCCACAACAACGAGTCGGTCGCCAGTCTGTTCACCCTCTAACCAGTATCCACTGAACCCCGCCCCGCCTATGGGGCAAAGAAAGACCCAAACCATGGCACAAGAAATCAAAATCACTGCCACCGTCCGCGACAACCACGGCTCCGCCGCCGCGCGCCGCTACCGCCGGGCCGGAATCGTCCCCGCGATTCTCAAGAAGGAAGACGGAAGCACCGTCCTCCTCTCCCTGAACGCGCACGACTTCGAGCGCCTTCTCGGCAGCCACGTGAGCGAGAATCTCGTCGTCACCGTCGATGTCGCCGGCGCCTCCACGCTCTCCTACATCCACGAGGTCCAGCGCGACGGTCTCACCGGCCGCGTGATCCACGCCGACTTCGGCCAGATCGACCCCGGCAAGAAGATGCGCATCCAGGTCCCCGTCATCCTGCTCGGCGACGCGATCGGCGTCACCCGCGACGCGGGCATCCTCGAGACCGGCGTCCGCAACGTCGATGTCGAGTGCCTCCCGATGGACGTCGTCGAGGACTTCACGCTGGACATCTCCGACCTCGGTGTCGGCCAGGCCGTCCATGTCCGCGACCTCAATCTGGGCGACAAGTACCAGATCCTCACGCACGCCGACCTCGTCGTCGCGTCCGTCCGCGAGGTCAAGGTCGAGGCCGCCCCCGCCGCCGACGCCGCCGAGGCCGCTCCCGCCGCCGACGCCGCCAAGAAATAACCTTTTCGTCGAGACGTTCCCGTGAAACTGATCGCCGGACTCGGAAATCCCGGGCGCGAATACGAGCGCACGGCCCACAACGTCGGATTCGACGTCGTGGACCTGCTCTGCTCGCGTCTCGGCGGCTCCTGGCAGTCGGTTCCCAAGTTCCAGGCCCGCGTCGCCAAAGTCGTCTCCGGCTCGACGCAGATTCTCCTGGTCCAGCCCCAGACCTATATGAACGAGTCCGGCCGCGCGGTCGGCCCTCTGGCGCGCTACTACCGCATCGCCCCCGCCGACGTCATCGCCGTCTCGGACGACGCGGACCTGCCCCCGGGCCATCTCCGCGTCCGCCCCTCCGGCAATACCGGCGGGCACCGCGGCCTCGCCTCGCTCATCGAATGCCTCGGCACGAACGTCTTCCCGCGCGTGCGGGTCGGCATCGGCCACGGCTCCGACGGCCGCTCCCTCGCCGATCATGTCCTCTCGCGTCTCCCCGAGACCGTCCGGAACCTGATCGACCAGGCGGTCCCCGTCGCCGCCGACGCGGCCCTTTTCCTCACCGGCCACACGCCGGCCGACGCCATGAACCGCTTCAACGCGTTCCAACCTGTACAACCCGCCGGGCCCGCCTCCGCGCCCGCTCCGGCCCCCCTCCAAACCGCATAATCCCATCCCATCCATGAAGAAGTACGAAGGCCTGTTCATCTTCCCCGCCACGACCAAAGACGAGGAGCTCGATTCCGCCATCGCCACCTGCACGGCCGAGATCGCCGCCCTCGGCGGTACGTTCGAGGCCGCCGAGAAGCTCGGCCGCCGTCAGTTCGCCCGCCCCATGAACAAGCAGACCAGCGGCGTCTATGTCAAGCTCCCGCTCGAGCTCGACGCCGACAAGATCACCCCGCTCCTCGCCCGCTATAAGCTCAACGACCGGATTTTCCGCGTCCAGATCCGCGCCCGCGACCTCCGTTTCGAGGAGGCCCTCGCCAAGGATAAGGCCAACCGCAAGGCGTATGCCGACGCCCGCGCCGCCGCCGAGGCCGCCGCCGAGGCCGCCCCCGAAGCCGCCCCCGAGGCCTAGTTCGCTCCGTTTTCTTCCCGCGGATTTCCTCTCCACCCGTACCCCTTCCTCTATCCCATGGCCAGCTTCAACCGCGTCATCGTCATCGGCAACCTCTGCCGCGACCCGGAAATGCGCAAGACCAACTCCGGCCTCACCGTCGTCGAGTTCCGCCTCGCCATCACCGAGTCCTACCGCAATCAGACCACCAACGAGAAGGTGGAGCGTACGTGCTTCATCGACGTCAACGCCTGGAACCGTCAGGCCGAGATCTGCCAGCAGTATCTCTTCAAGGGAAGCCCCGTCTTCGTCGAAGGCCGTCTGGCCTACGACGAGTGGAAGACTCCCCAGGGCGAGACCCGCTCCAAGATCCGGATCCAGGCCGAGCGCGTCCAGCTCCTCGGGCCGAACCGTCCGATTCCTCCTCCCGGTGTCCTCGGCACCCCGACCACCCCGGTCGCCTATGTCCCGCCGACACCCTCCGCGGGGGCCCCGACCCCGCCCCCCGCGTCCATGCCGATGCCCGACGAGCCTCCGTTCTGAGCCGTCCCGGCGCTCCGCGTTTCATCCGTAAATCCGCAGGATTCCATTTCAACCTCAAGGAAAAACTATGAACAGCACTCCCTCTAACGACCGTCCCCGTCGTTCCTCCAGCCGCCCCGGCGAGACCCGCGTCCTCCGCCGTCCGCCCCGCGGTGAAGTCACCGTGGTCGATGTCACCGATCCCGAGTTCCTCCGCCGCTTCGTCACCGAGCAGGGCAAGATCCTCCCGATCCGCCTCACCAACCTCAGCGCGAAGCAGCAGCGCGAGCTCAAGAAGGGCATCCGCCGCGCCCGTTCGGTGGGTCTCATGATGTAGGACCGCTCCGGGACGCCCCCGCGCCCCGGAACTCTCCCGCGTCTCCCGTCTTTTCTTTTATCCGATTCATACCCAAGGAGTACTCCCATGGCCACTGAAGTCTTCCTCATGCAGGATGTCCCCAATCTGGGCGCCGAAGGCGAGATCGTCCACGTCGCCGACGGCTACGCCCGCAACTACCTCTTCCCCCAGCACATCGGTGAGCCCGTCACCGACGCCGCCCGCCGCCGCCTCGAGAAAATCCAGAAGGCGCGCGAGGCCGAGCGCAAGGCCACTCTCGCCGACGCCAAGCGCCGTGCCGCCCTCCTCAAGGAGGCCTCCGTCACGATCCGCGCCAAGGTCGCCGACGCCGAGGCCCAGACGCTCTACGGCTCCGTCGCCGCCGCCGATATCGCCGACGCCGTCAACGCCGCCTACGACGGCGCCAACATCGACAAGGCGATGCTCGACCTCGAGGCCCCGCTCAAGACGCTCGGCACGTTCGATGTCGCCGTCAAGATCCACCCGGACGTGACCGCCTCGGTCAAGGTCTGGATCGTCGAAGAGTAGTCCCCGCGCGGTCCTTCCGCGTCCCCGATCACGCCAGGCGTGCGACGGTTCCCCCGTCGCCCGCTTGGCGTCGTTTTTTTAATTTCGCCCCTGGAAAGTCCGAGGCGAAGAATTTTTCGGCGCTCCTCTAGGGCCTCTAGGGCCTCTAGGGCTTCTAGGGCCTCTAGGGCCTCTAGCCGTCCCAGCCCCCCGCGCTACGCCTCGGCCATCTCTTTGAGGATGGCTTCCGCGGCGGCCCGGGGATCCGGCGCCTGCACGATGGGCCGCCCCACGACAATCGCCGACGCCCCCGACCTCGCCGCGAAGGCCGGGGTCGCGATGCGCTTCTGGTCGCCCACGTCCCCGCCGGCCGGCCGGATGCCCGGCGTCACAAGATACGGCGCCGGCCCGAGCGCGGCGCGGAGCCGCCCGACCTCCTGCGGCGAGCAGACCAGCCCCCCCGCCCCCGCTTCGACGGCGAGCCGCCCGAGCGCGTCGACCTGGTCCGCCGCCCCGCGCCGCACGCCGATGTCGGCGAGATCCGCGTCGTCCAGCGAGGTGAGGACGGTCACCGCGAGAATCTTCGGCGGCGGATCCGCTTTCGCCGCCGCTCCCGCCGCCGCCGCGATCATCGCCTTCGCCCCCTGCGAATGGATGGTGAGCAGGTCCACCCCGAACCGCGCCGCCGAGGCGACGGCGCGCTCGACCGTGCGCGGAATGTCGTGGAGCTTCAGGTCGAGGAAGACGCGCTTCCCCCGCTCGCGGAGCAGGGCGAGTGTCGCGGGACCGTCGGCGATAAAAAGCTCGAGGCCGACTTTGTAGAAGGACACGGAATCCCCGAGCCGTTCGACGACGGCGCGGGCTTCGGCGGAGGAGGGGACGTCAAGGGCGACAATAAGATCGGTCATGGCGGAAAATCGTTGGAGGCCCCGGGCGCCTCTCCGGACCTCCGGAAGACAGGACGGCGCGCCGGGCGCACCCCGCCAGTATAGCATATTCCGGGTCGGCCCGGGCGGTCGGCCCGCGCGCGCCGTCTCCGGCCTCTCCGCCCCGGCCTCTTACCCCCGGGCCGCCCCCTCCGCCAGCAGGTCGAGCGCGACCAGCGCGGCGACCGCCTCGACCGCCGGCACGGCCCGCAGCGCGACGCAGACGTCGTGCCGCCCGCCGACCCTGAGCTCCGTCTCGTTCCCCGTCGCGAGGTCGAGGGTCCGCTGCGCCCGCCCGATCGAGGGCGTCGGCTTCACCGCCGCCCGGAAGACGACCGGCATCCCGTCCGTGATCCCGCCCAGCAC
>JAZUKQ010000040.1:0-4568 GCA_045643325.1 Kiritimatiellia bacterium | reverse complement strand
TCCGCTCCGCCTTACCTCGCCCCCTACCGGCCCCAGCTCCGCGAACTCCCCGGCGGCGCCTACGGCGACGTCTTCGAGATGTGGTTCGACGGCGCCAGCGGCGGCGCCGGCTACTACGGCGGCGCCCGCGAACGCCGCACCATCCCCCCCGACTACTACCGCTTCGACGAGACCTTCCGCCTCGTCCGCGACCTTCAGCCCTCCGTCTGCCTCTTCAACGAGAACGACGGCGCCGACTTCCGATGGCCCGGCAACGAGCGCGGCATCCTCGTTCCGGACTCCCGCGCCACCGTCCCGCCCTACGACAAGGAGCGCTACCCCGAATGGCGCAACGCCGGCCGCGCCGACGGCTCCGTCTTCCACCCCGTCGAGGCCGACTTCCCCCTGCGCCCGGGCTGGTTCTTCCACGAGTCCGAACGCGGCCGCACCAAGAGCCCCGAGTACCTGATGAAAACCTACCTCCGCTCCGTCGGACACGGCGGCACCATGAACATCGGCGTCGCCCCGGACCGCGACGGCGTGCTCGACGACGAGGACGTCCAGGCCCTCCGCGGCTTCGGCGAGCTCCGCCGCCGGTTCTTCGAACGCGAGGCCACCGCCCCGGGCGACCCCTTCAACGTCGTCGTCCTCCGCGAGGACCTCTCCCGCGGCGAGCAGGCCGACGGCTGGGAACTCCTCGCCGACGGCGCCCCCGTCCTCTCCGGCGGTCCCGTCGGCCTCAAGCGCGTCCGCGTCCTCGACGCCCCCGTCGCCCCCCGCGCCTGCGAACTGCGCGTCACGGCGCACGCCGGCGACTTCCAGGGCGTCTCCCTCCGCCGCTACTTCGTCGACCCCGCCCTCCTCCACGCCGTCGTCACCGCCGACGACGACAGCGGCGAAACCGAAACCGCCCAGTGGATGACCGCCGGCGTCGAAGGCCGGCAGGCACCGAATCCGTAGCGCCACAAAACTCCCCCCTTCGCCGGATTCGTGGGCTAGACACACGTTATGGAAGAGTGCTACAGTATTGGAAACTTTATCGATTCACATTTCCTTCCCCCACATCTACTTCCCCGAAAGGACTGGTCATGAGTACACGCACGCATCGCATCGACTCCCTCGTAGCAACCATCCTCCTGGTCGCGCTTCCCGGCCTTGCCGACCCCGCCACGGGCTGGCTCCAGACCGCCGCGGGCACATACGACTACAATGATCCCGCCAACTGGGTGGGCGGCGTTGTCAACGGCGTCTTCGGCTCCGACCTCACGCTGGCCGGGGCGCAGACGATCACGTTCTCCGAGGACACCACGCTGTCAAGCGGCCTGACCTGCGATTTCGGCGGCGGGTACGTCATCACCTTCGCCTCGGACGGGGCGTCCAACCCGACGATCACGCTGGGCGGAAACATCTCCGTCGGCGCCGCCGCGAAGAACTGCGGCGTCACCTTCGGTTCGGCAACCGCCGCCTCGAATCTTACGCTCGATTTCGGCGGAGGCAATCGCACCATCTCCTCCTCGTCCGGGAATTCAACAGTGATACTTTACGCCTCCATGGAGAACGGCGGTCTGACTCTCGCCAATACCGGCACGGTGAGATTCCCCACGGCACAGTCCTACGCCGGCGGCACCTGGATCACGGGTCCCGGACTCGTCTGCTTCAGCTCGAACGCCTTCGGAACCGGCCCCGTCCATCTCGGCACGGAAACCGGCACGATCAAACTCAACGTGCAGGGCGGAAGCAACGTCACCTTCTCGAACAACAATCCGTTTTTCTTCGAAGGAGACATCAACTTCGAGAACAACCAGAACAAATCGTTTAACTTGGGTGCCGGGGACATCACCATCGTCCGCCCGATAAAGTTCACCGTCGGCAAGAACACCATCACCTTTGGAGGCCAAATCGCCGGGGACAGCCCCTTCGGCATCGACTCCGTCACGAAGATGGGCGGTGCGACGCTGGCGACGGCGGCGGATCTGATCCTCGGCTCCCCGACAACGCTGACCTGCACGGAGGGAACCTGGAACTTCAACGGCATTCTCACGGGCGACAGCCTGGTGAAGGCCGGGGCGGGCACGCTTGTCCTGAAGAACACCAACCAGTTCACCGGCGATATCGACATCCAAGAGGGGACGCTGGCCTTCGATGGCGCGAACACACTTCCCACCAGCGCGACGATCCTGGTCGAGGAGGGCGCGAATCTCGGCACCAGTTCCACCTACAGCGGCGCGGCGCTTCTCGCCAGCGGCCAGATCGACCCCGCCTCGACGGGCTACCTGGCCCTTCGCGTGAACGAGAACAACACGCTGGACTTCTCCGCCTATCCCACCTTGAAGTTCGGCGCCGCTGTAAACTCCACCTACAGCGGCACAATCACGCCCGTCAACGGCGTCTATTCCGTTGGCGGCGGAACGGCCACGCTGACCATCAATGTCGATGCGATGAGCGGCTCGGCGGACGTGCTGCTGACCGGCAACGTGACCGTTTCCGCTGAAAACACCACGACCGGCACGGTCACCGTCCCGAAGGGGTACACGCTGACCCTGTCCGGGCAATTCGGCTCCTTCCCCAACGCCGACATCGAGGTGGACGGCGGCACGCTGTCCATCAACAGCTCTTCCGGGAACGGCGGCTCGACGCGCGCCAAGAGCGTCCGCCTGCGCTCCGGCACGCTGACCTACGCCGGCAACAAGAGCGGGGACGTGGAGGACGTCATTGCCGGCCCCCTCGTCCTCGACTCCTTCCCCCAGTGCGGCGTGGCCAAGATCACGTTGACCGCGAACGGAAAGCTCTGCACCCTGCGGGCGAGCGAGATCCAGCGCGAAAACGGCGGCGTCGCCATGCTGAGCGGCACCAATCTCGGACTAACCAACGAGGTTTCTAGTGCCCGCCTGATGTGCACGACGGCCCCGACCCTCTACGGCGGCGGCGGCGAGGTGGGCAGCCCCGATATCAGCATTTATCCGTATCTCCTCGGTTCCGAGGGCAACGGCAAATACAATGACGGCCAGGTGACCTACGATGTCAACGGTTTCCGCAAACTGTACGCGGAGGAATACATCAGGTACCTTCCCATCGGCGAAATCACGAACGTGAATGTGTTCCTGCCGGTCGGGACCACCGCCACGAACGACTTGCCCACGACAATCAACTCGCTGTTCCTAGAGGGCTCCGACCCCAACAAGGGAAGCACCGGCGTCGCGGGCGACGCGACGCTCACGGTGCTTTCGGGCGTCGTCGGCCTCGGCTACCACCGCAACAATTCGCCGAGAATGTCCTGCCCCGTCGATTTCGGCACGGCCCAGGGCGTCATCCACAACTCCCAGGGAAAGGGCTCCTACTGGTATGGCGCGCTCCATGGGTCCAATGGCGCGGTCTTCTTCCAGACGGCCCAGACCGTCGACACCCAATACACCGGCACGAGCCTCTACATAGACGCCGGGACGATCACGGATTCGACGCTGTACGGCGACATCTACATCCACGGCAGGCTTGATGCGAACGCCGTCGAGGTGTTCGGCCGTACCGAGGACCGTCCTACGCGCCTGTTCCTCAACGGCAACCTTTCCGGGGACAACAACCTTGCCGTGGACAGCCTCTACGGCGGCGGGCGGTTGTTCCGCGGGAACAACAAGAAGTGCCAGTTCGTCTTCGGATACGACAATTCCGACCGGCTGTACACGGGATCCATCGAGAGCTATACCATTCTGACGAAGGTCGGCACGGGACGCCAGCGCGTCACGGGCGCCTGCACGCACACGGGCAAGACGACCATCGAAGGCGGCACCTTCCAGCTGGACGGCTCGTTCGCCAACTCCGCCGTCGTTGTGACGAACGGGGCGACGCTCGCCGGCTGCGGAACGTTCAACCAGGCCGTCACGCTGTACGAGGACTGCACGCTGGAAGTCGGGTCCGCCGAGCTTCCGGACGACGGCGAGATGAACTTCGGCGCCGCGCTCACGTTCTCGGACGGCAGCCGCGCCGCGGCGACGTTCTCGTCGCGCCACGGCAACCGCGCCTGCGCGGTGAAGTCCACGGCCGATGTGCTCGGGGCTGTCACGGTCCCGGTGACGGTTTCCGGCGAAGGCTCCGGCACGTGGCTGTTCCTCGAGGCCCCCGTCGTCGAGCCGACGTTCGTCGTCGAAAACAGCGGCTGCTTCAAGACCGTGACGACGGACTCGTCCATCCAAATCTGGTACACACGCTGCGAAGGGACGACGTTCTTACTGCGCTAACCCCGTCCCGGCCCCCTCCGCGAGGGGGCTGCCGCTTGCGGCTGGGGGAGTACACCGTGCGCGACAAAGGCACGGCGCCGCCATCGGGCGAAGCCCGGCTCCCTCGAGGGGGCTGCCGCTTGCGGCTGGGGGTGTTTTCCTCCTCTGCAACAACACCCACCGCCCCTTCGGGGCACCTCCCTCAAGGGAGGAGCTTGCGGCTGGGGGAGTACACCGTGCGCGGCAAAGGCACGGCGCCGCCATCGGGCGGAGCCCGGCCCCCTCCGCGAGGGGGCTGCCGCTTGCGGCTGGGGGTGTTTTCCTCCTCTGCAACAACACCCACCGCCCCTTCGGGGCACCTCCCTCAAGGGAGGCGCC
>JAZUKQ010000039.1:0-7368 GCA_045643325.1 Kiritimatiellia bacterium | reverse complement strand
CACGGCGGAGGCCGCTGCGCGCGTCCACAAGGACCTCCCTTTCGCCTACCGCTACCTCTTCTGCGCCTCGCCGCGGATTTGGGTCTATCACCCTGCGCGGCGGCGGACGGACGACAAACTCGTCCGGATCCAGTTCGACGTATCGAGAGAGCTCGCGGCGGCGCATCTCGCCGCCTGCCCGGCCTCTCTCGCCCGCCTGGAGGCCCGCCTCCGCCCCCTCGTCGGCCTCGCGGCGCCGGAAAAGGCATCGAGGCGGAAATAGAGGCCCCTCGCGAGGATTTTGCCCGTGAATATGCGAAAAAGTCTAATGTTTTTGTGAAAAATGAGTTTGAATTTGTACGCGCGGAAAATATCGGAATCCGACGGAGGGACATACGGAGGGACAATGGAGTGTCATGCGTTACGTTGACTTGAAGAACGAAACCGCTATACTCATGACAGTCTTGCGAAAGGGCTGTTCATGAAATACACCAATCCGTTTTTCACGCTTGAGGTTGGCGGATCGTCCGCGTTGCGCTATCTGACCGCTGGCGCATCCGAGACCGTCGAGATCCGATGGCCCCGGTTCGAGATCGACGGAGAACTCTCGGGAGGCCCGACCGATTTCGAGGAGACCGGCCGCGTCGCGTTGACGGACCATATCGTCGAGATTTCGATGGAGGGCGCGCTTCCGTGCGGGGCCCGTCTCGGAATGGTCGTCCGGCTCTGCGACGAGAGTCCCTTCATCCGGTTCCGCTACACCCTTTCCGGGAAACCGGGCATGCGGCTCACCAAGACGTCGGGACACGACGGAACGGAGTATCTCTCCTATGCGTCCCCCGTCTCCGCGGAGCGCACGGAGGTCCGCCTCTCCGGGTATGACCAACTCGCTCACGGGTACCGGCTCGACGAACTTCCCGCCTTCCGTCACGAGCCCGACGCGATGGGTCCGATTCTCGCGGAACGGCGCGGCGGAATCACGTTCCTGTCCGCATATGAGCACGGCTCGATGTACCCCGACAAGTTCCTGGCGTTCGTTCGGAACCATGACGCCGTCACGCTTAAAGCGCTTCGCGGAAACTATTGGGACGGACAGCCGGTCGACGAGCGCCCCTACGAGACTCTGTGGCTCCAGTTCGGCGCGGTCGCGGGCAGTCTTGATAATCTCGCCTCCGCGTACCGCACGTTCCAGCTCCGCTGGTGCTCCCTCAACGCGGAGAGCCGCAAGCCGTATATCTTCTACAACACATGGAACTATCAGGAACGCAACCGCGCCTACCGTCAGAAACCGTACCTCGACTCGATGAACCACGGGCGGATGGAGACCGAGATCGAGATCGCCCACAAGATGGGGGTCGACGTATTCGTCATTGATACCGGGTGGTTCCTCCGGACCGGAGACTGGACACCGAATCCGGCGCGATTCCCCGACGGCATGGCGCGGATACGGCAGATGCTGAAAAACTACGGAATGAAGCTCGGCCTTTGGTTCAATCCGACGGCCGCGGCGGTCTCGAGCGAGATTCTCGCGAGGCACCGGAAGTCCATCATGTGGAACAACGGGAAGGAGACCGACGCGCATCCCGTATGGGAGACGGAGGAGAGTCATTCCCTGTGTCTCGTTGACGGGTATTGGGACACGTTCGCGGACGAGTTGATCCGCGTCGCGCGCGAGTTGGACGTCCGGTACTTCAAATGGGATGCCGTCGACTCCTACGGATGCGAGTCCGGCGCGCATGGTCACGGAGAACCGGGAAGTCCCGTCTCGGAACGCCGGGACTGCTACGCGTTCCAGATGATCCGCGCGCTGACGCGGACCGCCGACAAAGTCTGCCGCGCGTTTCCCGACGCGATTGTGGATATGGACGTCACGGAGGGCGGCCGCTGCATGGGACTCGGATTCCTTTCCGCCGGGAAGTTCTTCGCCATAAACAACGGGCCGTACTATTCGAGTTATGATGTGCCGGTCCCGAAGGACGGATGGTTCAATCTCTTTTTCCACCCCGGTCCCGCCCGCACATGGATCTGCCGCAAGGGGCTCTCGTACGACAAATGGATTCCGTCCGTGCTCTTCATGTGCCACTATCTTCCCGACGATCCCGCGGAGTCCCAGCGCATCGGTCTCGCCTCGTTGATTCTCGGACAGAACGGCGTTTGGGGCGATCTTCCCGCGATTTCAAAGGGAGGCGTCGATCTGTTCCACGAGGTCCTTTCCGCCTATAAACGGGTCCGCGACGACATCACGGCGGCCGATCCGTATGTCGTCGGTCGTCCGGGGGAGACGTTCGAGGTCCATGAGAAAATCCACGCGTCGAACGGACAAGGCGTCGTCTGTCTCTTCGCGGCCGTGCCGGGAACCTACCGATACCGGATTCGCGGCGCCGCCGCGGGCAAGGCGACATCCTTCGGTCCCGTCGTGCTCGATCGCGGACCGGACGGCGTTTGGGCGACCGTCACGGTTGCCCGCGCGGACTCGGGAATCCTCTTCTTCGAGCAGGCCTAGAACCGGAGCAGGGCGTAGCCGGACCGCGGAACGGCGAGATCGTGGAGCCCCGCGCCGACGGGTCCGGCCATGCCGGCCCCGCGCCCGAAGGTGTCGAAAAACTCGACGGACTTCGGGGCGGCGGAGAGGCGGACGCACAGGCTGTCGCTTGCTGTCGAGTTCACAAGCCAGACGACGGGGCGGTCGGCGCCGATCTCAGCGAGCGTCCCGACGCGGTATACCGCGGCGACGGTCTCTTCCGCGCCTTTCGCGAGGAGGACCGGATATTCTCCCACCGGGTCGGGCGCGACGAACTCGCCGTGCAGAAGCGTGTCTCGGCGCGCCTTCGTGAATTCGATCCAGTGCCGGATCATGTCTTTGTGCTCCCGCGGAAGCCGACGGAGCATCATCGAGTACTGGATGGTCGAGAAGAGGACCGCGAGAATCTGCCTTGCCGCGTCTTCCGGGGTATCTTCCGCGTTCCATTCGAGCATGTCCGAATGCACCGCGGTCGCGCCCGAGGTGAGCCGCAGGTTGGCGGTACGGATGCGGTTGCTCTCGGACGATCCGGGGCAGTCGCCCGCGCGGAGCATGTTGCCGTATTTCCGGATGGCCGGACCGATATAGCGTTGACGGAACTCGATGAGAAGTCCGGGTTTCACGGCGGCGAGGCGCTCCGTGATGTCCCGCATGAGGGCGTCGACCGCCTCCGGGAGCGAGCGGATGTCGCGCCCGGCGAAATTCTCCGCGACGGCGGGGTCCGTATCGACGACATGGATGGCGTCGATAAAGTCGAGCTTGAGACCGTCGATGTCCCAGTCGCGGACGGCCTTCTCGCATGTCGCGGCGAGCCCCGCGCGGACCTCGGGGAAACGCGGATCGAGGACGGCGCATCCGAGCCGGTCCTCTTTGCGGAGAAGCTTTCCTTTGTATCTCTCGATGGCCTTGCTTTTGTATCCGACGAACGGAAGCCCGTACCACACCATATATTTCATGCCGAGTTCATGGACGCGGCGGACGTGCGCGGCCATGTCGGGGAAGCGCCGCGGCGAAATCTCCCAGTCGCCGCAGAACGCGTAGCCGCGGTTGTTGTCGTCGGTCTGCCATCCGTCGTCGACGATGACGACGCGCATTCCGAGCGCGGCGGCCTCCGCGCATTCGGCCTCGACCTCGATGTCCTTCACGTTCTGGTGGAACGAATACCAGCAGGAGTAGAGCGGTTCGAACGCGTCGGGCGGCGCGACGCATGGAGCATAGCCGGGCAGGGACGAGAGCCACGCGGAGGCTTCCTGGACCGCTTGGGAGAAGGTGCCTCCGCGGGATATCCGGACGGACGCCTCCCATTTGGAGAGCGGTGCCTCGGGCGCGATAAAGAACTTGAGCCGGACGGTGACGCGTCCGGATTCCTCGTTGAATCCCGCGAGGACGTCCACCATCCGGGACGCCTCGGAGCAGACGGCGGTGAGCCGGTTGGTGCCGCCGCTTCCCACGAGCGAGCAGAGCGGAAGGCAGAGCGCGATGTCGCTCTTGCGCGAGCATCCCCAGTCGGGAGGGAGATTCACATGGTCGTCGAACGGGGTCCAGACGCCCTCGATGTCGCCGAGCGGAACACCGCAGCTCAGCATGAACGAGGGGGGAGGGCGGTCTCCCGGCGCGTCGCACGCGACATGGAAAACCTCCGTTTCCGCGGAGGACTCGACGCGGCCGAGCGTGAACGCCCACTCTCCGGGCGCGTCGCATGTCAGGATGAGGTTACCGAGAATCTCCGACTCCGTTACGAGCCGGACCTGCTGGGAGGACGTATCGTTCATGGGGGACTAGAGGGCGGATTTCCTGTGCGAGAAGAGCCAGTCGAGATTTGAGCGGTTCGCGAACGTGCGGGACCAGGAATCGTGCCCGACGCCGGCCCATTCGGTATAGACGAGCCGCTTCGAGCCCGCGGCGCGGAGCGCGACGACGAGTTCCCGGGAGTTCTGCGTCGGGACGACGGTGTCCGCTCCGCCGTGGACGACCCAGAGCGGGAAGTCGGCGAGTTTCTTGGCCGCGACCGCGGCGTCGCCTCCTCCGCAGACGGGCATCGCGGCGGCGAACAGGTCGGAACGTCGGGAGACAAGGTCCCACGTTCCGTATCCACCCATGGAGATGCCGCACAGATAGACGCGGGAGGCGTCGATCGGAAGCGAGGTTTTAAGAAATTCGATCAGTTCGAGCGCCATCCGCGCCTGCGGGGAGGGCTCGGCTGGCTGGGTGTGTCCGGTCTCGGCCCAGGGAAGGTCGACCCACTGTGCGCCCTCGGGGCACTGAGGAAACACGCAGACGGCGGGCTCGACCGTGTCGGCATAGTCGACAAGGTCCTTCGCGCAGTGGAAAAGCTGCTTGGCGTTGTCGTCTCCCCGCTCGCCGGCGCCGTGGAGAAACACGCAGAGCGGAAGTTTTCCCTTCGCCCCGGCGGGGACGTGGACACGGTAGAGAAGACGTCCGCCGTCGGGCGACTCCCAGACAGTGGGGGCGGTCCGGTCGATGACGGGAATTTCTGTCGGATTTTTCATACGGGAAAACGGTCGGTATGACGGATTCGGAACGGGTGCAGTATATCAGATTTCGGCGGGTCTGGCTTCCTGTCGACGGTGTTCGCGAAGTCGCGCGCCCGGAATGAAACGGAGAGGCGGCAACTTTTGTCGGCGCGGTCCGCGGAAGAGACAAAAAGCGGCCGTGTTTTTGAAATAGATCGTTCCGTCCGGTGGCCGGACTTTGGTCATGCCGAGGAGGACTCTCGGGAAAACGAAAAGGGCAGACTCCGCGGATTCGCGGGGTCTGCCCTTCTGTCTGCCGCAGACGCGGAGGATGGGCTATGCCTTCCAGAGTCCGTGCAGATTGCAGTGCTCGTAGACGGCGAGCACTTTTTCGCCGGGCAGGAGCGCGAACACGGCTTCGGGCTTGTCGCCGGGAGCCAGTGTTTTGCGCTGGTTGCCCTTGTCGGTCTCAACGGCGATCCACTCGATGAAGTGCTTCTCGAGCATCGGGTGCTCGACCTCTCCGACCGTCACTTTGACCAGATTCCCTTCCACGGTCCAGACCGGGACATGTTTCTCCTGCGCCCCGTCGGTCGTCCCGGGAATCAGTTCGGACATGGGCTGCCCGCAACAGACGGTGGGAACACCGGTGTCTTTCACCATGCCGATAATCTTGCCGCAGATGGCGCATTTCCAGAACTTCATGACGAACCTCCTTGTTTTGGACCCGGACACCATGTCCAGACACCGGGAAATTATATCAGAGCGAAAACCGGAAGATAACAAAAAAAAGATGGTGCTCTTGCCAAAAGAAACGGGCAAGTTGCCGCCTTATCGCCGGATAGAAAAACTCCTCGTCGGAAGTCGGCGGAGTAATGCGCAAGTGGCGATGTCCGCGCGCACTTGGGCGTAGCCCACGCAGTTCGCCTCGCCTTGCTCCGGCCTGTTTTTCGCCGCGAAGGAAAGCCGTCCCGCGGTTTTCTTGATGCCGCAGAAACAAATTTTCTCGGCCGACACGCCTCGGGTCTCCCTCCCGATCTCGTTTTGGAGATGGGGTAAGTCATAGGAAATCCGCGCCGTTCTGCCGCGTTGCTTTTCGGGGACAGAGGAGCCCGGAGGACGGGAATCGCCACAAGGACAACCAGTACACAGACAAGGACGCGGATTCGCTTTTCCGTTTTTATGTCACAGTTCAGACGCTGGAACGAGGACGAGACGACCGCGGTGCCGACGGAGGAAGGCTAGGGCCGGGGTGGAGCATGGAGACGGGGGGGCACCTACTCTACTCCCAAAAAAGATTCCAGTGTGAAGGCTTTTTCGTAAAGACGTTGGATTTCGGGAGTGAGGGAGGCGTCTTGGGTAAGGATGGCTTTGCGATGCAGGGAGAGGGCGTCCCGCTGGGTCTCGTTGAGTTCCATGTACAGGCTGTATTCCTTCTGCGCGTTCGCCGGAATGTCTTTTTGGGGGACGGCCTGGAGAATTTCGAGTTTTGGGGAAACGAGTTCCTTGAGCAAAAGATCAAGATGTTGGACGGCTTCCTCGCGAGAGAGGCCCTCCATATCGAAGTGGACGTCCGGATGGTTTTCCATAAACGACTCATCGATTGCAACGCACTGTTTGAGGGCGGTATAGAAGCCGGAATGCTGCGAGCGCTGGAGGTAGGTGTAGGCGGAAATGGAAAAGGCGGCGATGAAGGCGGCAAGGACGAGGAAACGCTTGAGGACCTGTGACTCCCGATCGGGTTGCCGGAGGGGAATGGCGGCAATATAGCCGCAGGCGAATCCGGCGATGGCGCCTCCGAGGTGGCACCAGTTGTCGATGCCGGCCTGGACGCCGTAGAGGAGGTTGTAGCCGATGCAGACGGATGCGTTTTGAACAAGGTTCTTCCGGATTTTCGCGGGGACGGATTCCCGACAGCGGAGCATAAAGGCGAGAATAGCGCCGAAGAGTCCGAAGAGGGCTCCGGAGGCCCCGGCGGAGACGACGTTCTGGTGCACGGCGATGGAGAGAAGAGAGCCGCCGAGCATGGCGCCGGTATAGACGCCGGCGTAGAGGATGTGTCCGAAGAACTGCTCCACGAGGCATCCGGTGGAGTAGAGCACATACATGTTGAAGAACAGATGGACGATGCCGATATGGACGAATCCGCTGGAGAGGAGACGCCACCAGGCTCCGTTGAGCGTTTCCGGCGCGAAATTTCCACCGGCGCGGAGCACGTCCTCTAATTCCGGGTCAATGAAATTCGCTCCGGAGAGGTAATAGGTTAGTCAAGTGTTCGGCGGGCTCTCCACATTCGACTGACCTGCATTAGGGCTACGTTCGCCGAAGATAAGGGAGTCAGGGTCTGTCGGCCCTGCCCCACAGCAAGTCCGAGACGTCCCGCCCTGGTTCTCG